>DASSBA010000109.1:0-14755 GCA_035699205.1 Gemmatimonadales bacterium
GTCTGCGAGATCAGAATCCGGCCGTCCCGGTCTACCGCCGCTCCGAACGGGCCGTCGCCCTCACGATCGCCCGGCAGGCGCAACGATGTAGTCGTCGTGCCGAGCGGGTGTCCGGACGGCAATCCGGTGTACGGGACGACAGCAAGCAGGTCGCCACCGCTGGCTCTGATCTCCGCCTGCCCGGCGCCCGCGTAGCTCACCAGCCCGTCGGAGGTGACCGCGGCGATGCCGGGATCGCTGGATGCGAAGCTGACGTTCGCGCCGGTGACGGACGCCCCCGACCCGTCGAGGACGGTGGCCGAGAGCCGGCGCGACATCCCGACCCCCAGCACCAGGCTCGCAGGCATGACGACCAGGCTGCCCGTGGGCGCCGGCGAGGTCGGCTCGTCGGAGCCGCATGCGGTTGTCATGCCGAGGACGGCGCCCGTGAACAGGGAGCGCAGCGGTGGGACCATACTCATAGGCACCATGGCTCGACGCGGCATCGCCGGGAACGAAATACCGTCGGCGCGGGTCACGATGCGGATCGGTACAGCGGTGGTCAACCGGGCAGGAGCTGCCCAGCCATGACCCTAGACCACCACGAACCGCCCGCCGCCCGTGGTCGCGATCACCAGGCACATCGTCACCAGCATCAGGTCGTAGTGCCAGCCATCGGTGCCGTGCTTGCCCCAGAACCCCGTATGCCAGACGAAGACCTTCTTCTGGATCGCGCCCAGCATGACGAGGATGAGGCCGAGGGCGGCGAGCTGAGCGAATACGCCGAGTGCCACGCCAAGCCCGCCGGCGATTTCGGCGAGGCCGAGGAAGCGGGTGAAGCCGGCCGACATGCCGATGCTCCGGCCGCGGGTGGCCGGGTCCTTGGCATGGCTCCAGCCGCTGGTGACGAACACGGCGCCGACCAGCAACCGCATGAGGAGGAGAGCGAGGTCGGCGTAGGGGAGCAGCCAGGGCATGCTTCAAGGTACTCGACCCGCAGCCACGTTGCCCTACACCGCCCTCCGGTCGTCACTGTCCGTGGTGATGCCCCGCCGAGGTCGCCCCCGCCGCGAACTCGCAGCTCACCTTCTCGTTCCAGGGCGAGAAGATCCCGCTCGAGTTCTGCCGGCCCACCCAGATGTGCAGGCCCCACACGCCGGCCTCCGGCACCCGCGAGAACTCCTTCCCCAGCAGCGTCGGCGGCTCGGCCGTGGACGGGTGATCGGAGAAGAGCACGATGTACTCCACGCCCACGAACCGCAGCTTCCCGTTCTTCTCCGGCTCGTACATCAGCAGCTCGGGCTGGAGCAGGTTCACTGCGCCGCCGTCCAGGATGTAGTCGAGGTTGCCCCAGTGGAACCCCATCGCGCCGGAGCCGGGTTGGCTGGGCAGGTCGGCCGCCACCCAGCAGGGGGTGATCGGCGCGGACCAGCCGGCCGCCTTGGCCGTCTCGAAGTTGTGGAACGGCGCCACCAGCCGGCGCAGTTGCGCGATCTGGCTGGCCGTCGAGAAGTTGGCGGCCGCCGGCGCGCGGACCGCCGATGTCTCCTCGGGCGCGAGGGGGCCCGAATGATCCTGACAGGCGACGAGGATGGCGACCAGACTGAGGGTGATCGGAACACGTGAGCGCATGGGTCCCCCCTGGCGAGAGCGAATGATGTGGGCTGCACTGAGGAGATCGGAATCTGGGGGCAAAACCGGACAGCGGCGAGCCCCTCACGCCGCACGCGCCCGGTCCGCTTCGGGCGGCACCGCGCCCGTGCCGGCCCGCGCGAGCAGAAGCGCCACCAGCGGCCCGGTCGCGAACGCCGCGAGCAGCGTGAGCGTGGGATAACCCCAGGCGCCGACCACCACGCCAGAGATCGCGCCCGCCGACGCCCCCGCCAGCCCCATCGTCAGGTCCGACAGTCCCTGGGCCGAGGCCCTGAGCTCGGCGGGGACCGCGTCGCTCAGCAGCGTGGACCCCGCCACCATCGTTGCCGACCAGCCGAGGCCGAGCAGCATCAGCCCGCCCGCGAGCCGCGCCGTATCCTGTCCCGCGGTCCCCGTCACGGCGCACGCGAGGAGCAGCAGGGCGATGCCGGCGGCGACGACCGGCCGCCGGCCGAGTCGGTCGGTGAGCCAGCCGAACACCGGCGCGAACGCGAACATCCCCGCGATGTGCGAGCTGAGGATCAGGCCCACGATCCGCAGCGTGTGCGCCGGGTCGTGCCCGGCGCTCCGGACGTGCACCGGGGCCATGGTCATGACGGCGACCATCACCACGCTGCCGATCGCCGTCGCGCCGACGCCGAGCCGCGCCGCCGGCCGGGACAGGATCACCGGCAGCGCGGCACCCACGCCGGTCGGTCGAGCGCCCGCCGCCGGCGCACCCGAGGTGTCGGCGGCCATCCGCGCCACCACGGCGGGATCCGGCCGGAGCAGCGCCAGGAGGAGCAGCGCCGCCAGCGCGAACAGCAGGGCCGAGAGGAAGAAGGGGCCGGCGAGCGTCGGAATGCCGTACCCGTGGAGCGCCGCGCCCGCGGGTGCCGCGAGGGCCGGTCCGACGACCGCGCCCAGCGTCGTGGCCCAGACGACGAGCGAGAGATCGCGGCCCCGGGCCGCCGCGGGTGCCAGGTCTACGGCGGCATAGCGCGCCTGCAGCCCCGCGGCATTGGCGCCGCCGAAGAGGAAGAGCCCGGCGAAGAGGAGCGGCACCGAGCCGCGCACCGCCGCGAGGAGGACCACGAGCGATCCCGCGGCCGCGATGGCGTATCCCGCCGCGAGGCTCGGCCGCCGGCCCCGGCGCTGCACGATGGCCGCGGCCGGCAGCGCGAACAGGGCGGCGCCGACCACGTTGGCGCTCTGGGCCACGCCCGAGAGCCGGACGCCGGCGAGCTCCGCGGCGAGCAGCGCGCCGACCGACGCGCCGACCGTCATGCCGACGCCGCCGACGATCTGGGTCAGGAACAGCAGCCGGAGCGTGCGGCGCTGGGTCGGGGCGACTGGCGTGACGATCAGGCTGCGCAGCGGTGGGGCCATACCCAGAACGACTACCGATCAGTCGAGACGTTCGTCGGCGCCTCGAACAGGTCCGTGTAGATGAACCGCCAGCGCCGTTCGAAGTAGATCAATCGAAACTCATCCGTCCCGGCCGAGCCGCCGCGACACCGCGGAACGGACACCTCCGCCCAGTCCCCATCGAGCCGAATGGCCGCCTGATCGATCATGGGTGAGCTGCTCGAAGTACATGGGACCGGGGCAGCAGGAGGATGTGACGATTCGCGGGTACGCGTCCGGTCTCTGGCCACGGTCTCGGCGTCTCCCGCGGCGCCCCGGCGCTCCAGCAACTTCGGCGACAGAACGTACGCGGCGAGCGCATCCCAGTTCCGACTCTCCAGGTTGGAATAGAATCCACGCAAGACGGTACGAATCTGGGCAGGGGCGGAGTCCGGCTGTATGGCGGCCCGCTGGGCGGCGACGGGCGGCGCCAGAGCCATCAGCCCGGCCGCCACGATTGCGGTTCGGCGAATTGGCATTCGGCGGCGCTCACTTCCCGACGCGCGCCCGCAGTTCCTCGAACCAGTTCTGCACCACCACCAGCTCCGACTCCCCCGCACCCGTCGCCGGCCGGATCATGACGAACCGCCGCCCGTCCGGCGACACGTCGTACACGCCGGCGTTGCTGCCGATCACGAACGGGCTCGCCGAGAAGAGCACCTTCGGCTGCCCGACCGCGAAGCCCGGCCCCGGCGCGAGAGCCAGGGTCGTCATCTCGCCCTTGGCGTTGAGATAGAAGAGCTCGCGTCCGTTCCGCGCCCAGACCGGCATCGTCCCGCCGCTCACCGACACCTGCCACTTGGCCGAGGCCACATCGGGGAACGGCCGGACGTAGACCTCGTCCCGGCCCGACTCGTTGGAGACGTAGGCCAGCCACCGTCCGTCGGGCGAGACGGTCGGGCTCATCTCCCGCGCCCCGGTCGTGAGCAGGGGGACGAGCGTGGTCTCGCCGGCCTTCATCGCGTAGAGGTCGCCGCCCCCGGGCTCGGCAAACGAGCGGCGGAGCAGCAGCCATTTGTCGTCGGCCGTCGGTACCGCCTGCGCGAACTCGAACTTCGACTGGAGCACGCCCCGCGGCGCGCCGGTGCCGTCGGCCCGGGTCATCACCGGCAGGCCGGCGCCCGAGCCCAGGTCGTTGATGTACACCAGCGACCGCCCGTCGCCGGTCCACGCCGGCCGCAGGTGGACCGTATCGCCGAAGGTGACCCGCGAGAACGGCCCCGATGGGAGCTGCTTGACCCAGACGTCCGCTGTCGCGCCCCGTGTCAGCGTGACCGCGAGCGAGCGGCCATCCGGCGAGAGCGCCACCGTGATGATGTCCCCGTCGGGCTTCCAGGTCGTGTCTACCGGCGCCGCGACGCCGTCGCGGCCCACCCACCACGCGGTCGTCGCGGCCGCGCTGCCGCCCGATGAGTACGCCAGCGTTCCGTTGGCGCTCACCGCGAAGTTCACCTCGAACGGCCCCGAGCGGAGCATGCCGTCCATCACCGCCACGCTCGGGCCGGTCACCTCGCGCCTCTTCGGGTCGAACGGCATCGCCAGGAGCTTGCCGTCGCCGGTGACGACCAGCAGGTGGCCCGACGCGGCGTAGCGGGCGTAGACGCCGCGGGCGATGACGCGCGGGGTGCCCTGCGGCACCGCCATCTCCATGATCTCGAACTCGTTCGGCGACTGCCCGGCGAGCCGCCGGCGAAAGACGATGCCCTTGCCGTCCGGCATGACGTTGGGATACTCGGCCCCGATCTCGTGCTTCGCATCGGACATCGTGAAGAGCCGCTCGACCGGCCCGCCGGTCGCCTTGATGCGGCCGAGGCCGTCGTCCAGCTCGATGTAGATGTATCCGTCCTGCCCCCAGTCGCCGCCCGCGCTGTTGATGCTGTCGGTGAGCGTCACCGGCGGGCCGCCGTTGAGCGGGGCGACGCGGAGCGACCGGCCGGCGAGAGTGAAGGCGACCTGGTTGCCATCGGGTGAGAAGAACGGGCTCAGGCCGTTCTCCGTGCCGGCGATGGGGAGCGGCCGGAGCTTGTCGTGCTCCCGGAGCCAGAGCCGGGTGCCGCCGTCGGCGACGCCGATGTAGGCGATGCGGTTGCCGTCGGGAGAGATGGCCAGGTTGCCGGCGATGCCGGATGGGCGGAGGCCTTCGTTCGGCCGGAGCAGCACGCTGTAGCGCTGCACCGCCGGCGCGGGGCTGGGCCGGAGCCAGCCCCAGAGTGCCGCCGCCGTGGCGATCGCCGCCACCGCAAGGGCCGCGATGGCGACCGCGCCTATCCGCCGGCGCGGCGGGCCGGCGGCCGCCGGAACCGCCGCGGTCGGCGCGCCGGTGCTGTAGCCCCTGTCCCGGAGCGCCTCGGCGAACTCGGCCGCCGTGGCGAAGCGGTCTGCCGGCAGCTTCTCGAGCGCGGTCAGCACCGCCGCCTCGACGTGCGGCGGGATCGTGTGGCGCTGGCTGGTGAGCGAGCGGGGGCTCTCGGTGACCACCCGGGCCACCACCGCCTGCGCCGTGGAGCCGGTGAACGGCGGGTCGCCCGAGAGCATCTCGTAGAGCACCGCGCCCAGGGCGTAGACGTCGGAGCGGGCGGTGATCTCGCGCTCGCCCATCGCCTGCTCGGGGCTCATGTAGTGCGGCGTGCCGAGCGACATGCCGGTCTCGGTCATCCGGCTCCCGCCGGCCTTGCTCGCGGCCAGCGCGATGCCGAAATCGGCGACGAGCGCCTGGCCGTCGTGCAGCAGGATGTTCTCGGGCTTGATGTCGCGGTGGATCACGCCGTGCCGGTGGGCGTAGTCGAGCGCCGCGGCGACCTCGCTGGTGATGCGGATGGCGTCGCTGACGGGGAGCTGCTTCTCCCGGGTGAGCCGGTCGCGCAGCGTCTCGCCCTCGACGTAGGGCATGACGTAGAAGAGGTAGCCGTCGGCCTCACCCGAGTCGAACAGCGGCAGGATGTGCGGGTGCTGCAGGTTGGCCGTCAGCTTGATCTCGGCCAGGAACCGCTCGGCGCCGATGACCGCCGCGAGCTCGGGGCGGAGCACCTTGAGCGCCACCCGCCGGTCGTGGCGGATGTCCTGGGCGAGGTAGACCGTGGCCATGCCGCCGGCGCCGGCTTCGCGGTCGAGACGGTAGCGGTCCGCCAGGGCGGATTGGAGCCGGCTGAGCAGTTCGGGCATGGGGCCCTATGTGTGGGAGACGAAGGAAGATGGGGGCGGGGAGGGGGTTTGGCTAGGCTGGTGCGGCGCAGATTGCGGAGCCTGGCGCCGCTGGGGCCGCACCCGCCTATGGCTGGGTTTCCTGGTTGTGCATTAACTCGGTCGATAACGCGCTTGGCGGTCGCGGTTATGGACAGCGCATGCGGCCCGCCTTCCAGCCCCCGGCCGGGCCACTCCGAATCATGCGATGAGGTGCGATTCCGCCGGGGACCGTCGTCCTCCATGCATGCAGCGCAGTGTCGTCCCAACCAGCGGACCGGGCATGCGCCTCCACCTCATCGAATCCGACCACAGTGTGTTCCAGCCCGCGGAGTGCGCCTTCGCCAGCCTCGTGCTGCACGTGGGCCTCGTCTGGCTCGCCGTGGGCGCGATCGAGGTCGCCCGCGGCCTCCCCGCCGACGCGCGCGAGACCCGGCCGTTCCTGCTCCTCCCGCCCGATCGCCGGGAGTCGCCTCCCGCTGGTCAGACCGAATTCTTCCGGGGCCGGCCTGGCGGCCTCTCCACGGACGGCGCGGAGCTCGACGGAGCGGGGAGCGGCACCCAGGTCGGCGGCCGCCCCTACGGCCGGCAGCGCCCGGGCGAGCGGAGCAGTGCCGTGGGCCTGGCGCCGTTCGGCCCGCCGGCCCGACTGTTCGACAGCGTCTTCACCGTGCTCGAGGTGGATCGGATGGTGGAGCGCTACGAGGGCACCGCGGCGCCGGTCTATCCGCCCAGGCTTGGCGCGCTGGGGAAGGAAGGCCGCGTGCACGCGACCTTCGTCGTGGACCCGGCCGGCCGGGTCGAGCTGTCCTCGGTTCGGGTGCTGGAGAGCGACGATCCCGAGTTCACCGAGTCGGTCCGCACGGCGCTGGGCGAGATGCGGTTCCGGCCGGCCACGCGCCGCGGCAGGGCGGTGCGCCAGCTCGTGGAGCAGCGGTTCAACTTCCGGATCGCGCCGGCGGTTCAGCCGAGCAGGCAGATGAGCGCCGGCGATCCGGGGGGCCGCGCCCGGTTTGCCTTCGCCGCCGGCCTCGACCACAATGCACCATGGCTCGACTCGGCATCGCCGTCCTCGGCACCGGCGCGACCGGCGGCTACTTCGGCGGGCGCCTCGCCGAGGCGGGGGAGGACGTCCGGTTCATCGCCCGCGGGGCGCACCTGGCCGCCCTGCGGGAGCACGGCCTGACCGTCACCAGCGTCGCGGGTGACTTCCGGCTCTACCCCGTCCAGGTCACCGACACGCCCGCCGACGTCGGGCCCGTGGACGTGGTCCTGCTCGGCGTGAAGGCCTGGCAGGTGCCGGCGGCCGCGGAATCCCTGCGCCCGCTCCTGGGCGAGCGGACCTTCGTCGTGCCGCTCCAGAACGGCATCGATGCCCCCGACCAGCTCGCGGCGGTGCTTGGGCCCGAGCGGGTGCTCGGCGGGTTCTGCAGCATCCTGGCCTCGCTCGACGGCCCGGGCCGCATCCGGCACCTGGGGGTCGTGCCCTACGTCGCCTTCGGCGAGCTGGACGGCGCGCCGAGCGCGCGGGCCGAGGCGCTCCGCGCCGCCTTCGCGCGGGCGCGCGGCGTCACCGTGGAGGTGCCGGCGGACATCCGGGCGGCGATGTGGAACAAGTTCCTGTTCATCACGGCGCTGAGCGGCGTCGGCGCGGTCACCCGGGCGCCGGTCGGGGTGATGCGGAGCCTGCCCGAGTCGCGCGGGCTGCTGCGGGAGGCGCTCGAGGAGATCTACGCGCTAGCCGTGCGCGCCGGCATCGCCCTGCCGCCGGACGCGGTCGAGCGAACGCTGGCGTTCATCGACGGCCTGCCGCCGGACGGGACGGCGTCCCTGCAGCGCGACGTGCTGGCGGGCCGGCCGTCGGAGCTGGAAGCGCAGGTGGGGGCGGTGGTGCGGCTCGGCGAGCGGCTGGGCGTGGCAGTCCCGGTGCATCGGGTGATCTACGCGGCGTTGCTGCCGCAGGAGCGGCGGGCGCGCGGCACCGAGCCCGCCACCGCGGGTTGATCTACGCGCCCGCGGACTCCGTCACCGCGCGCGGCTGATACTCGGGCGCGTTGTCCGCGTACCCCCAGATGAACGGCGGCTCTCCGCCGCACAGCCGGATGAACGTCTGGAGCTGGCCGCGGTGGTGGACGAACTCGTCGTTCATGATGTGAAAGGCAACCGCCCCGGGCCATGAGGAACCCCACGGCGTCGGCACCATCGCGGCCAGCTCGGCGTCGCCGATCCGCGCGACCGCGGCGTTCGCCCGGTCGAAGCACTCCCGCGCGTAGCCGATCAGCGCCGGCTTGTTGCCCAGCTCGGCCGCGATCCTGCCCTCCGACGCTTCGTCGGCCGTGATCCGTCCCCGGGCCACTCCTTCGGCAATGTCGCGGACGCATGTGGTCGAGATGTGGACCGCCAGCTCCGCCGGGGTTCGCATGCCGGCGACGGGATGGGTGTGGTACCGGTCCGCGGGGATCGCCTCGAGGACACGGAGGTAGACCCCGTACTTCTGGCGGAACTGGTCCCACGTCTGGTCGAGCGCCTGCTTGTTCATGAAGAGTCTCCTGGTCGAGTAGCCGGCTGCTTCAGTTGTGCCGGGTCGGCGCGAATGTACGGGTGGGCCCGGATCAGCGCCAGAGACGTCCCGGGGGAGGACGTCCGGTTCATCGCCCGGGGGGCGCGGGGTGTCTATTCCCTCGTTCGTTAGGCCGGATACGGTTTGCAGCAATGGACACGGATTCGGGCCGCCTCTGCCCGGAGACCGCTGCTGACAATGTGCGCGCCTGTCTAGGGGCTTTTGTTCGGCGTCGCAACTCCTACTCTCGCCTGGTTTCTACCCCGTTCTGAGTGGAAACACCTCACACCAGAAGAGCAGGCTGCCCTCGTTAGGCTAGGGCGAACCCCGACCCCTACTTGAACATGCCTTCGAGTGCGCGGAGATCGGGGTAGGAGATCTTACCAGCTCACCTACTGGCCGAACCGTGACGATGGATACGCAGGCCCCGAGTCGCGACGTGCACCGGATGCTCTACGCGGCGTCGAGCCGCTCACCGCTGCCGGTCTCGCTCATACCGCAGCCGCTGAAACACGTTTTGGACCCCCACCAGCGTCGACTGTGCGGCCCCGCCGGCGATCATCACGAAGTGCTGATCGTCCGGCGCCACGTCGTATTCCCGAAAGCTGCCGCCGCCCAGGAACGTGCCCCCGAACAGCGCCCGCCGCCCGGCCACCGCGAACGCCGGCGCCACCGCCACCGACGCGACCATCAGGCTGTCCCCCGCGCGATAGAACAGCTCCCGGCCGTTGTGGGCCCACACCGGCTCGGCGCCGCCCTGGAGCGAGACCGGGACGCGGGCACCGGGCGCCGGATAGGACTGGACGTACACTTCCATCCGCCCGGTCTGGTCGGACTGGTACGCCAGCCAGTGGCCGTCCGGTGAGAGCGCGGGCGCGGACTCGTTGAAGGCCGCGGGCATGATGGTCCGGCTGGCCGGCACCGAGTCGAACGCGAGCGTGCGGATGCCGCTGGTAAAGCTGCCGGTTTCCTGGAACACGACGGTGCGGCCGTCGGGCGTGATGCTCCCGGCGTAGTGGCTCCCCACGGACACCAGCAGGCTCTCGGGGCGGGCGCTCCCGTCGGCCGTGATCCACCACAGGTCGTCGTTGCTCGAGTACAGCACGCGCCTCCCGTCGGGGGTCCAGATGGGCTTGTCGCTGATGCCGTTGGTGGTGAGGCGCGACCACACCCGCCCCGCCAGGTCGAGCACCCACACGTCGCGGCTCGATGTGACCGGGTCGGTGATGTAGAGCGCGACGCGCCGGCCGTCGGGAGCGTAGCGCGGGTAGGCATACGCCTTCGCGTCGGGCGTGATCGGCGTCGCCTGCCCCGAGCGCGACACCAGCATCAGCCGCCTCGGCACGACGCCGCCGGACCTCGGGTAGACGATCGATCCGCTGGGCGATACCGCGGCCCGTGTTGAATAGGCGTCCGGCTGCGAGACGTCCCGGGCGATCGTCACCGGTGGTCCGGTGAACCGCACGTGCTCGGCGTCGAACGGGCGCGCGATCAGCGTGCCGTCCGCGTTGCCAAAGGCCAGGAACCCATCATCCACCCACTGGGGCCCGAATCCGGGCTGATCCAGCCGGGCGACGGCGCCGGTGTGGAGGTCCACCGCGGCCAGGGTGCTGGCGGCGCCCTTGTAGATGGCGAACACGACGGTCCGGCGGCCGGGCAGCAGGATGGGCGTCCGGAAGGCTTCGCCCGACGCGCTGTCGGGCCGGGCGAACTCGTGCGGCCGGCCGCCCTGGGCCGAGACCGCCATCAGCACGCGCGTGCCGCCGTTGTCGGCCGGCGCCGTGTGATAGCGGATGCTGTCGTCGGTGCCCCACTGGTAGGAGAACCCCGCGCACGAGTCACAGATGGTGACCGGCGCGCCGCCCGCGAGCGGCACCCTCACCAACGCGGCGCCATCCTCGAAGCCGAGCCACCGCCCGTCCGGCGAAAAGAACGGCCCGATGTCCCGGCGCCCGCCCGCGACGGGCGTGACTTCGATGCGATCCGCGTAGCGCAGCATCAGACCGGCCCGGGAGGAATAGGCGAAGACCGAACCGTCGGGAGCGTAGGCCATGGGCGCTCCGAGCGCGTCGGTCAGCGCCGCGCTGTCCGGCAGGCTCACCGTGTACCGCAGGACGACCGGCGGGAAGTCGGACGACGGCGGGTGCCATGCGATCCATCCTGCCGCGAGGCCCAGGACGGCGCACGCCGCCAGGGCGGCCGCCGGCACGAGCCACCGCCGGGCGGGGCTGCCGGCCCCCGGCGCCGCACGCGACAGTATGGTGCGGCCCGGATCGCCCAGGGCCTCGGCGAATGCCTTGGCGCTCTCGAACCGGTCGGCCGGCAGCTTCTCGAGCGCGGTGAGCACGGCCGCCTCCACGTGCGGCGGGACGCTCTTCCGCTGCGGCCTGAGCGATCGGGGCGATTCGGTCAGCACCCGCGCCACGATCGCCTGCGCGGTGGCGCCCTCGAACGGCGGCTCGGCCGTCAGCATTTCGTAGAGCACGCAGCCCAGGGCGTAGATATCGCTGCGGGCCGTGATCTCGCGCTCGCCCATGGCCTGCTCGGGGCTCATGTAGTGCGGCGTGCCGAGGCTCATCCCGGTCTCGGTCATCCGGCTGCCGCCGGCCTTGCTCGCGGCCAGCGCGATGCCGAAGTCCGCCACCAGGGCGCGGCCGTCGTGGAGCAGGATGTTCTCGGGCTTGATGTCGCGGTGGACCACCCCGTGGCGGTGGGCGTAGTCGAGCGCCGAGGCCACCTCGGTCCCGATCCGCACCGCGTCGGCCACCGGGAGCTGCTTCTCGCGGACGAGCCGGTCGCGCAGCGACTCCCCCTCGATGAACGGCATGACGTAGAACAGGAAGCCGTCGGCCTCGCCCGAGTCGAACAGCGGCAGGATGTGCGGGTGCTGCAGGTTGGCGGTGAGCTTGATCTCGGCCAGGAACCGCTCGGCGCCGATGACGGCGGCGAGCTCCGGCCGGAGCACCTTGAGCGCCACCCGGCGGTCGTGCCGCAGGTCGTAGGCGAGGTACACCGTGGCCATGCCGCCCGCGCCGATCTCCTGCTCCAGGCGGTACTGGGCGGAGAGCGCGCCGGATACGCGCGGTGGCAGGCTGCCCATGGGGGCTCCTCTCGCGTACGCGAGGTGGGCGGAGCGGCTCGAGCGGGTGCTTGGGGTCGCTGGAAGATGCACCCTCGGCGGGACGCCGTCGAGAGCGGGAGGAGTGGGATTAGCGGAGCCGCCTGATGTCGGCCGGTCCGCTTGGTGGCGATCAGGTCGGCATCGCCGGCCGGCATCTGGCCCGGTGCGGATTTCCCGGTAGCTTGAGTCCGTGCCCTCGACCTATCACGACGTCTACGCCCGCTGGCGCGCCGCGCCGGAGGCCTTCTGGGCCGAGGCGGCGGAGGCCGTGCACTGGTACCGCCGGTGGGACGCGGTGCTCGACTCCACCCGCGCGCCGTTCTTCCGGTGGTTCCCGGGTGGCCAGGTCAACAGCTGCTACAACGCGCTCGACCGGCATGTCGAGCATGGCCGGGCCGATCAGCTCGCCCTGATCTACGACAGCCCGGTGACCTCGACGGTGCGCACGTTCACCTACCGCCAGCTGCGCGACGAGGTGGCCCGGTTCGCCGGGGTGCTGGTGCGGCAGGGCGTCGTGCGCGGCGACCGCGTCGTCATCTACATGCCGATGGTGCCCGAGGCCGTGATCGCGATGCTGGCCTGCGCCCGGATCGGCGCGATCCACTCGGTGGTGTTCGGCGGGTTCGCGTCACCCGAGCTGGCCAGCCGGATCACCGATGCGCGCGCCAGGGTGATCCTGACCGCGTCGTGCGGCATCGAGCTGGATCGGGTGGTCCCCTACAAGCCCCTGCTGGACCGCGCCATCGAGCTCGCCGACTTCAAGCCAGAGTGCTGCATCGTGCTCCAGCGTCCACAGGCGGAGGCGTCGCTGGTACCGGGTCGAGATCACGAGTGGGCCGACCTCGCCGCAGGCGCGCCGCCCGAGGACTGCGTCCCGCTCCACGCCACCGACCCGCTCTACATCCTCTACACCTCCGGCACCACCGGCAATCCCAAGGGCATCGTGCGCGACAACGGCGGCCACCTCGTCGCCCTTACCTGGAGCATGCGCCACGTCTACGGCGTCGAGCCCGGCGAGGTGTACTGGGCCGCGTCCGACCTGGGCTGGACCGTGGGCCACTCGTACATCGTCTACGCCCCGCTGTTTCACGGCAACACGACCGTGCTGTACGAGGGCAAGCCGGTCGGCACGCCGGACGCCGGCGCCTTCTGGCGAGTCATCGCGCAGCACGGCGTGCGCGCATTCTTCACGGCGCCCACGGCGTTCCGCGCCATCAAGCGCGATGATCCCGACGGCGAGCACATCCGGCGCTACGACCTCGGCCGGCTCCGCACGCTGTTCCTGGCCGGGGAGCGCTGCGACCCCGCCACGCTCGCGTGGGCCGAACGGCAGCTCGGCATCCCGGTGATCGATCACTGGTGGCAGACCGAGACCGGCTGGCCGGTGGCCAGCAACTGCGTCGGGCTCGGCCTGCTCCCGGTCAAGCCCGGGTCGTGCGCGGTGCCGGTGCCGGGCTACGACGTGCGGATCCTGACCGACGAGGGGACCGAGGCCCCCGCCGGCGACACCGGCAACGTCGTCATCCAGCTTCCCCTGCCACCGGGTTGCTCGCCGACGCTCTGGAACAACGACCGCGGCTACCGGGACACCTACCTGAGCACCTATCCCGGGTACTACCTCACGGCCGACGCCGGCTTCAAGGACGAGGACGGCTACCTCTGGATCATGAGCCGCACCGACGACGTGATCAACGTCGCGGGCCACCGCCTGTCCACCGGGGCGATGGAAGAGGTGTTGGCGGCGCACCCGGACATCGCCGAATGCGCCGTCGTGGGCGTCAATGACGCGCTGAAGGGCGAGGTGCCCCTCGGCCTGGTGGTGCTCAAGGCCGGCGCCACCCGCGATCGCGCGGAGCTGGTGGCGGAGCTGGTCGAGCTGGTCCGCCGGCGGATCGGGCCGGTCGCGTCCTTCAAGACCGCGACCGCCGTCAAGCGGCTGCCCAAGACCCGCTCGGGCAAGATCGTGCGGGGGACGATCAAGAAGATCGCCGACGGGGTGGCGTATAAGGTCCCGCCCACCATCGACGACCCGGCGATCCTCGAGGAGATCTCGGCGGCGCTGGCGGCGATCGGCTATGCGACTTCCACGAGGACGACACCATGACCTCGGTCCCTCCGATCATCCCGCCCGGCGTGATCACACAGGAGTTCCACACTCCGCGCGCCGTCCGCCGGGGCGTCATCGCGGGCGTCGCCGGCAACGTGCTCGAGTGGTACGACTTCGCCCTCTTCGGCTTCTTCGCCCAGCAGATCGGCACCCACTTCTTCCCGGCCCACAACCCCACCGCCTCGCTGCTCGCCGCTTTCGGGACCTTCGCCGCCGGCTTCATCATGCGGCCACTGGGCGGGGCGCTGTTCGGCTGGGTGGGCGACAAGTTCGGGCGCAAGCAGGCGCTGCTCTGGTCGGTCATGGCGATGGCGTTCCCCTCCTTCTTCATCGGCGTGCTGCCGGGCACCGAGACCATCGGGATCGCCGCGCCCATCCTCCTCCTCGCGTTCCGGTTGATGCAGGGGCTCGCGGTCGGCGGCGAATACGGCGCCTCGTCCGTGTTCCTGGTCGAAGGCGCCGAGCCGGGCCGCCGCGGGTGGATGGGAAGCTGGGGACCGGTCGGCGCCTTCGCGGGCACGCTGCTCGGATCGGCGGCCGGCGCGATCGTGAACGCCGTCCTGTCGCCCGAGGAGGTCCTCGCCTGGGGCTGGCGCATTCCGTTCATCCTCGGCATCGGTGTGGGTCTCGGGGGCATCGCCATCCGGCGCTACTACCTCGAGCGGGTGCCCCACCAGGCGCCGTCCCGGTCGCCGCTGAAGGAGGCGTTGCAGTCCCACTGGCGGACGACGCTGCACCTCACGGCGCTGGTGGCCGGCCTGGCCGTGGG
>DASSBA010000110.1:0-4199 GCA_035699205.1 Gemmatimonadales bacterium
GTCCACGCGGTGCTCTTCTTCGGCTGGATGGCGTTCTTCGTGGGGCAGGCGTCGCTCGTCGCGAGCGGCAGGCTCGTACGCCACCGGGAAATGGGCGTCGCGGGTGTCGCCCTCGCCACGGCCATGGTCCTCGTGGGGCTCGGCATGGCGATCCACAGCATGAAGCTCCGGGAGGCCGCCGGCCAGGGCGATCTGGCTCGGGCGTTTGCCAGCGTGCCGGTCACCGGCATCCTGATGTTCGCGGTGCTGGTGGCGGCCGCGCTCCTGGCTACCAGGAGGCCGGAGGTACACAAGCGCCTGTTGCTGGTGGCGAGCGTGTCGCTCCTGCAGGCCGGCGCCGGCCGCTGGTTCGTGTACTTCCTCGCACCGCCGCGGGCGGCGGGCGCGGTCGGGCCGGCGCCCCAGCCGCCGGTGACCGTCACGGTGATGCCCGGTCTTCTCGTCGATCTCCTGATCGTGGCCGGCATGATTCACGACCGCCGGACGAGAGGTCGCGTGCACCCGGTCTACTGGATGGCCGGCGGGGCGGTGCTGGCAGTGCAGCTCCTGCGGGTACCCCTGAGCATGACGCACGGCTGGGACCAGGTGGCTCGCTGGCTGCTCACCCTGTCCCCTTGACGCAACTCGATCACCCTCAGGCGTCCCTGGCCGAGCGCTACCGGATCGAGCGTGAGCTCGGACGCGGCGGTATGGCCACGGTGATCGGCCGGTCGCGCCCAAGGTGCTCGATCCCCACTGGCTCAGGCGCTGGGCCTGATTCATCGGGCGCAGCCACGAAGTGACGACGCCGCGGCAACACCCGAGCATCCGGGCGGGCGGGATCGCCCTGATCGGCGCCGCGGTGGCATTTCTCGGCGTCTTTGCCTATCTCGCGGCACGGTTCGACTACCCGGCCGTTCTCGACGGCAGCGCGGCGGAGGTGCTTCCCAAGCTGCTCGCCACGGGGGCCACCGGCCGTGCGGTGTGGGCGGTCTACGGCTTCCTGCCGATCCTCTGGATTCCGGCCGGCGTCGCGGTGTTCCACGCTCTCCGGACCGTGCGTGAAGGGAGCGTGCGCATGGGCATGCTCTTCGCCGTCATGGCCGCGTTCAGCATGATGCTCGGCCTCCTGCGCTGGCCCAGCGTTCACTGGACGCTCGCGGAGGCCTGGGTCCGAGCGGATGGACTCGAGCGGACGGCGCTCGCCGCCGTCTTCACCGGCCTCAACAGCTACCTCGGCAACTACATCGGCGAGTTCCTCGGCGAGCTCAGCGTCAACCTGTTCTTCCTGCTCTCGGCGCTGGCCATGCTGGCGCGGAACTCCGGGTTTCCCCGCTGGATGGGGTATCTCGGCGCCGGCACGGCCGGAGCAGGTCTGATCGGCATGTTCCGCAATGTCACCGATGTCGTCGCTCCCATCGCTTCCCTGAATAACTACCTGCTGCCCCTGTGGATGATCGTCTTCGGAAGTGGGCTGCTGCGGTTCGGCGGTCGCGCCGCGCGCTAGGGGGCCGGGTTCGCCGGCGACCAACGCGACAAACGATTCACCACGGAAGCATGGAAGACACGGAAGCAACACGGACAAGCCCGCAGAATGTCCAAGACGTGAACCGGTATCGGTGAACCTGATAGCCGCTGGAGGGCCTTGTGATTCGTCTCGTTCTGGTCGTGCTCGCGATGGCAGTGGCCGCACAGCCGTCCGTCGCACAGGGCTTCCAAAGCCTCCGTGGGCCTGGTCGTTCCGAGCTGTTCGCGGCCCGGCCCCCGTCCCCGATGCAATTCACCCCGGACACGACGCCCAAGATCATTCGCCCCACCCACTGGAAGCGGGGGCTGCTGATCGGGGGCACCATCGGTGGCGTGGGATTCGGCGCACTCGGATACGCGCTGTGCCACGACCTCAGTGAAACACGGACGAGTTGCCTCGGCACGGCCCTGGGCAGCGCCGGGGTGGGAGCGGTGATCGGAGGGATCACCGGCGCGCTGATCGGCGGCGCGTTTCGAAAGTCGGTGCCGGCGGACTCGACGGCGGCGACCCCCTAGGATCCTCCAGCGGCGTGCGCTTCACTCAACCGCCCGGCTGCGACAGCTGCCGCGTCGCGGTTGCTCGCGGCGCGGTGGACTCGCTCCGGCTGGGCAACCCCTCGGCCGGACTCTGGAAGAGCGTCGCACCGGGCGGAGCCATCACCCTCGCGGCCGGACTGGTGCTCTGCCGCCTCGAGTCCTCGTGTCAGCTCGGCGACTGAGTCGCAACGCGACTCGGTTCTCATCCCGCGGGAGCGCGGCGACCGAAGGATGTAGTTCGCCGCGCTCGAACGGCGCCTCACTCCGCCGGCGCCCCACCACCGAGCGCCCTCGCCGTCTCCACCATCCCGATGAACTCCGCGCGATAGCCCTGCGGGTCCTCGCCCCGCGCGCCGCGGGCCAGCGCGAGCACCTGCTCGTAGCTGGGCCGTCCCTTGTGCTCCGACTCGCGGAGCAGCAGCGCGAACTCGGCGACCGCCGAAGCGAACCGCATGTCCTCGGACGCCTCTGCGCGTTCGCGGTACAGTACCGGCGTCTCGAGCAGGCGACTCGTCGTGCCCCGCGGGTCCTTGTAGCGGAGCCGCACGGTGAGCAGCTCGCCGCTCCGGCGCGCCGAGGGCCGGACGGTGACCTGCTGGTAGGTGAGGCTGTCCTCACCCAGGGCCACGGGATCGGCGCCGACCGGCACCACCTCGTACAGCGCCGTCACGGCGTGACCCGCGCCCAGCTCGCCGGCGTCCTTCCGGTCGTCGGCGAAGTCCTCCCGCGCCAGCAGCCGATTCTCGTAGCCCAGCAGGCGGTAGGACCGCACCCGGGCGGGGTTGAACTCCACCTGGATCTTCACGTCCTTGGCCACGGTGAACAGCGTGCCACCGAACTCCTGCACGAACACCTTTTGCGCCTCGCGGAAGCTGTCGATGTAGGCGTAGTGGCCGTTCCCGTGATCGGCCATCTGCTCCATCTTCGAGTCCTTGAGATTGCCGGCGCCGAAGCCGAGCACGGTGAGGAACGTCCCCTCCTCGCGCCGCCGCTCCACCAGCCGCACCATCTCGGCATCCGAGCTCACCCCCACGTTAAAGTCGCCGTCGGTGGCCAGGATGACGCGGTTGTTCCCTTCGGCGTCGAAGTGCTCGCGCGCCACGTCGTAGGCCAGCCGGAGCCCGGCGCCGCCCGCGGTGGAGCCGCCGGCCTGCAGCCGGTCGATGGCTTCGAGAATCGTTGCCTTGTCGGCGCCGCTGGTGGAAGGGAGCACGAGCCCGGCGGCCCCGGCGTACACCACGATCGCCACGTGGTCCTCGGCTCGCAGCTCGCGGACGAGCGTCCGGAATGCCTGCTGGACCAGCGGCAGCTTGTCGGGCGACAGCATGGAGCCCGAGACGTCGATCAGGAAGACGAGGTTGCTCGGCGGCAGGTCGCGCGTGGCGACACGGCGCGCCTGCAGGCCGATCCGCACCAGGCGGTGGTCCGGCGCCCAGGGACAGGGGCCGACTTCGGTGTTCACGGCGAAGGGATGGCGGCCGGTCTCGTCGGCATACCGGTACGGGAAGTAGTTGACCATCTCCTCGAGCCGCACCGCGTCCTTCGGGGGAAGCGTACCCTGTCCGAGGAAGCGGCGGACGTTGCTGTAGGAGGCGGCATCCACGTCAATGGAAAAAGTGGAGAGCGGGTTGGCGACGGCGGCGAGGAAGCGGTTCTCGTTGATCGTGTTGTAGGCTTCGGTGTTGCCGGGCTCCTGCTGGCGGCGCCAGGGCTCCGGATACATCGGGGCGGCGTGGCCGACCATGGGGCTGGCTTCGCGCCTGAGCTCGTATGCCGAGGTGACGCGGCTCGCATGATCGAGGTCCTTCGCGGACGGCTCGGGGTTGGCCGCCACGTCCTCGCGCAGGGCGACGGTCTGGCTCAAGGTGAAGTCGAGCGTGGCCGTGGCACCCGATCTGACGGTTACCGTACCGTCAGCGGACCGGTAGCCGGCGTGCGTGGCGCGCAGGGTGGCCGGCCCGGTGGGGACTGCCGCGAGCCGGTAGAAGCCGCTCGAGTCGGTGCGCGCCGACAGCGAAGTGCCGACGACCTGCACCCGCGCGCCGGCGAGCGGGATCCCCTCCCCGTCCCGGACGTGGCCTTCGACCTGGCCGGTTGGCTGGGCGAGGCGGACCGGCGCGGCGGCCGAGCTGGCGAGTGCCGCACAGAGGAAGAGA
>DASSBA010000111.1:0-19557 GCA_035699205.1 Gemmatimonadales bacterium
CCTGGAAATCGAGACGCCGATCCTCACCAAGCCCACGCCCGAGGGCGCGCGGGACTACCTCGTCCCCAGCCGGGTCCATCCGGGCGAGTTCTACGCGCTGCCGCAGTCGCCGCAGATCTACAAGCAGCTCCTCATGGTGGCTGGCTACGACCGGTACTTCCAGATCGCGCGCTGCTTCCGCGACGAGGACCTGCGCGCCGACCGGCAGCCCGAGTTCACCCAGATCGATCTCGAGGCCTCCTTCGTCGGCGCCGAGGACATCCAGTCGGTCGTCGAGCGGGTACTCGCGGATCTGTGGGCGGCGGGCGGGATCGACGTGGCGCGGCCGTTTCCCCGCCTCGCGTACCGGGAAGCCCTGGAACGCTACGGCATCGACAAGCCGGACCTCCGCTATGGCCTCGAGATCCGCGACCTCACGCCGATGCTCGGTCCCGACGCCGCGCCGTTCCTCGGCGAGGCGCTCGCGGCCGGCGGCCGGCTGCGCGGCATCATCCTTCCTGGCGGTGCCGCGCTCAGCCGCAAGGACCTCGACGGGCTCGCCGCCGCCGTTCGCGAGGCCCGGGCCGGCGGGCTCATCTGGGCGCGGCGGACCACGTCGGGCTGGGAAGGGCAGGGGGTCAAGGCCGCTGGGCCGGCGCTGCTCGCCGCGCTCGGCGGGGCCGAGGGGGATCTGCTCCTCGCGGTGGCGGGTCCGGACGAGGTCACCTCTCCCGCGCTCCACGCCGTGCGCACGGCGCTCACCCGCCGCCTGGAAGTGGTGCCGGCGACGAAGCACGCCTTCTGCTGGGTCGTGGACTTCCCGCTGTTCGAGCACGACCCCGCAACCGGTCAGCACGTGCCGGCCCACCATCCCTTCACCGCGCCGCATCCCGCGGACCTGGGCATGCTGTCACGGGACCCGGCGCGGGTGCGCGCGCTGCACTATGACGCGGTCTACAACGGCAACGAGCTCGGCAGCGGGTCCATCCGCATCACCGATCCCGCGGTGCAGCGCCGCATCTTCGAGCTGTTGGGGGTCCCCGACCGGGACATCCGGCGGCGGTTCGGCTTCCTGCTCGACGGGCTCGCCGCCGGCGCGCCACCCCACGGGGGGTTCGCGCTCGGGTTCGACCGGATCACCATGATGCTCGCCGGGGCCTCGTCGCTGCGTGACGTGATCGCGTTCCCCAAGACGACGGCGGCGCGGGCGCTGTTCGAGGGCGCGCCGACGCCGGTGGACCCGGCCGACCTGCGCGCGCTTCACCTGCAACCGATCGACGACTAGCCATGGCCGACGACAGCCATCAGCACATTTCCGCCGAGGGCGCGGACCCGCTGCTGTTCGCGGGCGTGAACGACGCGAACCTGCTCGAGCTCCAGCGGACCCTCGGCATCCGCGTCTCCTTCCGCGGGGACGCGGTGAACCTGACCGGTACCACCGAGCAGCTCGAGCGTGCCGGGCCTGTGGTTCAGGGGCTCCTGGACCTGGCCCGCATGGGCGAGCCGGTCTCGCCGGACGACGTCTACCGCCTCGCCTCCGAGGGCCCGCCCAGCGAGCTGCCGGCGCCGGCGGGCGACGGGAAAATCGTGCTGCCCGGCCTCCGCCGCGCGATCATCCCCAAGACGCAGGGCCAGCGCGACTACCTGCAGGCGATCACCGCCCACGACATCGTGGTCGGCATCGGGCCCGCGGGCACGGGCAAGACCTACCTGGCCGTGGCCAAGGCGGTCGAGGCCCTCGCCCGGAAGCGGGTCAAGCGCATCATCCTGGCCCGGCCCGCGGTGGAGGCCGGCGAATCGCTCGGCTTCCTGCCCGGCGACCTCCAGGCCAAGGTGGACCCGTATCTGCGCCCGCTGTACGACGCGCTCGAGGACATGATGCCGCACGACCGGGTGCAGCGCGCGCTGGAGACGCGGACCATCGAGATCGCCCCGCTGGCGTACATGCGCGGGCGTACGCTGGCCGACGCGTTCATCATCCTGGACGAGGCGCAGAACGCCACCGGCGCGCAGATGAAGATGTTCCTGACCCGCCTGGGCGTGAACAGCCGGACCGTGGTGACGGGCGACAAGACCCAGATCGACCTGCCGCGCCGGGAGGACTCGGGCCTGGTCCAGGTCGAGCGCGTGCTGCCGGGCATCGAGGGGATTGCGTTCTGCTATCTGCACGAAGCGGACGTCGTGCGGCACCGGCTGGTGCGCGAGATCATCAAGGCGTACGCAGAGGATCAGAACGGCTGATGGCCCGCCGAGCGGCGTCCCGTGTCCCCGCGGGGGAGTCGGTCGGTGACCGGGTGAAGTTCCACGCGGTCCGGTGGCTGCCGCTGCTCGCGGTCGCCCTGATCACCTACGCCCTGTTCCCGCCGCCCGGAGGTGTGCTCTCACGGGTGCCCGAGGTGGGCCAGGCCGCCGAGCGCAGCGTGGTCGCGCCGTTCCCCTTCCAGGTCCGCAAGACCACCGACGAGATGGCGCGCGAAGGCGAGTCGCGCGCGCTCACCGCCCAACCCGTCTACCGCTTCAGTCCCACGGCGTACGACTCGGCGCTGGCGGCCACCCGGGATTTCTTCTCCGATCTCGACCGCGCCAGCACGCAGGGGCCGGAGCTCATGCGCGCGGTCGCAGCCACGCAGGCGCATCTGGGGCCGGAGGAGACCAGCTATCTCGCGGACTCCACCCGGCGCCACGCCATGCGGGAGCTGGTCACCCACTTCCTGGGCGAGACGCTCTCCAGGGGCGTCGCCGATGCCGGCGTGATCCGCGGGGAGCCCAGCCGCCAGATCACGCTGCGGCGGAACGACACCGACCGGGTGGTGTCGCGGGACTCGATCCTCACCTTCGCCGACCTCATGGAGCAGGCCGAAGTCGCCGGGACCATCGTGGAGGACCCGGTGGGGCAGCGCACCCTGCGGCGGGTGGTGGGCGCGTTCTATCATCCCACGATCGTCCCCGATCTGACGGTCACCAGCGCCCGGCGGGAGCAGCTCCGCGCGAGCGTGGACCCGGTGCGCTACGGCGTACGCGCCGGCGAGCGGATCATCGCCGCGGGGCAGCCGGTGACGGAGGAGGTGCGGGCCAAGCTCATCGGCCTGCACCAGGAGCTCCAGCGGCGCGGATCGGAGCTGTTCTGGACGGCCGGCGCGGTGGGCGGGCTCCTCTACAACGCGCTCGTGCTGAGCGTCTTCTGGCTGCTGATGCTGTTCTACCGGCGGGGGACGTACCGCGAGCTCCGGGAGATGGTCTTCTTCGGGGCACTCTTCACCCTCGTCGTGCTCATCACCGCCGGCACCACCAGCATCCTTCCGATCCGGCCGGAGCTGGTGCCGATTCCGTTCGCGGCCATCCTGGTGACGCTGCTCTACGACGGCCGCGCCGGGGTGTTCGCCGCGCTGACGCTGGCGGTGCTGCTCGACGGCCAGTGGGCTCTGAGGGAGAGCGGGATCCTCTTCTTCGGGCTGGTGGGGGGCGTCGCGGCGGCGATCGGCGTCCGGGCGGTGCGCCGCCGGCGTCACCTGTATCTCACGGTCGGCCTGATCGCGGCTGCCGACGTGCTCGCCTCGATCACCATCGGGCTGCTGCAGGGTTGGGCCACGATCACGATCGTGGCCAGCGCGCTGCTCGGCGCGCTCATGGCGCTCGCGAGCGCCGCGCTCGCCATGCTGATGATGCCGCTGGCCGAGTCGGCCACCCGGATCACCACCGACCTCACGCTGCTGGAGCTGTCGGACCTGGGCCGGCCGCTGCTCCGGCGGCTGGCGCTCGAGGCGCCGGGCACCTGGGCGCACAGCCTGGCGATGGCCAACCTGTGCGAGTCCGCCTGCAACATCATCGGCGCCAATGGCCTGCTGGCCAGGGTCGGATGCTACTATCACGACGTCGGGAAGCTCACCGCCCCGGGGTTCTTCGTGGAGAACCAGGGCGGCGGCCCCAACCCGCACGACGACATGCGGCCGATCGACTCGGCGCGGATCATCCGGCAGCACGTGCTGGACGGGATCGCGCTCGCCGAGGCGGCCGGACTGCCGCCGGTCGTCAAGGCGTTCATCCCGGAGCACCACGGCACCACCGAGATCACCTACTTCCTCGTGCGTGCCCGGCGGAGCTCCACCGACGGCGGCCCGAACCCGGCCGACTATCGCTATCCCGGCCCGCGTCCGCAGAGCAGCGAGACCGCGGTGGCCATGCTCGCCGACTCGGCCGAGGCCGCGGTGCGGGTGCTCCCGGCGCAAACGCCCGACAACGTCCGCGAGGCCATCGAGCTGCTGGTCCAGCAGAAGCTCGCCTCGGGGCAGCTCGACGACGCGCCGCTCACCCTGCGGGACCTCGACCGGGTGAAGCGGGAGTTCGCGCGGGTCATGTCGGGCACCTACCACAAGCGGATCGGATATCCCCGTGCCAGCGGCGGGATCACGCCGGAATTCCAGACCGTCGAGCGGCAGTGAGGTGGTGGTGAGCGGCCGCCGCCTGCCGCTGCCCGCGCCGCTCGTCCGCCGCGTGGTGGCCGCCGTCCTCCGGGGCGAGCGCCGCCGGGCGCTGATCTCCATCACCTTCCTCGGGCGCGACGCCATGCGCCGGCTCAATGCCGAGCACACCGGTCGCGACCGTCCCACCGACGTGCTGAGCTTCGAGCTGACCGATCCCGCCGGACGGGCCGTCGGGGACGTCTACCTGTGCGCGTGGGTGGCCAGGCGCGAGGCGCGCGCCCGGGGCATTCCCCTCCGGCAGGAGCTGATCCGCCTCGTGGTGCACGGTACCCTGCACGCGCTCGGCCGGGAGCACCCGGAGGGCGAGGGCCGCGCCACCTCGCCGATGTGGCGGCGCCAGGAGCGCTACGTGGCGGCGCTCGCATGATGGCCATGCTGCAGCTCTTCATCGCGCCGCTGCTGGCGGCGGGACTCACGCTGTGGGCGGCCTGGCTCGCGCTCGCGGCCGAGTCGGACGCCGACCTGCCGCGCGCGCTCGGCGGGGAGTTCTCCAACGAGGCGGGCGCCGGCACCCTGTCGCGCAACCTGCACGTGGCGCACCTCGCGCTGCTCGTCCTCGCCGGAGCGGCCGCGGGTGGTGCGGTGGTGTGGTGGGCCCGCTCGCCGTCGGCGGGACTCGTCCGGCTGCTGCTCGCGGCGGGCCTCGTCTGGGTCCTGGGCGACCTGCTGCCGCGCCTGCTGGCCGCGGTGGCGCCCGAGCTCACCGCGCCCGCCCGCCGCGGCGCGGCCGCGACGCTCGCGCCGTTCCGGCTCCTGCTCCGCCTCACCGCCTGGGCCGACACCCGTGCCCGTACCGGCGCCGCGGAGCCCGCCCACCACGCCGGCGCCGTCGAACGCGACATGCTGCTCGGCGTCTTCTCGCTCGCGGATACCACCGTGGCGGAAGTCATGACGCCCCGGATCGACATCATCGCCGTGGACTCGTCCGCGGACCGGGAGGAGGTGGCGGCGACGCTGCACACCTCCGCGCACGCGCGACTCCTGGTCTACGACGGGCACCCCGACGACGTCGCCGGAGTCATCTACGCCAAGGACATCCTGGCGGCGAACGGGCAGGAGGAGACGTCGTGGAAGACGCTCATCCGGCCCGCCGCGTTCGTTCCCGAGGGGAAGACGCTCGATCGCCAGCTGCGCGACTTTCAGCGCGGGCCGAGCCATCTGGCCGTCGTGGTGGACGAGTTCGGCGGTACGGCCGGGATCGTGACGCTGGAGGACATCCTCGAACAGATCGTCGGGGAGATCCAGGACGAGCGCGACACGGACGAGGTGGCCCCCATCCAGATCGTGGCCGAGGACCAGCTCCGGGTGGAGGGCGGCGTGGCCCTCTCCGAGCTCGAGGCGGTGCTGGGCCACAGCTTCGACCGCGAAGACGTGAGCACCGTGGGCGGTCTGGTGCTGGCGGAGTTCGGCCGGGTGCCGCGGGCGGGTGAGGCGATCGACCTGGACGGCTATCGCCTGGTGGTGGAACAGGTCATCCGGCGGCGGGTGCGCCGGGTCGCGGTGTACCGGCCGGAGGTGGAGGCGCCGCTGGGCAGCCCCGCGCGGGTGCTGCCATGATCTGGCTCGTCATCGCGATCGGGCTCGGCGTCGCCGCGTTCGGGGCGACCGCCGGCGCGGCGCTCATCACGGTGAGCCGCACCGAGCTCACCCGGGCGGTAAGCCGGCGGCTCCGGGGCGCCACCCCGTCGCTCGCCTGGCTGAGCCGGGTGGACAACTATCTGACCGCCGCGTCGGCGACGACCTCGCTCGGCGTGCTCCTCGTGGGGGCGGCGCTGCCGGGGCTGTTCACCGGCTCGGGCGCGCCCCGGGTGGTCGTGGTCCTCGCGGTCATCGGGGTGCCGCTGGTGCTCTTCGCCGCCTACCTCGTCCCGCGCTGGCTCACGCAGCCCCGGGCCGAGTCCGTGGCGGACCGGGTCATCCCGCTGCTCCGGCCATGGGCCCGCGTGCTCGGGCTCCTGTTGCCGGCCCGCACGGCCACGCGGCCCACCGACCTCCGCTCCATCTGGCGCGAAGGCGCCGCGGTCGGGCTGCGCGCCGACGACGAGCTGTTCCTGGTGGGCGGCGTGATGGCCTTCAGCGTGCGTCCGGTGCGGGAGGTCATGACGCCGCGGACCGATATCGTCGCCATCGATGAGCACGCCGCGCTCGACGACATCCGCACCGTCTTTTCGCAGAGCGGCTACAGCCGTATCCCGGTCTTCCGCGAGACGCTGGATGACATCATCGGGATGCTGCACGCCTTCGATCTGTTCAAGCTCCTGCCCGGCGACCCGCTGCCGGTGCGCCCCGTGGCCGTGACGCCGGCGAGCCGGAGCTGCGGCGACCTGCTGCTCGACATGCAGCGCGAGCGCCGCCATCTGGCGGTGGTGCTCGACGAGTTCGGCGGGACGCTCGGCATCGCGACGCTGGAAGACCTGCTCGAGGAGCTCGTGGGCGAGATCTACGACGAGCACGACGAGGAGGTCCGCTCGGCGCCCGCCGGTGGGCCGGTCCTGTTCGAGACCGACGGCAACATTCCGCCGGAGGCGCTCGAGGAGCGGTTCGGCATCCCGCTGCCGCCCGGGCGCTCGACCACGGTGGCTGGACGCGTGGCCGAGTGGGCGGGACGCATCCCCAACGCGGGCGAGCGGTTCACCATCCGCGGGCTCGAGTTCGACGTGCTCCAGGCCTCGCCGACGCGGATCGAGCGGCTGGTGATCCGCACCGGCCCCACCGCGCCGGTCACCCTGCTGCCGGGCGGCGCGTGAGCCCGGCCGCCGACCGGGTGGAGCGCATGATCGAGCTGGTGCGCACCGGGGAGATCACCGTGTTCGTCCGCCGGGCGCGCGATTTCGAGCCCGCCGACCTGGCCGACGTGCTGTCCGCGCTCGACGAGCAGGACCGCCTCGTCGCGGTGCAGGCGCTCCCGCCCGAACTCTCCAGCCAGGCGCTCGCCGAGATGCCCGAGGAGGCGCACGCCGAAGACACCCTCGCCGCGCTGGCGCCCGAGCGGGCCGCCGAGATCGTCGAGGAGCTCGAGGACGACGACGCGGCCGACATCCTCGGCGAGCTGGAGCCCGCCACGCAGGAGCGGATCCTCTCCGTCGTCGAGGACCGGGCCGGGGTGGACCGGCTGCTCCGCTATGACGAGGAGACCGCCGGCGGCCTGATGACCACCAGCACGGTGACGGTGCGCGACACCGCCACCGTGGCCGAGGCGCTGGACGAGATTCGGCGCCAGGCGGAGGAGGTCGAGGAGTTCTACCAGGTGTTCGTCCTGGACGGGAGCGGGCGGCTCGTTGGCGTGCTGCCGTTCAAGGACCTGGTCGTGAGCCGTCCGGAGCGCAGGGTCCGCGACTTCATGGAGCCGGCGGAAGTCTTCGTCACGCCCGACCTCGACCAGGAGGCCGTGGCGCGGGTGCTGGCCCGCTACAACCTTCCCAGCGTCGCGGTGGTGGACGCCCGGGGACACCTGCTGGGCCGTATCACCTTCGACGACGTGATCGACGTGGTCGAGGCGGAGACCACGGAGGACCTGCTCAAGTTCGGCGGCGTGCCGGCCGACGAGGCGCTGGCCGCCGGCTGGCGCGCGGCCGTGCGGAGCCGCCTGCCCTGGCTCTGCCTCAACCTGCTCACCGCCTTTCTGGCGGGCGGGGTAGTCTTCTTCTTCCAGGGCACCGTGCAGCGCACGGTCGCGCTGGCGGTCTGGATGCCGGTGATCGCCGGGATGGGTGGCAACGCCGGCACGCAGGCGCTGGCCGTCACGGTCCGGCGCCTCGCGCTCGGCATCATTCCCCCTCACGTGTTCGTGCGGGTGGTGGGCAAGGAGGTCCTCGTCGGCACGGTGAACGGGCTCGCCATCGGGCTGATCGTGGGGCTCGTCGCGCTGCTGGCGGGCGAGGGGAGCTGGCTCGGCCTCGTCGTCTTCCTCGCGATGACCGGCAACCTGCTGGTGGCCGGGTTCGCCGGCGGCTTCATCCCCGTGGTCCTGGAGCGGTTCCGGGTGGACCCGGCCATCGCATCGTCGGTGTTCGTGACCACCTGCACCGACGTCTGCGGCTTCGTGCTGCTGCTGGGCCTCGCGGGCTGGCTCCTGCTCTGACCCTCCCGTGATGTAGTGCGCGCGCTCACCGTCTTCGGCCGTCTGATCCCGTTCGTGCTCGCGTTCATTTGGGACCGGCGGCGGTTCTTCCTCGTGGGCCGGCCGCGCCGGCGGGACGCCGAGCGCCATCGCCGGCGCGCGGAGCGCCTGACCGCCACCCTGGCCGAGCTCGGGCCCACGTTCATCAAGCTGGCCCAGGTGTTCGCCGCGCGGGCGGACATCCTCCCCGAGCCGTACCTGTCCGCCATCGGCACGCTGACCGACCGCGTGCCCCCGCTCCCGGCCGGTGTGGCGGAGCGGGTGGTGCGCGAGGAGCTCGGGCGCGAGGCGGCGGAGATCTTCGAGCGCTTCGATCCCGCCCCGCTTGCCGCGGCGTCGCTGGGCCAGGTCCACCGCGCCTCGCTGGCCGGCCGTGAGGTGGTGGTGAAGGTCCTCCGGCCCGGCGTCGAGGAGCTGGTGGGGAAGGATCTCGACGTGTCCTTCCGGATTCTCTTCGTGCTGAACCTGCTCTTCCCCAACCATCACACGCGCGCGATCACCGCCATCGTGAGCGAGTTCTCCAAGCGCATCCACGACGAGCTGGACTTTCGCGAGGAGGCCCGGAACGCGGCGACCCTCCGGCGCAATTTTCAGGCGGAGCCGCGCGTGGTGGTCCCCGAGGTGGTGGCCGAACTGGTGACCCGACGGGTGCTGGTGCTCGAGTACGTGGAGGGGACGCGGATCGACCGCCTGCAGGAGCGCATCGCCTCGGGCGACGTGGTGCTCGGCCGGCTCATCGAGACCGTGGTGGACGCGTACATCAGGATGATGCTCGAGGATGGCGTGTTCCACGCGGACCCGCACGCCGGCAACCTCCTGGTGGACCCGCAGGGCCGGCTGGTGCTGCTGGATTTCGGCATGGTGCTCCAGGTCGAGCGGGAGACGCGCCGCCGCCTGGTGGACACCGTGCTGGCGGCCATCCGCCAGGACGTGGACGGGGTCATCAACGGGTTCTACGAGCTCGGCATCCTGGATCCCGACGTGGACCGGGGCACGGTGCGCGACGCCGCCCGGAGCCTGATGGCGATCTCCTTCCGGGAGGGCGCCTCGCCGCGGCAGATCCAGCAGGTGGTCGAGCAGGTACTCGAGACCTTCTACCAGTGGCCCCTCATGCTGCCCTCGAACCTGGTCTACTTCGGCCGGGCCGCGGTGCTGGTGGAGGGGATCGGGCTGCGCTACGACCCCAACTTCAACGTCCTCGCGGTGGCGCGTCCGGTGCTCGCGCGGTCGGCGGCCCGGCTCACCCAGGGCGTGCTGGACGACCCCCGCGCGCGGGTCACCGACTGGACCCTCGAGGCGCTCGCGACGGTGCGTACGCTCCGCGATCTGGTGCGGCGGGTCGAGCGCGACGAGCTGCGGGTGCGCTCGCACCCGCGGGACGCTCTGGAACTCCAGCGTTTCCTGGCCCAGCAGGTCCGGCGGGCGCTGCTCGCGCTGTTCGCCTTCACGATCGCGCTCATCACCAGCGTGGTCTACCTGGCGACGCGGCGGCTCGAGCTGCTGGTGGTGGGGCTGCTGGTGGCGTTCGGGATGTTCCTCGTCATTTTTCTCCTGCCGGCCCATCTGTTCCAGAATCCGCTCCGTTTCCGGCGGCACTGGCCGCCGCGCTGAGCGAGTCGCCGTAGTACTCCTTCCACCGTCGGAGCGAATCGGTGGAGAGCTCCGCCAGCGTCCGGGACACGGCGGCGACGGCCTCGATCGCCGTAGCCAGGCGCGCGCGATCCGCCGCGTCCGCCCGAGCCCCGGGGCCTCGCGCCAGCGAGAAGAGCACCACCTGCAGGTGATTGTTGATCCGATCGCGCAACAGCCCCCGGACCTCGGCGATCAGCTCGCGCCGCACCGCCTCCGCCCGCCGCCGCAGCAGCCAGTGCACGAACCCCTGGACCATGCAGGCCGCGATCGCGGCGCCGGCGAGCTCCTGAACGTCGGTGCCGAGCTCGAGCGCCAGCGGGAGCATCAGGATGACGGCGAGCGACGCCGCCGAGAGATAGAGCTCGAGATGACGGGTGAGATGGGTCTCGACCCGGCGCCACCGGGAACGCCGGCGGTACGAAGGAAGGCGCCCCTCCTCGCGGAGGGGCGTTATGCGGCTGGCACGGGGGCGCCCGCGCTTCACCGGGGAAGGAACCTGCAGGGTGGTGCTCAGGCGGATTTCAGCCGCGTGAGCACGGCGTCGTCCAGCCGGCCGGTGACCGGCAGCTTGTTCTGCTTCTGATATGCACGGAGCGCCTTGCGGGTGTCCGCATTCATGGTACCGGACACCTTGCCCTTGTAGAGGCCGGCCTTGGCGAGGCCCTGCTGGGCTGCCTTGATCTGCGTCTGGGTCCACGCCGCGTGGTGCGCGGCCGGCGGCCCGGCCCTGGTCGTCGAATCGAGCTTCACGTGCATCGCCGGTGCCGGCTTGGGCGCGGCGGCCGGTTTCGAGGTCGTCGTGGCGGTGCTCTGGGCGGCCAGGGTGCCGGTGCCGAACGTGGCCGCGACGAGCGCGGAGACGAGGGCGAGCTTGCGAATCATCGAGGTCCTCCTGGGGAGTGTGGCGGGCGCCCGGATGACCGGGCGCGGATCCGCTCACCCGGAGGGCAATCCACATGCCAGTGGCGGGTCGTGAGCTCGATGGCGTGATTGCGGGGCAATGCCACGTCGCGGGAAGGACTGGCGCGCCACTCTGTCCGGCGCGGGACAGAGTGGCGTCATCCGCTCCGGCGCGGGAGATTCCACCGCTGGATCATCCGCGTGAGCGTCCGGCGGCTGATGCCGAGAATGTGGGAGGTCTCGTCGCGGTTGCCGCCGGTCGCGGTGAGCACGCGGAGCACGTGCGCGCGCTCGACCTCCTCCAGCGGGGGCAGGGAGCTCGGCCCATCGCCGGGCCCGCCCGCGGATGCGGCGGGTCCCGCCTCCGGGCTCGCGCGCGGCGATTGCAGCCCGGCCGGGAGATGCTCGGGCCCGATCACGTCCTGCTCGGCCAGCAGCATGGCGCGCTCGAGCACGTTCTGCAGCTCGCGGATGTTACCCGGCCAGTCGTACGCCAGCAGGCGGCGCTGCGCCTCGGGGTCGACCGCCACGGGGCCGCGCCCGTGGCGCGTGGCGAGCTCGCGGAGAAAGTGATCGATCAGCAGCGGGATGTCCTGCCGCCGGGCGCGGAGGGGCGGCAGCGTCAGCGTCACCACGTTCAGCCGGTAGTACAGATCTTCGCGGAAGCGCCCCTGGCGCACCAGCTCGGGGAGGTCGCGATGCGTGGCAGCCAGCACCCGCACGTCCACCTTGACCGGCGCCTCGGATCCCACCGGTACGATTTCCTGCTCCTGCACCGCCCGGAGCAGCCGGGCCTGCAGGGCCGGGGAAATGTCGCCGATCTCGTCCAGGAACAGCGTCCCGTGGTCGGCTTCGCGGAACAGGCCGGGGCGCGCCGTCGCCGCGCCGGTGAAGGCGCCGCGCACGTGTCCGAACAGCTCGCTCTCCAGCAATCCCTCCGCCAGCGCGGAGCAGTTGACGGCCACGAAGCGGCGGCTCCCGCGCTCCGAGAAGTGGTGGAGGGTGCGCGCGACCAGCTCCTTCCCGGTACCGGTTTCCCCGAGCACCAGGACCGTGGCCTGGGAGGGCGCCACCCTGGCGAGGGTCTTCATGACGTCGATGATCGCCGGGCTGTGGCCCACCAGCGCCGGTCCCGAGGCGGGGGTGCCGGCGCGCGGGACCTCGGCGGGATCGCGGCGCACCCCGGCCAGCCGCCGCCGTCCCAGGGCGCGGGCGAGCGTCTGGCGCAGCGCGGCGATGTCGTACGGTTTGCTGATGAAGTCGTAGGCGCCCGCCCGGATGGCCTCGCCCGCGGCCGCCGCGTCGCCGAAGGCGGTGAGCACGAGCACGAGGGCGGCGGGATCGCGCTCGCGCAGCTCGCGGAGGAGGTCGAGGCCGCTCCGGCTCGGCATCCGGAGATCGGTGAGCACGGCGTCGAACGGCCCGATCTGGTCGAGCTTGGCCAGCGCCTCGTCGGCCGAGAGGGCCGGCACCACGTGGTACGACTCCCGCTCGAGGACCTCGGCGAGCAGCCGGCAGGCCTCCTCGTCGTCGTCGACGAGCAGCAGCCGGGCGGGCGGCGCCGGCGGCGCGCTCAATCGAGGGTCTCCCGCGGGAGTGTCAGGCGCCAGCGCGCGCCGCGTTCGCCCGGCACGTGCACGAGGTCGCCGCCCAGCAGGCGGGCCAGGCGGCGGCTCACGGCCAGCCCCAGTCCCGTGCCCGCCGGCCCCTTGGTCGTCGAGAACGGCCGGAACAGGCTCGACTCGGCTTCGGCATCGAGGCCGGGGCCGTCGTCGTGCACGTCGATGAACGCCGCGTGCCCGGCGACCCCCGTCGTGATGGTGACGGCGCCGCCCGCGGGCAGTGCCTCGATCGCGTTCTTGAGCAGATTGAGCAGGATCTGCTCCACCATCGCGGGGTCGCACCGGGCGAGGACGGGCCCGCCGCCGTCGAGCGCGAGCTGCGCATGGACTCCGGCGTCGCCGAGCGACGGTTCCAGGAAGCGGGTCATCCGCAGCGCGATCTCGTTGAGGTCCTGGCGGAGCACCAGCGGCGTCGGCCACGCGCCGCGATTGAGCCCCGCCCGCACGATGCCGGCGACGCGATCCACCTGCGCCAGCAGGAGCCGGACGCGATCGACCGCCCGCGCGTCGTGCTGTGCCTCGAAATCGTCCCGCAGCAGCTGGAGATGGCCGCTCACGGTGTTGAGCGGCGTCCCGATCTCGTGCGCGAAGACCGCGGCCGTCTCGTGCATCAGCGCGAGCCGGTCGAGGCCGCGAGCCCGTTCCTCCAGCGTGAGCAGCATGGCCCGGGCGGCGCTCTCCTGCTCCCGCGCGGCCAGCGCTTCGCGCATCCGGTTGTACCGGCGGGTCAGCTCGCGGAATTCCGGCGGCCCGATCTCGGGTGCCTCCGGCGCGTCCTTGACCCCGCCATGCGCCCCCGCCATGGCGGCGCCGAGCGCGGCGAGCGGCCGGCCCACCCAGCGCGCGGTCATCACGGCCACGAACAGCGCGACGAGCAGCGCCGAGAGGAGCGCGAGCAGGTAGGCCCGCCGCCGCTCCAGGCGTGCCCAGTCCTGCAGCCGGCGCGTCGAGAGCCGGGTGTCCAGCACCCCGTAGGGACGTGGCAGCCCGAGCGGAATCACGACCCGCCACTCCGGATCGCTGCCGCCGCGGAGTCGCACCTCCGCCGCGCGTCGTGCGAGCGCCGCATAGTCGAGCGACTCCGCGGCCGTCGAGTCCGGAAGTCCGCTGGCGGCCACGGGGGTGAGCCGCTGTCGCCGGAGCAGGTAGACCATCGCGCCGGAGCCGGGGCCGCGGTGGCGAGCCCAGCCCTCGAGTCCCTGCGCCAGGCCGGCGGGGTCGCCCCTCGGGGCGCTCCGGACCAGCAGCGAGGCGAGCGTGTTGGCGAGCGAGACGGCTTCGAGCCGGAAGTCCTCCAGGCGGGTGCGCGCCGACCACCAGAGCGCGATCTCCGTGGCGCCGGTCACCAGCAGGATCGCCATGACCGCCGTGAGCACCGCGAGCCGGCGGGGCAGGCCCATCGGCATCAGGCGGCCTCCACCTCGCGCCGGCGGGAGAGCGCCACGAGGCCGTGCCGGCCGAGCAGGCCCAGCCCGATCGCCAGCACCGGCAGCACCTGCACCGCCTGCAGGGCCATGCCCGCGGCGAGCGACTCGGCGGCCGGGACCCCCGCCGGCTTCAGGGCCAGCACGACGGCGCCCTGGACCACCCCGACGTTCGCCGGCGTGAGCCGGAATGCGCCGCCCACGTTGGCCAGCACGAGCGCGAGGCATGAGAGGGACGGCGCGACGGCGGTGTGCGTGGCGGCGATGGACCAGTGGTACGAGGCCCACTGCAGTCCCCAGCTCGCGATATCCAGCCCGACGGCCGGGGCGAGCCGCGCGGCCGACCAGCCCTGGAGCGCACCCGCGCCGATGCCGCCCGGCCGGAGCCAGGGAACCCAGCGGAGCAGCGCGAACGCGCCGCCGAGGAGCAGCACACCGCCGCCCAGCAGCCTGGCCGCGTGCTCCGTCGTGATGCCGGCGGCGACGCCGAGCAGGAAGATGCCCAGGGCGATCGCCTCGACCAGGCGGCTCGCGACGATGGAGCGGATCGCGGCGCCTGCCGGGATGCCGTCGCGCTTGCCCAGGAGGTGGACCCGCGCGGCCTCTCCGCTCATGGCGATCCCGACCGAGTTCACCGCCGCGCCGACGAACGTGGCGGCCTGCGCCGTCCGGAAGCTCACCGGCGCCACCGAGCGCAGCAGGAGCTGCCACGCCCACGCCTTTGCGGCGAGCGACAGCAGGTTCCAGCCGCCCGCCGCGGCGAGCATCCACCAGTCGGCCGCCGCGAGGGTGGCCCAGGTGTCGTTCCAGGGGAAGGTTGCCGCGAAGCGGAGGCCCGCGGCCAGCACGAGGATGCCGAGCAGCTTGACCCACCAGCGCCCCCTCACCCGCGGCCCACCCGGCCGCACGGGCGGAATCGGTGTCCCATCGTCCGGCAGTTCTCCAGGAGGCCGGGCAGCGCCTCGGCGGTTTCTGTGCGCTCATCCGCGCGATCCAGGGGTGGAATGTAGCGGCGCGAGGGGCAAGAAGACGGCCATCGTGAAATCCGGCCGGCGCGAGCAGATTCCCCGCTGGCGAGCGGGGCCCGGCGCCAGTCTGTCCCGGACGCCGGCCCCGCCGGGCCATTCTGTCGCCCCGTGCCGAACCGCCTCGCGCCCCTTCCACGCCGCAGTAGATTCCGCTCGCCCGCTGCCCAGAAATCCTCAGCCGGAGTCGCCCGTGCTGGTGCCCAAGCTCGTCACCACCCTGAAGACGTACGATCGAGCCCAGTTCTTCACCGACGTGAGCGCGGGCGTCATCGTCGGCATCGTGGCGCTGCCGCTGGCCATCGCCTTCGCCATTGCCAGCGGCGTCACGCCCGACCGGGGACTCTACACCGCCATCATCGGCGGATTCCTGATCTCCGCCCTGGGCGGCTCGCGAGTGCAGATCGGTGGCCCGACGGGCGCCTTCGTGGTGATCGTGTACGGGATCGTGCAGCAATACGGGGTGGACGGGCTGATGATCGCCACGCTCATGGCCGGGTTCATCCTGGTCGGCTTCGGCCTCGCCCGGCTTGGCGGCGCCATCAAGTTCATCCCCTTCCCGGTCGTGATCGGGTTCACCAGCGGGATCGCCCTCATCATCTTTTCGGGCCAGGTGAAGGACCTGCTCGGGCTGCCCATGGGGACACTGCCGGCCGATTTCGTGGGCAAATGGACGGAGTACGCCCGGCACGCCGGGCGGGTGAACCCGTCGGCGCTGCTGGTCTCCGGCGTCACCCTGCTCATCCTCGGCATCTGGCCGCGGTTCAACTTCCGGATCCCGGGCCCGTTCGTGGCCCTGATCGTCACCACGCTGCTGGTGCAGCTGCTGCCGCTGCACGTGGAGACGATCGGCAGCCGCTTCGGGGCCATCGACGCGGGCTTTCCGCGGCCCGTGCTCCCCCGGGTTACCTTCGAGACCGCCAGCGCGCTGGTGGGCCCCGCGTTCACCATCGCCATGCTCGCCGGCATCGAGTCCCTCCTTTCCGCCGTGGTGTCTGACGGGATGATCGGGGGCAAGCACCGCTCCAACATGGAGCTCGTCGCCCAGGGCGTGGCGAACATCGCCTCGCCGCTGTTCGGCGGCATCCCGGCCACGGGGGCGATCGCGCGCACGGCCACCAACGTGAAGAACGGCGGGCGCACGCCGGTAGCCGGCATCGCGCACGCGCTCACGCTGCTCCTCATCACGCTGTTCTTCGGGCGCTGGGCCGGGCTCATCCCGCTGGCCACCCTCGCGGGCATCCTGGTGGTGGTGGCCTACCACATGAGCGAGTGGCGCACGTTCCGCTCGGAGTTCCGCGGGCCCCGGAGCGACCTCCTGGTCCTGCTGACCACCTTTCTGCTGACCGTACTGGTGGACCTGACGGTCGCGGTGGAGGTCGGGATCGTGCTCGCCGCGTTCCTGTTCATGCGGCGCATGGCCGAGGTGACGAACGTGAGCGCGTTCACCCGCGAGTTCGAGGAGGGCGGCGACGAGGGCGAGGGCGACCCGAACTCGCTCCGCCGGCGCGCGGTGCCCCCCGGGGTCGAGGTGTACGAGATCAACGGCCCGTTCTTCTTCGGGGCCGCGGAGAAGTTCAAGGAGACCATGACCACCCTGCGCGGCCGCCCGAAGGTGCTGATCCTCCGCCTGCGGAACGTGCCCGCGATCGACTCGACCGGGCTCAACTCGCTGCGCGACGTGGTCGGCCGCTACCGCCGGGCCGGTACCCGCGTGATCCTGTCGGACGTCCATGCCCAGCCCATGGTGGCCATCCAGCGCTCGGCGCTGGCCGATGAGCTGCCGGAGGACGATCTGGCCGGCAACATCGACGACGCGCTCAACCTGGCGCGCGTCCATCTCGGACTCGAGCCGGTGGCGCGGCCCGAGTTCGCCGTGCCCACCGTCGCGCGCGAGGACCGCCGCCGGCGCCCCCGCCCGCCGGCCTGAGCGTGCACCTCGAAGCGCTGGTGGCGCGCTATGGCCTCGCGGCGATCTTCCTGGGCTCCGCCCTCGAGGGCGACTTCACCCTCATCCTCGCCGGCGTCGCGGCGCATCTCGGCTACTTCCCGTTCCCGCTGGCCTTGGCCGCCGGGGCGGCCGGCAGCTTCATCGGGGACTTCGCCTGGTACGTGCTCGGGCGGGTGAGGGGCCCGCGCTTCCGCGCGGGCCACCTCTATCGGCGCATGGGCCACCGGATCGAGCGATTGGCCGCCCGGCTCGGCCCGGCCGAGCTCATCGCCTCGCGGTTCGTGTACGGCACCAAGGCCGCGAGCATGGTGTTCTGGGGACTTCACGGCCTGAAGGCGGGACGGTTCGCCCTGGTGGACGGCGTGGGGTGCGTGCTCGGGGCACTGGTCTTCACCGGTCTCGGGTACCTGGTGAGCGGCAGCGCCACCATTCTGCTCGGCCGGGTGCGGCGGGTGCAGCTCTGGCTGCTCGGGGCGCTCGTGGTGGGGGTGCTCCTGGTGGTGATCATCAACTGGACGGCCAAGAAGGAGCTGCACCTCGACAACGGTGACGAGGGGGCCGGGTGAGACGGACTCGCTTGCCTCCGTCCCAGGGCGGGGCGACCTTTCAGGCATGGATTCCGACCTCCTGCTCGCGGGCCTGCAGGCCGGCAACACGGCCGCCCTGGCACGCGCGATCTCGGTGGTCGAGAACGGCCGGCCCGGGTTCGAGCGCCTGCTGGCCGCCGTGCATCGGTCGGTCGGCCGGGCCCGGCGGATCGGCATCACCGGCCCGCCCGGCGCCGGCAAGTCCACCCTCGTCGAGCGCCTGGTCACCGCCTACCGCCATGCGGGGCACCGCGTCGCGGTGGTGGCCGTGGACCCCACCAGCCCCTTCACCGGCGGCGCGCTCCTCGGCGACCGCATCCGCATGGAATCCGTCGCGCTCGACGAGGGCGTCTACATCCGCTCGCTGGGAACCCGGGGGTCCGTGGGCGGGCTCACCACCACCACGCGCGAGGTCTGTGATCTGCTCGACGCCGCCAGCTTCGACCGCATCCTGGTCGAGACCGTCGGCGTGGGTCAGTCGGAGCTCGACGTGGCCCGCATGACCGACTCCACGGTGCTCGTGCTCGTCCCCGAATCCGGCGACGGCATCCAGACGCTCAAGTCGGGGGTCATGGAGATCGCCGACCTCTTCGTCGTCAACAAGGCCGACCGGCCCGGGGCCGAGCAGCTTCGTCACGAGCTCGAGGTGACGCTGGGCATCCGCCGGGGCAAGGCATTCCGGAACGTGCCGGCGCATCATGGCGGACCGACGGGTGGTCAGGCAGTCAGGCGGTCAGGCGGTCAGGCCGACAGCGCGGCCTGGGGGCATCCCGTGCTCCTCACCGCTGCCACCACGGGCGACGGCGTGCCCGAGCTCATGGCGGCGCTCGACCGTCACCACGCCTGGCTCACCGAAAGCGGCACGCTGCAGGAGCGTCGCAAGCGACGGCTGTTCGACCGCACCCGGGAGGTAGTGGACCGTGCCACCCGGCGGTGGGTCTGGGAGGAGACGCGGGCCGATCAGCGGATCGCCGAGCGGCTCGACGAGATCGTGGCCGGCCGGGTGAGCCCGTACGAGGTGGCGGCGGAGGTGCTCGACGGCCTCAAACAGGGCGAGCGCATATGACGCTGGGGGGCACGGATCTCGACGCGGACACGGCGCGGCGCCTGGCGGCGCAGGAGCACGAGCTCGCGCGGCTCCGGGCCGAGGTGGCCGCCTGGCGCGCCGCGGCGGCCGCGCTCCCCACCCGCGACGACAGCGACTTCACTTCGGTGTCGGGCCGCGCGGTCAAGCCGGTCTACACCGCGCTCGACCTGGCTCCGGGACTCCAGGCCGCTACCGGACTTCCCGGCGATTACCCGTTCACCCGGGGCATCCACCCGACCATGTACCGGGGCCGGCTCTGGACCATGCGCCAATTCGCCGGCTTCGGGACGGCGGAGGACACCAACGAGCGCTACAAGTTCCTGCTCGAGCGCGGGCAGACCGGGCTGTCGGTCGCGTTCGACTTCCCCACGCTCATGGGGTACGACTCCGACCATCCCCGCTCGGAGGGCGAAGTCGGGCGGTGTGGGGTCGCCATCTCGAGCCTGGCCGACATGGAGACGCTGTTCGATGGGATCCCGCTGGACCGGGTTTCCACCTCGATGACCATCAATGGTCCCGCGGCGATGCTGTTCTGCTTCTATGTGGCCGCCGCCGAGCGCCAGGGCGTTCCCATCGGGCAGCTCCAGGGCACCATCCAGAACGACATTCTCAAGGAGTACATGGCGCAGCACGCCTGGATCTATCCGGCGGAGCCCGCGCTCAAGATCATCGTCGATCTGTTCGAGTGGGCCGCGGAGCACACCCCGAACTGGAACACCATCTCCATCTCGGGCTACCACATCCGCGAG
>DASSBA010000112.1:0-6323 GCA_035699205.1 Gemmatimonadales bacterium
TCGCTTCCTCCATGCCGGCGCCGTGATCGCGCTGGCCGCGACCACCGCCCCGCTGGCGGCGCAGGATCATCCGGCGGGCCAGGCGAGCTGGGACATCCAGGGGTTGAGCCGAGGATTCTGCGTGCAGCTCCTGCTCGACCCCTCATCCGAGGCGCTCCGCTCCCTCCCGTCGGGCTACCGTCCGCTCCCGGCCAGCCGGGCGAGCGACCTCCCCGTGGCACTCACCGGCGTCCTCCAGGGCCAGCCCGAGTTCGCCGCGTGGAGTCCGTCGCGGCTCTGCTTCGAGGCCGTCGACAGCCTCCACGCCTCGCAGTTCACCCTCACGAACCATAAGGGCAAGCACCCGCACCTGTTCGCGGTCTGGACCGTTTCGGCGTTCGACTCCGCGGGGGTGCCAGGCGAGGTCGCGCTCGGACTGTTCGCCAGCAGCAGCCGCATGGTCCGCTCCGCCCGCCTGGCGGGCCAGGCGGTGGACGATGCGCGGTTGACGGTCGGGCAGGTGCCCGGCGAGGACGCGGACGGCATTCGCCGCACCGATCGCCGGTTTCAGGCCAAGCTGGGGAAGACGACCGTGACCTGGGACGGCCACCCGGCAGGCGACAGCACCGCCGTGCAGGGCGCGGTGGAGACCCAGTGGGTGGCTCCCGGGACCCGCGGCGGGCTCGTGACCGGCCGGGTGACACTTACGCCGGCATTCTCGCGGGCCATGGCCGGCTCGCTCAAGATCGACGGGAAGAACGACTTCGCCAACGCCCTCAAGGCTTCGCCGACGCGCTTTGCCGGCCCGGAGTACTTCGGCGGGGAGGGCACCATCGCGTTCGGGCCCTGATTCGGCAGTGAACACGCTGCGGCCCGCGGGTGCAGAATTGCGCATGTCGAAGATGTTCATAATCGTACAATCTGAATAAAGTCTCGCGGCATGATGACAGTGTCGCCTTCATAATTCACCCTTGAGGTGCAACTATCTAAACCCATATGCAAAATGCACTTACTTATCTGAGTTGAAGTAATCTGCCACATCGAATTGATCCTTTTTCTCGCCCGAAGGCTCCCTTCCAGATATGCACTTGGTCGAGTTTTCAACATGTGGAAACCGCCTGCCGCACGGCCTGCGGTACCATAAACCCGCACGCCATGCAGCCTCCGCCGGGGCCGTGATGATGAACCGGCGCTGTGGGCCGGATTCAACCGAACCAGCTGAATCTCATTAGACTCCAGCCCATGCTACGCACTCCCATTCGCCGGACGAAGATCGTCGCCACTCTCGGCCCCGCCTGGGAGCACCCCGCCGGGATGGTCGCGCTCATCGACGCCGGCGTGGATGTCGTCCGGATCAACGCCTCGCATGGCACGCCCGAAGTCCGCGCGCGGTGGATCGAGCGGCTTCGCGAGCTGACGCGCGACCGGCGGGACGCGGTCGCCGTCCTGCTGGATCTGCAGGGTCCGCGGATCAGGATCGGGACGCTGCTCGAGCCGCTCCGGCTCCGCCCGGGCGAGACCGTCACGTTCGCCCCCGAGGACCAGGCACGCGCCGGCGAGATCCCCACCACGTACGAGGCGCTCGCCACCGACGTCCGTCTGGGCGCACGCATCCTGCTCGACGACGGGCTGCTCGCCCTCGAAGTCACGAAGATCCGCGGCCGCCGGGTGGACGCCGTCGTGCACTACGGCGGCGAGCTCAAGTCGCACAAGGGGATGAACCTCCCCGGCATCGAAGTCAGCGCGCCCGCGCTCACCGAGAAGGACCTCGAGGACGCGGCGCAGGCGGCCGCGGTCGGCGTGGACTACGTGGCACTCTCCTTCGTGCGCCGGCCGGAGGACATCGAACAGCTCCGCACGCTGGTGCCGCGGTCGACCAGGCTCGTGGCCAAGATCGAGAAGGACACCGCGCTCCGGAACCTGTGCGGGATCCTCGACGCCTCGGACGCCATCATGGTCGCGCGCGGGGACCTGGGCGTGGAGCTGCCGTTCGAGGAGGTCCCGCTCATGCAGAAGCAGATCATCCGCGAGGCGGGGCTGCACGGCAAGCCGGTGATCACGGCCACCCAGATGCTCGAGTCGATGATCCACGCGCCGCGGCCCACGCGCGCCGAGGCGTCGGATGTGGCCAACGCGATCCTCGACGGCACCGACGCGGTGATGCTCTCCGCCGAGACCGCGGTGGGCGAGTTTCCGCTCGAGGCGGTGCGGGCGATGGACCGGATCGCGCGCGAGATGGAGCTGCAGCGCCAGGGCCGCGGCGTCACCATCGACGCGGCGCTCGGCCGCCGGTCCGCGGACGGGTCCGGCCTGCCGCAGCATCGCGCCCCGCAGAGCGGGCCGGTGCGGACGGAGGACGCGATCGCCGTCGCGGTCTGCGCGGCGGCGGAGATGCTGAGCGCGCCGCTCATCGTCTGTTTCACCAGCAGCGGGTTCACCGCGCGCAAGGTGTCCACCTGCCGGCCCAGCGTGCCGATCCTCGCCTGCACCCCGGAGCCGGAGACGTTCCGCCAGCTCGCGCTCGTGTGGGGCGTCACTCCCGCGCTCACCGAGCACTCCACCGACTACGAGGTGATGCTCTCGGTGGCGCGGCAGCAGATCCTCGCGCGTGGCCTGGCGCGGCCCGGCGAGCGGCTGGTCGTCACGGCGGGGGTGCCGTTCGACATGCCGGGCACTACCAACCTCCTGAAGATCGAAGCAGTTTAGGGGATGCGGCTCACCTTCCTGGGCACGGGGACGTCGTTCGGTGTGCCCCAGATCGGCTGCGGGTGCGCGGTGTGCCGGTCGGCCGATCCGCGGGACAAGCGGGCCCGATCCGCCGCCCTGGTCGAGACGGGCGGCGGCACGATCCTGGTCGACACGCCGCCCGAGCTCAGGCTGCAGCTCCTCGCCGCCGGGGTCGCGCGGGTGGACGCGGTGCTCTACACGCACGAGCACGCCGACCACACGATGGGCATCGACGATCTGCGGATCTTCTCCGTGCGGCAGCGCGGGCCCCTGCCGGTCTACGGCCCGGCGGAAACCCTCGAGCGGCTCCGCACCTCGTTCCGCTACATCTTCGATGACGCGATGCGCCCCTACGAGGGGACCTCGAAGCCCACGCTCGACCTGCACGCGATCGAGCCGGGGCGCCCGCTGGATGTCGCCGGAGTCGAGCTGCTGCCGCTGGCGTTCCGCCACGGGCACCTGCGGGTCTTCGGCTACCGGATGGGCCCGCTCGCGTACATCACCGACGTGAAGGCCATTCCCGAGGCGGAGCGGCGTCTCCTGCGGGACCTCGACGTGCTCGTGCTCAACGCGCTCTGGTGGCGCCCGCACCCGACCCACCTGAGCATCGCGGAGGCGGTGCGGACCGCGCAGGAGCTGGGCGCCCGCCGCACCTATCTCACCCATCTCACGCACGAGACCGGTCACGCCGAGCTCGCCGGCCAGCTCCCCGACGGCATCATGCCGGCGTACGACGGTCTCACGGTGGAGGTCCAGTGATCCGGCTCGCGTATGGGCGGATGTTCCGGGACGTGCTCGATGGCACCCACGGCCTCCCGCGCGAGCGCCTCGCGGAGCTGGCCACCCGCTTCGGCGCGATCCAGGCCGAGGTGCGCCGCCGCCGCGGCGAGGGAGACTACGGGTTCTACCGGCTGGTCGACCAGGCGGACACGGTCCAGGAGATCACGACGTTCGCCGAGGGGCTGGGCCAGGCGCACGAGGACGTGCTGGTGCTCGGCATCGGCGGCTCGGCGCTGGGCACGCGCGCGCTGCTCACGGCGCTGCGGAAGCCGCTGTGGAACGAGTGGGACGACGAGGGGCGCGAGTTCTTTCCCCGGCTCACCGTCCTCGACAACGTGGACCCCACCACCGTGCACGCCGCGCTGGCCCGGATCGACCCGCGGCGCGTCCTCGTCAACGTGATCAGCAAGTCGGGCGGGACCGCGGAGACGATGGCCCAGTACCTGGTCGTCCATGCCTGGCTCGAGAACGCGCTCGGTGCCGCCGCGCACCGCCACCTGGTGTTCACCACCGACCCCGCCCGCGGGGCGCTGCGCGAGATCGCCGCACGGGACGGGGTCGCGACGCTGAGCATCCCGCCCGACGTGGGCGGACGCTACAGCGTGCTCTCCCCGGTGGGTCTGCTCCCCGCTGCGCTGGTCGGCGTGGACGTGGAGGCGCTCCTCTCGGGGGCCCGCCGCGCCGTCGAGCGCGCGGAAGCCGACGACCTGCTCCGGAACCCGGCGGCGCTCTACGCCGCGCTCCACTGGGCCGCCGATACCGACCTGGGCGCGCGCATCGACGTCCTGATGCCCTACACCGACCGGCTGCGCGACTTCGCCGAGTGGTACCGGCAGCTCTGGGCCGAGAGCCTGGGGAAGCGGGTGGACCGCGAGGGACGCGAGGTCCACACCGGCCCCACGCCCGTGGCGGCCGTCGGCGCCACCGACCAGCACAGCCAGGTGCAGCTCTTCATGGAGGGGCCGTTCGACAAGGTCATCACCTTCGCCGTGGTGGACGAGCTGGGGCAGGACGTGCCGATCCCCGCCATCGGCGACGTGCTCGGGTCCCGGCCGCTGCCCGCGGAGATCTCGTATCTGGCCGGCCACAGCCTCGGCGAGCTCCTCCGCACGGAATACGAGGCGACCGCCAGCGCCCTCGCGCAGATGGGCCGGATGAGCTGCACGCTCCGGCTCCCGGACCTGAGCGCCGACACCATCGGCGAGCTGGTGATGTTCTACCAGATCGCGACCGGGTACGCCGGGGCCTGGTACGGGATCGACCCGTTCGACCAGCCGGGCGTCGAGCTCGGGAAGCGGCTCACCTACGCCGCGATGGGGCGGCCGGGCTACGAGGGGCAGGCGCCACCGGCGGCGGACCCGGATCGCGACGTCGTCTGAGCGGCGGGCTGTCCACGATTCGTTTGACGGTCTCCCGGTTCCGCCCTACCTTTACGGGGGCCTGCTCGAGTCGCGTAACGACGATTTGTCATCCTGTAACGACCAATTGTCATCCTGAGCGCAGCGAAGGATCTGCTGCGGAAATGGTTCGAGCCCGGCGCAGCAGATCCTAATCCACGAGGCTGTCGATTCATGGCGGACGAGACTCAGCAGGCGGTCGATCTGTACGAGGGCGCGGTGGCGCTGGTGCCCGGCGGCGTGACGGTACGCGATCCGGCCAGGCTCCGCTCCGCGGCCACCGACCGGCTGGTCTGGCAGGCGGTGTTCGACGGGGGAGAGGCCCGCGAGGCCGCGCGCTGGCTGCTGTGGGAGCTGGGGCAGGTGACGGGCGCCCGGCCCGCCTCGATCCAGGGACTCTACCTGGCGCGCGGCCGGGGAGACGTGAGCGGCTTCACCGTGCCCGCCATCAACGTTCGGATGCTGGCGTACGACACCGCCCGTGCGGTCTTCCGCGCGGCGCGGGCCGGCAAGGCGGGCGCGATCATTCTGGAGATCGCGCGCAGCGAGATCGCCTACACCGACCAGCGGCCGGCGGAGTACGTCTCGGTGCTCATCGGGGCGGCGCTGCGCGAGGGCTACGTCCTCCCGCTCTTCATCCAGGGCGATCACTGCCAGGTGAATGCGAAGAAGTACCACGCCGATCCGGCGGGCGAGGTGGACGAGGTGAAGAAGCTCATCGCCGAGGAGATCGGCGCGGGCTTCTATAACATCGACGTGGATACCTCCACGCTGGTCGATCTCGCCCAGCCGACGCTCGCCGAGCAGCAGCGACTCAATTACGAGCGGGCGGCCGAGATCACGGCCTTCATCCGGGGTCACGAGCCCGAGGGAGTCACGGTCTCGGTCGGCGCCGAGATCGGCGAAGTCGGCATGAAGAACAGCACCGTCGAGGAGCTGCACGCCTTCATGCAGGGGTACAACCGGACTCTCGCCGAGCACGAGGGCGGGCCGGCCGGGATCAGCAAGATCTCGGTCCAGACCGGCACCTCGCACGGCGGAGTGGTCCTGGCGGACGGCTCGATTGCCGACGTCAAGCTCGATCTCGCGGCGCTCGCGGCGCTGTCGAAGGTGGCCCGCGAGGAGTACGGGCTCGCCGGCGCGGTGCAGCACGGCGCGAGCACCCTGCCGCCCGACGCGTTCGGCAACTTCCCGCGCATCGAGACCGCCGAGATCCACCTCGCCACCAATTTCCAGAACATCGTCTTCGACCACGCGCGGCTTCCCGCCGATCTGCGTGAGCGGCTGCGCCGCTGGGTGGACGAGAACGCGGCCGGCGAGCGGAAGAGCGGGGACACCGCGGAGCAGTTCTACTACAAGTCGCGGAAGAAGGCCATCGGGCCCTTCAAGCGCGAGCTCTGGTCGCTGAGCGAGGATGTCCGCGCCGCCATCGCGGCGGAC
>DASSBA010000113.1:0-17527 GCA_035699205.1 Gemmatimonadales bacterium
AAAGCCGTCCAGAAACGGCCCCCGGTAGAGCGCCACCGCTCCCGCCAGGTCTCCGTGCGCCGTCCGGCTCGCGAACTCGGCGAGATCGCTGGTCACCTTGTCCGGGTCGAGCCGCAGCGGGTCCGTGCCCAGGATGAGGCCGCCGGGAACCTGGCGTCGGAGCGAATAGAGGAGCTGCTCGAGGGCGTGTCGCGCGTTCTCGGAGGCGCTCTCGGGCCAGAGATAGCCGATGAGCTTGTCGCGACTCATGCCCCGGTCGCCGGCCGTGGCCAGCAGGGCCAGCAGCGCCAGCCGGCGCCGCTGGGGCGCCACATGGTGGCCATCGCGGTCGAGGAGGGTCAGCCCGCCGAATACATCGAGCCTGAGCATGAGCCTCGAGTGAGCGGAGCGTGAGGGTGCGCTGAGCGTCGCCTCTTAGTGTGGGTCTGTGGTTCGGCTGGGGCAAGCTCTCGGCGGCGCGGGCGGGGCCGGACGGAGCGCCCCTCAGAGGCGAGGTCACCATGCGCACCCTGCTGACGCTCTCGACGGTCGTCTCCCTCAGCAGCCTGCTCGCGGCCTGTTCGTCGACCCCCACCGGCTCCTCGGCTCCAGCGGACCCCGGGATCGTCACCGTCGCGCCCAGCGTCGCGGCGCTCGCGCGCGGGGCATCCCTCCGGCTGACCGCCGCGTTGAAGGCGGCCGACGGCACGAGTGGGATCCCGTCGGACCTGACCTGGCGGAGCTCGGATCCGGCGATCGCGAGCGTTGCCTCTGGCGGGCTGGTGCTCGGGGTCAAGGCAGGGCGCGTGCAGATCATCGCCGAGGCTCACGGCATCGCCGGCGCCGCCAGCGTGACGGTGGTGGAGCCCACCGGCACGCCTCACTGCATCGAGGCGTTGGTCGTGGGGACCGGCGTCCCCGGGAAGGTCCCGGACTGCCGCTAGGTCAGGTTGCTAGCGATCGGTGGCCGGGTCAGCCCCCCTGGACAGCCGCGCCAGTGCCTCACGCGTCTCCTGCACCAGATGGCGGTGGGCCGGCGGCGGCATGTCGTACCGGACCAGAAATGCCTGGTAATCCCGCCGGGCCGCATCGAGCTGACCCCTGGCCTCCTCAATCCGCGCGAGCTGCAGATCGGCAAACGGCGTCACCGGGATTTTTTCGAGGAGCGGCCAGCTGAATGCCTGGTGCCACGTCAGCAGCCGCGCTGCCTGAGTCGTGTCGCCAAGGGCCAGCAGCCATTCCATCGTCGCCAGGCGGTTGATGGCGCGCCGGAGCGGGTGGGTGGCGGTCGCGAGCCATGGGTCGCGGTCAGCCGATTCCCATTCGAGCGCGGCCAAACGGGCGGCGGCCTCGCGCCGGTTTCCGCGAAGTGCCAGCTCGAACGGGCCGAGGTCGACGAGCCGCGCTCGTTCGGCCACGCTATCGCCCGCGGCGCGGACGCCGGCCCGCGCCGCCGCAAGTCCTCGTGCATCGCGTCTCTCGAAGGCGAGAACGCCGTCCAGCCAGGCAAGCTCAGATTGGAATGCGGGCCGAAGCGGGGATGTCATCGTGTCTACCCACCGCGCGGCGGCCGGCCGACGGGCGTGGGCTACGTTCTGCGGGAGGGCGCCGAGCCAGGTGCCCAGCACCGCCAACCGGTACGCCGTGAGCGCCGGCGGGTCGTAGGGATCGGTGCCCCGCCGCAGATCGACCGTCGCCAGCGCCGAATCCCACGCGCCGCGGGCCGCCCAGCTCATCGCGGTAAACTCCAGGATGCCGTCCGACTGGTCCGGCGGCAAGCCATGCTGCAGGAGCCGCCGGTTGAACTGGATCTGGATCGCCGGCGATGCCGAATTCAAGACCCAGGGGTACACCTCGGGAACGGCTCCGTCCGAGGCCAGCGCTGCCATGGCGCCGTCGTACAGGCTATCCAGCAGTACCTGGGCAGCGGGACTGCCCGTCTGGACCGCCTGGATGATTTGCCACACCAGCGTCTCGTCTGCCCGGCTCTCCCGCAGGATCACGTCCCGGGCGTCGAGCCGGTCCAGCGCTTCCAGCGCGCGGGCGGCGGCGGCGGTATCCCGATCGGCCTGATACATCCATATCAGATGGTCCCAGCCGAATACCATGCGTGGGTTGAGCGCGACCACCCGTTCGAGCGCGTACCTGGCATCGGCGCGGGTGGAGCCGATATAGGAGAAGTGGTGAAAGTAGCTGTCGCCGAGCATGAACCAGGCCGGCCAGTAATCGGGATACTCCCGCACCAGATCCTTGAGCCGCTCCCGCTGCCACACGAGGCCGCTGTCCCAGGTCCAGGCATCGATCAGGAGCCGCTCGCGCCGTGGGAGCAGGTCGCGGTGCGACCGGTAAACTCGCACGATTGCGGTGTCGGCCTCTTCTTCGTACCACCCGGCGGCGGCCCCGGCGCGGAAGTAGGCGTACCAGAAACTGCTGTCCGCCGCGATGGCGCGGGCATAGGCGGCCCTCGCGTCGGCCACCCGGCCCGCGATCGAGGCCTCCTCGCCGTCCAGATACGCCCGAAGGGCCTCGATGGACCGAGTGGTGATGGCCTCGAGCGTCGGCGTCGGTGGCTTACCGCGTCGCCAGACCTCGGCCAGCACGCGCCAAGTGATCGAGTCGGTCAGTGCTCCCAGGCTATCGGGCGAGCCCGTGACGATGGCACGTGCGAGCGGCTTCAGACTGTCGGAAGAATACAGGCCCACGTCGAGCCGGACCCTCGCGCCGTCACGCGCAAGGCTGCCAACCACCACGCTGGTCGCGCCATAGCGCCGGCCAATCGCCCCAGCGTCGTTCAGGGTGAGCGGGCCCTTCCGATCGTGAGTCTGAGCCAGGACGGTGAGCCGGTCCACCATCCGGATGTCGCCGACGCCGTCCAGGTTGGCGCTGACAGTGCTCGCCAGATCCCGGCCGAGGCGCGAGAGTGCGGTGTCCTCGCCGACAGGTGCGAACGGGAGGACCGCCATGACCGAGGCCGAGGGCGCGATCAGGGGCCCGCGCGGCCGGAGCAGCGCCCAGCCGATTGCCCCGGCTCCGACGGCGGCAAGCAGCGCCAGGCGCGCCCAGCGCCTGCGCGCACGGGCGCGCACGACCGTGGTTGGGACAGGGCCCGCCGCCGGGGCGATGGACCAGTCCGCGTCGAGCGCCGCGGCGAACGCCCCCGCGCTGGGGAACCGGTCGGCCGGTACCTTGGCCATCGCGCGGACGATCGCCAGTTCCAGCGCCGGCCCCACCGTATTCCGAACGATTCGGAGCGACGGAGGCGCGTTCATGGCGTGCCGCGCCAGGATCGCCTGCGGGGTCGGGCCCGTAAACGGAGGTTCTCCCGCGAGCATCTCGTAGAGCACGCAACCCAGCGCGTACACGTCCGCGCGCCCGTCCAGCCGGGCGTCGCCCGCGGCCTGCTCGGGGCTCATGTACGCGGGCGTGCCGAGGCTGAGTCCGGTGCCGGTCAGCTTTCCCGCGTCGCCAACATCGAGCAGCTTGGCGATGCCGAAATCGGCGACCAGCACCCGAGCCGCCCCGACCAGAATATTCTCCGGCTTGATGTCGCGATGGACCACTCCACACCGATGCGCGTGGTCCAGGGCGAGGGCCACTTCGCGGGCGATCCGCACCGACTCCGCTATCCCGAGCTGACCCTCCCGCTGCAGGCAATCGCGGAGCGAGCCGCCTTCGATGTACGGCATGGTGTACCAGAGCCGACCCCCGGATACGCCAGAGTCCAATACCGGGAGCACGTTCGGGTGGTCCAGCCGCGCGGTAAGCTGAATCTCCCGCCGGAATCGGTCCGGTCCGAGCGTGGCCGCCAGCTCGGGGTGCAACACCTTCAGCGCCACCGGCTCATCCCGCCGGAGGTCACGGGCGAGGTATACCGTGGCCATACCGCCACGGCCGAGCTCGCGTTCCAGCCGGAGATGTTCGGCGAAGCTCACCGGACTCAGCACGACCGCAGCCGTGCGAGCGGTCCGGGGAGACCGAGGTGCCGCGGGCCGAGCACGCCGGGCAGGTTGTCGAGCACTCGGGGCAGGTTTGTGAAAGGGAGCGGATAACCTGGTTCCGCGTTCCCAACCTACGTGCGGGAATCCGGGGCGCAAGCAGCCTTTCTCTGCGCAGCCCCGGGGCGCTTGGCGAGGGCCTGCAGGACCACCCGCTCCACGCCGGGCGGCAGGTCGGGCCGGTCGTGGCGGTGCGCCGGTCAGCGTATCGTAGAAGACGCAGCCCAGGCTGTAGATGTCGGTGCGCCCGTCAAGCCGGACTTGCCGCGAGCCCGCTCCGGACCGCTGTACTCCGGGAGCCCGAGCACGAAGCCCCACGCCGGACACGCGTTTGCGGGAGGCGCCTACTCGCCGGCCGGGCGGAAATACGGCCGCGTACCCGCGTCGTGGTCGGTGACGTCCTGGACGCCCCGCAGCCCCGGGATCGCGCGCCGGAGTGCCGTCTCGATCCCCTGGCTCAGGGTGACGCGCGCCATACCGCAGCCCTGGCATCCGCCGCTCAGGCGCAGCACGACGACGCCGTCCTGCACGTCCACCAGCTCGACGTTCCCGCCGTGCTGGGCAACCCACGAATTGATCTCGGTGCGGCAGACCCTGTCCGCTACCTCGTAGACGGTGTCGTCGTCCGCCGGCCCGCTCTCCGGCGTGCCCGGCAGCGCATCCGGCTGCTCCATGGCGGCACGAACCGCGTAGCGCAGCTGCGCGACCAGACCGCTCCAGGGCGGGCTCGCGCTACCCTTGGTGACGGTCAGCTCGGCTCCGGCAACCACCACCTCGACGATCCCGGCTACGCCGAGGACTGCCCGCGCGACCGGAGCATCGCCCGCCTCCCGGCTCAGGAGCAGCGTGCACCGGACGTCGTCCACGGGTTTGGCAATCACCTTCACGGGCACCGTCATGCCCTGAAGTGTGCTGGATCACAGCGGGAGGTCAAGCCGGGTCTCATTTAGAGAGGCAGGTCGGTCACCAGCAGGAGCACCAGCGCGCGTAGTCGAGGGGCACATGCCGCTCTCCCGCCGTGAATTCCTCCGGGTCTCCGCTGCCGGCATCGGGCCGGGGACGGCGCTCGGATCCCTGGTCGGACTGGGAGCCAGCCTGGCGCCGGCCACCGCCAGGGCCCAACAGCTCCGCATCAAAAACGCCAAGGCCACGCCAAGCGTCTGCCCGTACTGCGCCGTCGGCTGCGCCACGATCGTCCACACCGTCGGCGGCGAAATCGTGAACATCGAGGGCGACCTCCGGGGCCCCCACAACCAGGGGACGCTCTGCCCCAAGGGCGCCGCCATCTACCAGCTCCACAAGAACCCCAACCGCGCCACCAAGGTCCTGCACCGGAAGCCGGGCGCGACCAAATGGGACGAGGTCGAGCTGGACTGGGCCATGGACCGGGTGGCCGAGCTGGTCAAGAAGACGCGCGACGAGACCTTTGTCGAGCGGCTGAAGAACGGCAAACTGGTCAACCAGACCACCGCCGTCTTTGCCCTGGGCGGCGCCACGCTGGACAACGAGTGGAACCATCTGCAGCAGAAGCTGCTGCGCGGGCTCGGCATCGTGGCCATCGAAAATCAGGCCCGAATATGACACTCCTCCAGCGTCCCCGGTCTGGGGACCCGGCTCGGTCGCGGCGCGGCGACCACCTACCCGCGCAACATGGAGCAGTCGGACTGCATCGTGTTCGAGGGCTCCAACATGGCGGAATGCCATCCGGTCGCGTTCCGCTGGCCCATGAAGGCCAAGGTGGAGCACGGGGCCAAGCTCATCCACGTGGATCCCCGCTTCACCCGCACCAGCGCGATGTGCGACCTCTACGCACCCATTCGCGCCGGCAGCGATATCGCCTTCCTGGGCGGCCTCATCAACTACGTCATCAACAATGAGCGGTGGAACAGCGACTCCTTCTTCCGGGAGTACCTGCTCAACTACACCAACGCCGCCACCATAATCCGGGAGGATTTCCAGGGCACCGAGGACCTGGACGGCGTCTTCTCCGGTCTCATGAAATACGAGGGCGGCGCGCCCGAATGGCCCTACGACGGCTTCATCGGGACCTACCAGACCGACTCCTGGCAGTATGCCCGGCACGGCGAGGAGTTCGGCCAACCACGCGGCGGAGAGGAGAATGCGGCCCCGGGGAGGCGGGGCGCCCAGCGCCAGATCGGCCCCGATGAGCCGCTCGACGCGGTGATCCGCTCACTCAGGAAGCCCGTTCCCCTCCGCGACGAGACGCTGCGCAATCCGCGCTGCGTGTTCCAGTTGCTGAAGAAACATTTCAGCCGCTACACGCCCGAGATGGTGGCGAATGTGACCGGCTGCCCGGCCGGCACCTTCACCAAGGTGGCCGAGACGATTCTGGAGAACTCGGGCCGGGACCGCACCACCTCCTTCGCGTACGCGGTCGCCTGGACCCAGCACACCAACGGTCCCCAGGTGATCGGGTGCTGCGCCCTGCTCCAGCTCCTGCTCGGCAACATGGGCCGGCCGGGCGGCGGGATCATGGCACTTCGCGGCCACGCCTCGATCCAGGGCTCGACCGACGTGCCGACGCTCTACCACAGCATTCACGGCTACATGCCGGCGCTCTCCGCGTTGAAGGACCACGAGACCCTGCGCCACTACCTGGCCACCGAAGGCGTCGCCACGAGCTACTGGGCCAACATGCCCAAGTTCCTGGTCTCCTACCTCAAATCGATGTACGGCGACGCGGCCACCCCGGAGAACCAGTTCGGCTGGGACTGGCACCCCAAGATTTCGGGCGACCACTCCCACATGCCGATGTTCGTCGCCATGGCCGACGGCCGGGTGAAGGGGATGCTCTGCATCGGGCAGAACCCGGCCACCTCGCTCAACGCGGGACTCGAGCGGAAAGGGATGCGGCAGCTCGACTGGCTGGTGGTCAAGGACAACTTCCTGATCGAGACCGCGACGTTCTGGAACCGGGCGCCCGAGGTCGAGTCCGGGGAAGTGAAGCCGGAGGACATCAAGACCGAGGTGTTCTTCTTCCCGTCGGCGCAGGTCGCCGAGATCGACGGCAGCTTCACCAACACGCAGCGGATGCTCCAGTGGCACTTCAAGGCGGCCGATCCGCCGGGCCAGTGCCGCTCCGACCCGTGGTTCACCCACCAGCTCGCCCTCCGGCTGAAGCGGCTCTACGCCGACAGCACCCTGCCCCGGGATCAGGGCTTCAAGAACCTGGTCTGGGACTACGATCCCGACGATCCGGCCAGGGAGAGCATCCCGGGCGAGCCCGATCTGAAGAAGGTGCTGCGGGAAATCAACGGCTACTACACCGGTGACAAGGCGCGGCACCTCGCAGGCTTCGATGAGTTGAAGGACGACGGCTCCACCACCTGCGCGTCCTGGATCTACTGCGGCGTGTACCCCGCCCCGGACCGGAATCTCGCCGCCAGGCGTGAGCCGGACCCGCCGGGGGTTCCCGGCGCGGAGCTCAACTGGGGCTGGGCCTGGCCGGCCAACCGCCGGGTGCTCTACAACCGCGCGTCGGCCGACCTCCAGGGCCGCCCGTGGAGCGAGCGGAAGAAGTGGGTCTGGTGGGACGGGAAGCAGTGGACGGGCTACGATACCCCTGACTTCTCGCTCACCAAGGCACCCTCCGCCAAGGGCGACCCGAAGGGCGTCGGGCTCGATGCCTTCTCGGGCACCCAGCCGTTCATCATGATCCCCGATGGCACCGGGTGGTTGTTCAATTCCTCGGGGCTGCTGGACGGCCCGTTTCCCACCCATTACGAGCCGGCCGAGTCGCCGGTCAGGAACGCACTGTACAAGCAGCAGAGCAGCCCGGTGCTCAAGTACTGGAAGCACGACGGCAATCCGCTCGCGAGCGTGGGCGATCCGCGATTCCCCTACGTGATCACCACCTACCGGCTGACCGAGCACTACCTCTCCGGCGTGATGAGCCGGTGGAACCCGTGGCTCGCGGAGCTGATGCCGGAGCTGTTCATCGAGCTGTCGCCCGAGCTCGCGGCCGAAAAGGGCATCCGCAATACCGACTGGGTGCGGATCAGCTCGCCGAGGGCGCACATCCGGGCCAAGGCGCTGGTGACCCGCCGGATGCGGCCGTTCCGGATCGGCGGCAAGATCGTCCACCAGGTCGGCATGCCCTGGCACTGGGGCTGGGAGGGCGTCGTCACCGGCGACGTCACCAACACCCTCACCGCCATGGTCGGCGACCCCAACGTGAGCATCCACGAGGGCAAGGCGTTCGTCTGCAACGTGGAGAAGGCCTGATGGCCGAACCGATGGGGTTCTATACCGACACCACCGTCTGCATCGGGTGCAAGGCGTGCGAGGTCGCGTGCAAGGAGTGGAACCAGCTCCCCGCGACGGATGGCGGCCGGCACGAGATGAGCGGCGACAGCTACGATAACACCCAGCGGCTGGACGGCATCCACTGGCGGCATGTGAAGTTCGTGGAGCAGTTCAGCGAGGACCGGAACGACGGCCGCTGGCTCATGATGAGCGACGTCTGCAAGCACTGCGTCCAGGCCCCGTGCCTCGAGGTCTGCCCCACCGGGGCCATCATCCGGACCGAGTTCGACACGGTGGTCATCCAGTCGGATGCGTGCAACGGGTGCCGGATGTGCATCGCCGCGTGCCCGTTCGGGGTCATCGACATCAATCCCGCGTCGGACACCGCCCAGAAGTGCACGCTGTGCTACGACCGACTCCAGGTGGGCATGGAGCCGGCGTGCTCCCAGGCGTGTCCCACCGACTCGATCCGGTTCGGCACCATCCGGGAGCTCAAACAGCAGGCCGAATCGCGGCTACGCCAGCTCCACCAGCTCGGCGAGAGCCGGGCCCGGCTCTACGGCGCGGACGAGAAGTTCCTGGGCGGGCTCAATTCGTTCTATCTCCTGGTGGACGAGCCCGAGGTGTACGGCCTCCCCCGCACGCCCAGGGTGCCGACCCGCAACCTGCTGCCGAGCTCGCTCTTCTCGGTGGCGGGCGCCGTGGTGCTGGCCTTCCTGGGTGTGGTGGGCTTGAGGAAGCACCGGATGGACGAGCGCGCCATCGAGCGGGAGGACGCCGATGTCTGATACCTTCTTTACCGGCGCGCCCCACTGGACCTGGTGGATCATCCTGTACTTCTTCATCGGCGGCATTGCCGGCGGCGCATTTTTCCTGGCCGCGATGCTGCACTTCTTCGGGCGGCCGGCGGACCGGCCGCTCGTACGGCTCGGCTATTACGTCGCCTTCATCGGCGCGGTCCTGAGCGGGTTTCTGCTCACGATCGATCTCGACCGGCCGCTGCGGTTCTGGCACATGCTGATCGAATCCAATACCGGGCAGCCGATGTTCAAGGCGTGGGTACCGATGTCGGTCGGGTCCTGGGGCCTGCTGCTTTTCTCCCTGTTCGCCTTCCTGGCCGCGCTGGCGGCGCTGAGCGAGGACCGGCCGGATGTGAAGGTGCTCCAGTCGGCACCGGTCCGGGCGCTCCGGGGCCGCGGGCCGGCAGCGGCGGTGGCGGTGCTGGGAACCACCTTCGGCTTTTTCCTTGCCGGATACACCGGCGTCCTTCTGGCCGTCACCAACCGGCCCATCTGGGCCGACTCCACCCTGCTCGGACTCCTGTTCATGGTCTCGGCCGCCTCGACCGGCGCGGCGACGCTCATCCTGCTCGCGGTCTGGCGCAGAGCCGGCCACCCGGCATCGGTGGACTGGCTTGGCTGGTTCGATCGGAGGGTGCTCGTCCTCGAGCTGCTGGTCCTGATCGCCTTTCTCGTTACCCTCGGGTCGGTGGCCGGAGCGTTCCTCAACTGGTGGGGCCTGGTGCTGCTGCTCGGCGTGGTGGGGATCGGAATCCTGGTGCCGCTCCTGCTGGAGCGCGGGCGCCAGGCGCACGCGCCGCGGCATCTCGTCCGGAGCGCCTCCCTCGTCCTGCTCGGCGGCTTCCTCCTTCGCATGGTGGTGCTGCTGTCGTCCAACGAGATTCACGTTCTGGGCTCGGGAGTCACCGGCCGATGATCCGGCCGGCCCGTGCCGCGATACTCCTGCTCCCGCTCGCCGCCGCGGCCGCGTGCGCCAGTCCCGAGGCCGCCCGCACCCGCGGCGGCGGCCCTGGCGCCGACGTGGGGAATCGCACCCCGACGGTCGAGATGCACGCCGGCGCCCAACCCTATCACCAGACGCCCTGCGTCACCGAGCCGGTCGAATGCACGGGACCACCCGCGGTCTTCGGACCGAATCCGTCCGCCGACTAACCGAGCTCGGGCGCCAGCGGCCCGAGTGGAAGGCGTGGCTGGGGCTTCTGGTCGAGTCCGATCGCGCCATGGACGAGGCCGACCGGGGCACGCCATGCGCCGAAGTCGAGCCTGACGCCGCGGCGGCCCATGTCCCGGACGGGACGCCGCTGTTGCACGGGCGGGCACTCGCGATCGACGCCGTCCGGTCGCAGCGCCTGGTGGGTCGGCTCGCGGCGCTGGCCTCCGCCGGCGACCTGCAGGGCGCGGCGTCGCTCCGCGACTACCATCCGTCCCCCGCGGCGGCGCTCGAGCTGCTGCAGACGGCAGTGCGACGGGATCAGGCCGGGATGGACCGGCTCGCCGAGGCGGCCCGGGTCGATGCCGGGGCCCTGGCCGCCGTGGCCGACCTGGCCGCGCTCCCGCCGCTGCAATCCTGCGGCCGGCAGCTCGAGGCGCGCGCACCGCGCCATTGGCCCCATGGCTACTGCCCGATCTGCGCGAGCGGGCCGGTGCTCGTGGAGCAGCGCGGGCTCGACCGTTCCCGGTGGGCGCGCTGCGGGCGCTGCGGCGGGCAGTGGCAAGCCCAATGGCTGTGCTGCATCTACTGCGGGGAACGGGAGCACGAGCGGCTGGGGTCGCTGGTACCGGAGGAGGGAGGCGAGGTGCTGAGGGTGGAGACCTGCGCCAGTTGCCGCGGGTACCTCAAGTCGGTGACCACTCTCCAGCCGCTGCCGCCGTTCGAATTGCTGCTGCGGGACCTCGAGACGGTCGAGCTCGATCTCGTCGCACTGGATCGGGGCTACTGCCGGCCCGCGGACGGCGGCTTCGCGCTCGACGTCCGGATCGTGGCGCGGGCATCCGGGCCGGGCCGGCGCCAGCTGGCGGACGGATGACGTGACCGCGCCAGGCCCCGAGCAGCCGCCGCGCCCGGCCGACATCTGTCGGCGGCTGCTGGCCGCGCTCGACGCATCGGAGGGCCGCCGCCGCCGGCGCAAGCGCGACACCACTCCCGACGCGATCGGGATGGCGGTCAAGCGCCGGCTGCTCGAAGACACGGTGCGCGACGATCCCGAGCCCCACGACTACGAGGGCTGGCTGCTGCAGCAATGCGTCTCGGCGGGTGAGCCCGGGCGTGCGCACACGGAGCCGGTGCCGAGCGGGCCGATCCGGGCCATGGCGCTCGATGTTCTGGGCGAGTGGCGGCTGGCGCAGACGTCGGGAGTATTCCGGAGCTGGCTCGACCGCGGGGCTCCGTCGGACGATGCGGCGGCCACGGGACGGTAAGCTACCGCCCCACCCCGTGGCACTTCTTGTACTTCTTCCCCGACCCGCATGGACACGGATCGTTCCGCCCCACCTCCGGCACCGCCGCCGTCGCGCGGCCGACGGGCCCGAGCGAGCTGCTGATTGCCGCGGCGGCCGGCGCCGCGGGCATGGCCCGGGGCGGCGGCCCCATGAACAGATCGTCGGCCCCGCTGGTGGCCGCCGCCGGATGGCTTGCCGCCACGGGCGCGGGCGGCGGCAACGGGCGGCGCGCCTGCGGCTCCGCCCTCGGCTCCGCGCTCACCTGGATCTTGAGGAACCGCTCGGTGAACGTGGACTGGATGTCGCGCATGAGGTCTTCGAACATGTCGAAGGCCTCGCGCTTGTACTCGATCAGCGGGTCCTTCTGGCCCCACGCCCGGTACTGGATGGCGTTCCGGAGCTGGTCGAGGTCGTACAGGTGGTCCTTCCAGCGCTCGTCGAGCACCGCGAGCATGACCTGCGACAGCACCTGGGCGTCCACGTCGGGGATGCCGATGGTGCGCCCGAAGTCGGCGAGGTAGTCGATCTTCCGGCGGAAGCTCTCCTCGCCCTCGAATTTGACGCGTTCCACCATCTTGTCGATGGTCGGCGCCGTCTCGGCATCGGTGAGCGCGTCCACCGTGACCAGGTACTGCAGCGTGAGCGCCTCGCGCAGCCCGCCACGGTCCCACTCCTCGGGGCGCTCCGCGGTGGCCAGGAATTCGGTGACCGCCCGCTCGAGCGCGGCTTCGATCATCCGCCGCGCCTCGGCCTTGAGCTCCTCGCCCCGCTCGAGCGCGAACAGCCGCAGCGAGTAGATGACCTCCCGCTGCTGGTTCATCACGTCGTCGTACTCGAGCAGCCGCTTCCGGCTCTGGAAGTTCTGCAGCTCGACCCGCTTCTGCGCCTGCTCGATGGCCCGGGTCACCAGGCCGCCGGTGATGACCTCACCCTCCTCCGCCCCGCTCTTGTCCATCCAGCGCGCGATGCGGTCGGAGCCGAACAGCCGCATCAGATCGTCCTCGAGCGAGAGGAAGAAGATGCTCTGCCCCGGATCGCCCTGACGGCCGGAGCGGCCGCGGAGCTGCCGGTCGATGCGCCGTGATTCGTGGCGCTCGGTGCCGATGATCTGGAGTCCCGCCTCCGGCTGCTCGAGGTCGAGCGCCTTGTCGAGTTTGATGTCGGTGCCGCGGCCCGCCATGTTGGTGGCGATCGTGATCGCCGACTGCTGGCCCGCCCCGGCGACGATCTCCGCCTCCCGCTGGTGGTACTTGGCGTTCAGCACCTCGTGCTTGAGGCCGCGCCGCTTGAGCTGCCGCGAGAGCGTCTCCGACACGTCCACGTTCACCGTGCCGATGAGGATCGGCCAGCCGAGCCCGTGCAGCCGCTCGACCTCGGCGATGATCGCGTCGTGCTTTTCCTTCCGGGTCTTGTAGATCCGGTCGGCCTGGTCGATCCGCCGGATGGGACGGTGGGTCGGGATGACGCTGACCTCGAGGCCGTAGATCTGGAAGAACTCCGTCTCCTCGGTCTCGGCGGTACCGGTCATGCCGGACAGCTTGTCGTACATCCGGAAATAGTTCTGGATGGTGATCGTGGCGAACGTCTGGGTCTCGGCCTTGACCTGCACCTGCTCCTTGGCCTCGACCGCCTGGTGCAGGCCGTCCGCCCAGCGCCGGCCGGTCATGATGCGGCCGGTGAACTCGTCCACGATCATCACCTGGCCGTCCTGCACCAGGTAATCCACTTCCTTCTCGTAGAGGACGTGCGCCTGCAGCAGCTTGTGGACGATGTGGAGCTTCTCGCTCTTGATGGCGTAGTCGGCTTCGACCTGGCGCCGCCGCTCGATCCGCTCCTGGGGCGAGAGATTCTCGTCCTTGTCGATCTGGTGGATCTCCTCCGAGATGTCCGGCACCAGGAAGAATTCGGGGTCGTCGGGCGACATCGCCTCGGCGCCGCGGTCGGTCAGGTGGACCGAATGGCCCTTCTCGTCCAGCACGAAGTAGAGCGTGTCCTCGAGGTCGCGCATGCGCTGCTGCTTCATCGGCAGCTTGCGGTCGGCGATGGAATCCAGCTCCATTCGCTGGATCAGCTGCTTGATCCCGGTCTCGTTCATCATCTTCAGCAGCCGCTTGTTCTTCGGCATGCCGAGCTGGGCCTGGTACAGCTTGAGCGCCGCGTCCTGGCGGGTCTTCTCGTCCTCCAGCAGCTTCTCGGCCTCGGCCAGCAGCGTGTTGGCCACGCCCGTCTGCTTCCGCACCAGCTCGGCCACCTGGCGGTTGAACGCGGCGTATTTGTCGTCGGCCTCATTCCCAACCGGCCCCGAGATGATGAGCGGCGTGCGCGCCTCGTCCACCAGGATCGAGTCCACCTCGTCGATGATGGCGTACGCGTGCTCCCGCTGGACCCGCTGGTCCAGCGAGAACACCATGTTGTCACGCAGGTAGTCGAAGCCGAATTCGTTGTTCGTCCCGTAGGTGATGTCGGCCAGGTAGGCGGCGCGCCGCTCGGGCGAGGATGGCTCGGTGTCGTCCAGGCAGGCCACCGTGAGCCCGAGGTACTTGAAGACGTGGCCCATCCATTGCGAGTCACGCCGCGCAAGGTAGTTGTTGACCGTGACCAGGTGGGCCCCGCGGCCGGCGAGCGCGTTCAGGTAGAGCGGCAGCGTGGCCACCAGGGTCTTGCCCTCGCCGGTGGCCATCTCGGCGATCCGGCCCTGGTGCAGCACCAGCCCGCCGATGAGCTGCACGTCGTAGGGGACCATGTCCCAGACGAGCTCGTGACCCATCACGGGAACGGTGGTCCCCATGAGCCGCCGGCAGGCCTCCCGGACGGTCGCGAACGCCTCCGGCAGGAGCTCGTCGAGCCCGGCGGCCAGCGCCTTCTTGTAGTCGGCCTCGATTTCCTGGAACCGCCGCTCCAGGCCCTCCCGCTCCTCGGGGTCGGCGCAGCCGTGCTTGGCCTCGCGCACCTCCTCGAGCTCGGCCTTGATGGCGCCGGTCCGCTCGGCCAGACGCTCCCGGAACCGGGTGGTCTGCGCCCGGAGCTCGTCCTCGCTCAAATTCGCGAGGCGCTCCTCCTCCGCGTGAATGGCGTCGACGGTCGGCTGGATGCGCTTGCGCTCGCGGTCGAACCGCGTGCCGAAGACGCTGGTCATCAGATTCTTGATCATTCTGCGTCCAAATATAAGCGGTGCCGCGCCACGTACTCGGCCACCGGATCGGGCACCCAGTAGCGGATGGACCGGCCGGCCCGGACCCGCCGGCGGATCTCGGTGGCCGAGATCTCCACCCGGGGGACGTCCACGGTGGCGGCGATGAGCGGCGAGGCGGGAACCGGCAGGCCCGCGCGGGCGAAGACCACGATCCGGGCGAGTCCGGGCAGCTCCCGGGCCTCATGCCAGGCCTCGAGCTCCGCGGCCGCATCCGAGCCCAGCAGCAGGGTGAAGGCGGCCTCCGGCTCCCGGCCCCTGAGCGCCCGGAGCGTCTCGACGGTGTAGGACGGCCCCGGACGATCGAGCTCCACCGGCTCGACCCCGAGCCTTCCCGCACCCGCCACCGCCAGCTCGAGCATGGCGGCCCGATCCGGCGCGGGCGCGGCATGGCGGCCGCGCTTGAACGGCTGCTCCCGGGCGGGCACATAGCGCAGCTCGTCCAGCCCGAGCGCCTCCGCCGCCACGAGGCCGACGATCAGGTGGCCATGGTGCACCGGGTCGAAAGAGCCGCCGAAGAGGCCGATGGAGCGGGTGGCGCCTCCACGGCTCACGAGGCCCCCGCCCCGGCCGGGCACGCCTTCCCCGCGCCGGGCGCATCCGAGTGAAATCGGCGGATGTAGCCGCAGGTCTCGGCCACGTCCTCCTTGTAGCCGAGCGTCCGGTAGGCTTGCACCAGCCGGATCAGCGCATCCGGCGCCACCTCGCTGCGGGGATACGTGGCGACCAGATCCTTGAGGTAGAGGATCGCCGAGTCGTACGCCTTGAGCCGCATGTAGTAGAGCGCCGACTTGTACTCCTTGTATGCGAACCGCTCCTGCAGCTCGTTGATCCGCTCCTGCGCCCGCTTGGCGGGTTCGCCGCCGGGATAGCGGTTGAGCAGCTCCTGGTAGGTGGCGAGCGCAGTCTGCCCATAGGACGGGTCGAGCTCGGGCTTGCGCCAGAGATCGGCGTAGGCGTCGCCGGCCCGGAGGAGCGCCTCCGGCGCAAGCGGGTCGTTGGGCGTGTCGTCGGACACTTTCCGGAACTCGCGGGCGGCCTGCAGATTGTTTCCCAGCGCGAGCTGCGCCTCGCCCAGGAACAGATGCGCCTGCGAGGCGCGCGAATCCCCGGGGGGCAGCTCGAGCAGCACCCGCTCGAGATTCTTGGCCGCGTCGCCCCACTTGCCGTGGCGCACCGCGTGCATCGCCCGGGTCCAGAGCGAGTCGATGGCGGCGGCGCTCGCCGTTTCCGCCACGCGGGCAACCGGCGTCGGACTCGCGCTCGGCGTCGTCCTCGAGCCGCCACACGCGGCCAGCCCCGCCGCCAGGAGCAGCCAGGCACTTCGATGAATCATTGCACTCCCGTGCGGGTGGAATCGCCCGCGGATGATGGCATTGCCAGGGACGCCAGCCGGCTCGCGGCCGCCCGGCCCGTCGAATCCGCGGTCCCGCCGGAGGCCACCGCCTGGAAGGCGAGCGCCGCCGCCAGCGTGTCACCCTGCGAGAGCCGCGTCCCCCCGTACCGCAGGAGCGCGCGCCGGCCCGTCGCCGAGTTCGAGTCGACCCGGGCCGACTCGGCGAACCAGAGCGCCGCATCCTCCAGCCTGCCGGCGGAGTCGGCGCGTTCGCCCAGCGTGTACGCGCAATCGGCCACACCCCGGCCGGCCGGCGCGCGGATGCTGCTGTCGCGGCTCCGGCGGAGCACGGCACGATAGGGGAGCAGCGCCTGCCCGCACCCCGCCGTGACCCGCAGTGTCGCGCCGTACCGGGTGAGCAATGAATCCACCGCGCCGGCGGTGGCGGCGGCCGCGAGCGCCTCCGGCAGCAGCGCCGCCGCCTCCGCTGAGTCCAGGCCCGGCTGCTGCAGCAGCAGGAGCGCGTAGCCGCCGGCCGGCCGGTCGGGCGCGATCGCGTCGAGCAGGGTCATGACCTCGCGGAGTACGTCGACGTTCCCGCTCCGCTCCGCGGCCCGGGCCACTCCCTCCAGACCCTCCGCCGCCTCCTCGGCCCGGGTGGGGTCTTCGCCGGCCAACCTGGCATAAGCCTCGGCCGCCTGGCGCAGCTCGCCGGCGTGCAGCGCGGCCGCGCCGGTCTTGGCCAGCACCCCGGCCCGCACCCGCACCCTGGGCAGCATCCGGTATTGGGCGAGTGCTTCGGTCCAGCGCCCCGCGCCGTACGCCTGGTCGCCGAGCCGCTCGTGCCCGCTCGCGCCGCCGCACGCGACCACCACACCGGCGGCCATCAGCGCCAGGAGCACCCGGTCCAGGTGGAGGCCGTGGCTCACCCCCCCGTGCGCCCCAGCATCGCCAGGTAGGCTTCGACCCGCGCGTTCTCGGGTCGGCGCGCCAGGCACGCGCGCCAGACCTCCCGTGCGCCGACGCCGTCGCCCGAGAGGAAATGGGCCAGGCCGAGTGCGGCCTCGGCGTCCACGAAGTTCGGCCGGACGCGGAGGACCTCCTCCAGCGCTTCGCGTGCTTCGAGCGGCCGGCCGGCCTCCAGCATCACGCGCGCCATGCGGTAGCGCAGGTCCTGGAACCCGGGGCCGAGCTCGAGCGCGTGCTCGTACTGCTCGATGGCCCGGCCGAGCGCGCCGGCCTCGGCGTAGGCGTCCGCCAGCTCGGCGTGCTGGTTGGCGAGCCGCGCGGCCACCGGCGCGGGGAGCCCCGCGCTGGGCGGCGCGACGCTCTCGGCGGCCCGGCGGAACGCCTCCTCGGCCTCGTCCGAGCGGCCCAGCTCGCTGAGCACCAGCCCCTGGTGGATCAGGGCCTCGAGGTAGCGCGGGTTGAGCGCGAGCGCGCGGGCGAACTGGATCAGCGCCTCCTCCGGCCGGCCGAGCAGCGAGAGCGACACGCCGATGAGATGGTGCACGTCCGCGAA
>DASSBA010000114.1:0-3724 GCA_035699205.1 Gemmatimonadales bacterium
TCCGCGTTGGCCACCGCCGACTTCAGCGTCTTGGCGATCTGCCTGGCCGCGAGCTTCTTGTTGAACTCGAGGATCGCGTACGCCTCGTTCACGTCCTTGCCGCGAATGAGGTCGATCACGAGCCGCATCTTCCGGGGCGACTGGCGCACCAGCCGCTGAATCGCATGGCCGCTCATGGTTACTCCGGCTTGGCCTTCTTGTCCGCCACGAGCTTGCCGCTGTGCCCGCGGAAGAGCCGCGTCGGGGCGAACTCGCCCAGCTTGTGGCCCACCATGTTCTCCGTGACGTACACCGGGACGAACTTGTTCCCGTTGTGCACCGCGAAGGTGTGGCCCACGAACTCCGGGAGGATGGTGCTCGCCCGGCTCCAGGTCTTCACCACCCGCTTCTCGTTCCGGTTGTTGAGCACCGCCACCTTCTCCAGGAGCGACTCCTGGACGAACGGGCCCTTTTTAACGCTTCTTGCCATGTGACTTCCAGTCGTGAGTCGTGAGTCATGAGTCGTGAGTCTCGGTCGGGCCGTGAGTCTCACGACTCACGACCCATGACTCACGACTGCCTCACTGCGTTGCCTTCCCCCGCTTCCGTCCGCGCACGATGAGCTTGGTGGACGCCTTCTTCCGGTGCCGCGTCTTCCGGCCCTCGACCTTGCCCCACGGGCTCGTCGGCGGACGCCCGCCGGAGCTCTTGCCCTCACCACCGCCCAGCGGATGGTCCACCGGGTTCATGGCCACGCCGCGGACCTTGGGCCGCCGCCCCAGCCACCGCGACTTCCCCGCCTTGCCGACCGAAAGCAGCTCGTGTTCGGCGTTGCCGACCTCGCCGACCGTGGCCAGGCAACGCCCGTGCACCAGCCGCATCTCGGTCGAGCGCAGGCGGAGCGTCACGTAGTCGCCCTCCTTGGCCACGACCTGGGCGCTCGAGCCGGCGGTCCGGGCGAGCTGCCCGCCCTTCCCGATCTTGAGCTCGATGTTGTGCACCGTCGTGCCCAGCGGGATCTCGGCGAGCGGGAGCGCGTTCCCGGTGCGGGAGTCCGCCCCCGGCCCCGAGATGACGGTATCGCCCTGGCTCAGCCCCTTCGGGTGCAGGATGTAGCGCTTCTCGCCGTCGGCGTACACCACGAGCGCGATCCGGGCGCTCCGGTTCGGGTCGTACTCGATCTCCGCGATCCGGCCGGGAATCCCGAACTTGTTCCGCTTGAAGTCGATCCGGCGGTACTGCCGCTTGTGGCCGCCGCCCCGGTGCCGCGAGGTCAGGTGACCCTGGTTGTTGCGCCCGCCGGACTTCTTCACCGGCTCGAGCAACGACTTCTCGGGCGTGGCCCGGGTGATCTCGTCGAACCCGGAGACCGACTTGAAACGCGTGGCGGCCGTCATGGGCCGGAATTGCCGGATGCTCATCTCAGCCCTCGAACACGGCGATGGAGTCGCCGTCCTTGAGCGTGACGACGGCCTTCTTCCATCGGGCCGTGGTCCCGCGGGTGCGACCTCGGGTAACCGCGTGGCGGCGCATCTGCATGGTGCGGACGGCCGTGGCCGTCACCCCGAAGAGCTGGCGGAGCGCGTCCCGGATCTGGTACTTGTTGGCATCGGGGTGCACCTCGAAGGTGTACACCTTGCCGGCCTGGTAGACGGCCGAGCTCTTCTCGGTCACCACCGGGCGAACGATGATCTCGTGCAGCGCGGGCATTACTTGCTCCCCTTCTTCTTCGGCCTGGACGCGCGCTTCGCGGCGGGCTTCCCGGCCGCCTTCTTGGCCGCCTTGGCCGTGCTCTTCTTGGCCGACTTGGCCTTGGCGGCCGACTTCTTGGCGGCCTTGGCCTCGGTCTTCTTGGCGGTCTTGGCGCGCTTCACCGTGCGCTTGGCCGTCACCGTCTTCCCGGTCCGCTCCGCCCGCTGCGTCGGCTCCGGCTCGGGCTCCTCGGCGGCCAGCGGCTCGGGTACGACGCCGGTCAGCGCCCCTTCCTCCACCACCACGGCCTCGGCCCAGAGCACGTCATACGCCGAGGCCTCGGCGTACGGCAGCACGTCCACCGTCGGCAGGTTCCGGCCGCTCAGGTAGACGGCTTCGTTGGCCCCGCCGGTGAGCACCAGGATCTTGCGGCCGGCGAGGCCGAGGCTCCCGAGCAGGGCGGCGAGCTGGGCGGTCTTGGGCCCGCGGAAGGCGAACCGCTCGACCACGTGCAGCGCGCCCTCGCGCGCACGGGCATTGAGCGCGCTCTTCCGCGCGAGCTGCTTCACCTTGCGCGGGATGTCGGTCCGGTAGTCCCGCGGGATCGGGCCGAAGACGGTGCCGCCGCCGCGCCAGTGCGGTGCCCGGATGGAGCCCTGCCGCGCGCGGCCGGTACCCTTCTGTTTCCAGGGCTTCTGGTTGCCGCCGGAAACGAAGCTCCGGGTCTTGGTCTGGGCGGTGCCCTGACGCTGGTTGTTCAGGTACACCTTGACCGCCTGGTGCAGCACCGGCTCGTTCACGGTGCCGTCGAAGAAGTCGGCCGGGAGCGCGAACGACGCGTCGCGCCGGGCACCCGCCGACGTGTAGTGCGGGGCCTCAATCATGGCGGCTCGGGCCTCCCTGCTTGGCCACGGTGACGATCCCGTTGCGGGCGCCGGGCACGGCCCCGCGCACGAACAGGAGGTTGCGCTCCGGGTCCACCCTGACGACGGTGAGCCCGAGCTCGGTGTGCCGCGCGGCACCCATGTGACCGGGCATCTTCTTCCCCTTGATGACGCGCGACGGATCGGTGCCCGGGCTGATCGAGCCGGGCTTCCGGTGCCGGGTGTTGCCGTGGGTGGCGGGGCCGCCGCCGAATCCGTGGCGATGCACCACACCCTGGAACCCGCGGCCCTTCGTAGTGCCGGTGATCTTGACCCGCTCGCCGGCGGCGAAGATGTCCACCTTCACCTCGGCGCCCGGCGCCGGCGCGTCGCCGTTGAGCGCGAACACCCGAAGGACCTGGGGCGCTGCCTCGAGCCCCGCCTGCTTCGCGTGGCCCAGCTCCGCCCTGGTGGTGCGCTGCGCCCGGCGGGCGCCGTAGCCGAGCTGCACGCCGCCGTCGCGCACCTGCACGACGCGGCAGGGGCCCGCCTCGATCACCGTCACCGGCACCGCGGTGCCGTCCTCCGCGAACACCCGGGTCATCCCGAGCTTGCGGCCGATCAGTCCAGTCGTCATCAGTCGGTTCCGCCTATTCGACCTTGATCTCGACGTCCACGCCGGCCGGGAGGTCGAGTTTGGTCAGCGCGTCCATGGTCTGGGGACGGGAGTCGTTGATGTCCAGCAGCCGCTTGTGGGTGCGCAGCTCGAACTGCTCGCGGCTCTTCTTGTCCACGTGCGGGCTCCGGAGCACCGTCCACCGCTCGGTCTTGACCGGGAGGGGGATCGGGCCGGACACCTGCGCGCCGGTCTTCTCGGCCGTCCGCACGATGTCCGCGGCGGCCTGGTCGAGGACCACGTGGTCGAAGGCCTTGAGGCGGATTCGGATCTTTTGGGCCATGGCGTGCTCGCTATCGCTCGCAGTCGTGAGTCGTGAGTCATGGGTGGTGGGGCACGAGTCTCACGACTCACGCCCCCCGACGCCCGACTTACTTCAGGATCTTCGTGACCACCCCGGCCCCCACCGTCCGGCCGCCCTCGCGGATGGCAAACCGCAGCCCCTCGTCCATGGCGATCGGCGTGATCAGCTCGATGGTCATCTGGATGTTGTCCCCCGGCATCACCATCTCCA
>DASSBA010000115.1:0-28861 GCA_035699205.1 Gemmatimonadales bacterium
CCAGACGAACACGGTGGACATCCAGCTGGAGCAGACGGCGGTCGAGATCCAGGAGATCACCGTCGTCACCCAGACCCAGCCGCTGGTGCCGCGCGACGAGGTCACCTCGAAGCAGCGGATCGACGGCGTGTTCACCGAGAACCTGCCGATCGACCGGCTGAACAGCGTTCTGATCCTGCAGCCGGGCGTGGTGGCGGCCAACGCGAGTGGCAGCGCCATCTCGATCCGCGGCGGGCGGACCGAGGAGGCGGTCACCTACATCGACGGCGTGCCGGTCTCCCCGGGCTACCGCGGCGACTCGCGGCGCGGCTCGGCGGGCACCCAGATCGCCATCGGCAAGAACTCGCTGGAAGAGGCCTCGGTCACCACCGGGTCGTCCTCGGCCGAGTTCGGCAACGCCCAGTCGGGCGTGATCTCCCTCGCCACCCGCACCGGCGGTGAGCGGTACAGCGGTGCCCTCAACTTCGAGACCGACGAGCCGTTCGGCGTGAGCAACAGCATCGGGTTCAACCGGATCCTCGCCAGCCTTGGCGGCCCGATCGCGAAGAACTTCACGTTCTACGTCTCCGGCACCTTGGAGGGCCAGCAGTCGGTGGAGAGCGGCTTCGACAGCGACAAGTCCCCCCTCTTCCTGCAGGCGGGGATCGACACCACGGTGGCGGTCCCGACCGCGCTGAACGACCCGGCGGCCGACACGACCTTCGTGGACGTCTACAACTACGCCATCTCGCGGGGCGACTGCGACACCTTCCAGGGCAGCACCAATTCCGACATCGCCAACAATTACGGCCTGGACTGCCAGGGCATCCGGGTGCCATGGTCGGGGCGCTCCACCTATCAGCTCACCGGCAAGCTCAACTACACGTTCGGCACCGGCTCGCGCATCGCGCTGACGGCGCTCCGCAGCCAGTTCCAGGGCCGGACCTTCACCGAGAACGACCTCGGCGGTTCGACCCTCACCTACGGCCAGCTCTACGCGCCGCAGAACCTGCGGGCGTTCCGCAACTGGAGCAACGTCGTCACGCTCAACTGGACGCAGAATCTGACGCGGAGCACGGAGCGGGCGCTGGCGCTGGAGGTCTACGCGTCCTACCAGACCGACCGGACGCTCCAGGGCCCGATGACCGGAGAAAGCGAGCTCGGCAGCCGGGACCCGTTCGGCGGATTCAGGATCAAGCCGATCCACTTCCTGTACGACTTCGACACCTTCCCGCTGGACGACTCGCTGCTCACGAACTATCGACAGAACATCCCGAACAGCCGCCGGTCGCCATACAACCTCGAGAACACCGCGCAGTACGCGCTCACCGACGAGTGGCGGAACAACGCCTACGGGCTGTACAATCTGGACGAGTTCGCCCCCGTCCTCTTCCCCGAGGGTGGTGGTCCCGCAGGATCCCAGCGGACCGCGCAGACGCTGATCATGTACCGGGAAGACCGCTACATCGGCAAGGCCAATCTCGACTGGCAGTTCGACCGCTACAACCGGCTCAAGCTGGGCGGCGAGTTCACCCGGTACAGGCTGGACAGCTACTCGCACCAGCTCGACAGCCAGGCGTTCTCCGATTTCTACATGGAGAAGCCGATCCGGTGGAACGCCTTCCTCGAGGACCGGCTGGACCTCGGTGACGTGGTCGTGGTCGGCGGGCTCCGCTACGACCGCTACGACACGCGGGCGCGCCGCTGGGCCGACTTCCCGGCCATCTCCACGCACCCGCTGTACGATCCGAGCAACCCCGAGGCGTTCTTCACCAACGACTCGCTGTTCCCGCGGGACAAGGCGCACGACTACCTGAGCCCGCACATCCAGGTGTCGTTCCCGGTGACCGACCGGACCAACTTCCGGTTCTCCTACGCGCACCAGGTGCAGGCGCCGGACTTCGGCGTGGTGCTGCAGGGGATCAACACCGACATCTCCACCACGAACACCAACAACTTCTACGGCAGCGACCTGGACTTCGGCAAGACGATCACCTTCGAGTTCGGCATCCGCCACGCGTTCAGCGACGACATGGTCCTGGACATCGCGGCATACAACAAGGACAACCTCTCCAACGCCGCCGGCCGCCTGGTCTCGCGCTTCGACCCCCAGGGCGGCACCGACCAGAACATCCGGATCATCACCAACGCCGACTTCGGCAACACCCGCGGCGTGGACGTCCGGCTCGACCGTCGGTTCGGCAACTTCTTCAACGGCACGCTGTCCTACACCTACCAGGAAGCGAAGAACACCGGCTCGGACCCGGACACCTATCTCGACTTCGGCTCACGGGTGCTGAACCAGGTGTCGGGCGGCAACCAGCCGCCGCCGCAGGCCATCCTGCCGACGGACTTCAATCGGCCGCACAACCTGGCGCTGGCGGGCGCGCTCAATTTCCCGAACGACTGGCGCCGCGGCACCGCCCTGGGCTCGGTGCTCGAGAACGTCGGCCTGTTCGCCACGTTCCGCTACACCAGCGGCACGCCGTACACCCCGTGCGCGGCCGGCGTGGGCGACGAGGACGTGATCTCGGGCGCCAACTGCAACAACTTCTTCCCGGAGCCGCTCAACAGCTCGCGGCTGCCCGCGTTCAAGAACCTGGACGTGCGCCTGACCAAGGGCTTCTCGCTCCGGGGCGTGGACATCACCGGGTATCTGGAGGCGCGGAACCTCCTCAACTTCAAGAACATCGTGCAGGTCTTCACCACCACGAACGACGTGGTCAATTCCCGGGAAGAGGCGGCGAACTTTGCCGCCGACAGCGCCGACTACGCCAACGAGGCGGACCGCGGCGGCTTCCGGCTCGCCGACGGGGCCATCGACCTGAGCTTCAACGGCGCCACCGATCCCCGGACCGGCTGCAGCGCGTGGGTCAAGCAGGACGGGGCCCCGGGGGCTCCGAACTGCGTGGCGCTCATCCGGACCGAAGAGCGGTTCGGCAATGGCGATCACGTCTTCGACCTGAGCGAGCAGCGCGCGGCGTCCGACGCACTCTACAACACGGTGCGTGGCATCCAGAACTTCACGAGCTCACCGCGGCGGTTCCGACTCGGGCTGGAGCTGAACTTCTAGGCCGACCACGGCGCCCCGGCCCCGGTCACTCCGACCGGGGGCCGGGAGGCCGGGCCCCGTCCCGATCCAACTTGAAGAGAGGACTCGATGCACTCCTTTTTGCGTACGCGAACCGTCCTGCTGGCCGCGCTCTGCTCGCTCGCCCTGGCGGTCCTGGTGCCCCCGGCGTCGGCGACCGTGGAGCCGGCCAAGCCCAAGCCCGGCGCGCCCGGCAAGCGCGGCTTCCGCCTGTTCGCCCGCACCCTGGGCGCGCTCACGGTCAACCGCGTGCTGTGCGGCCTGAACTCGGACGGCGAGGTCTGCGTAGACTCGACCAACTCGTCCACCATCGGCGGCGGTTTCTGGCCCAAGGGCACGGCCGACCAGTACGTCTTCAACTCCGGCCTGCAGATCGCCGGCGTCGTCGGCTCGGATGGCGGGGACTGGGCCGGTGATACCACCGGCGCCTTCTTCTTCGACCCGAAGGGCACGACGCAGCACGGCGAAGAGGTCGAGCCGATCTACAATACCAGCAACCCCGACGACCTCGCATTCATGCAGGACACGCTCAGCACCGATCCGGTCGCGCGGGCCTCCCGCGTGCCCAAGGGCGATGCGACCGCGGACCTGTACGACCCGCTGCTCCAGGGACGGGCCGCGGCGTCGCAGGCCGACGTGTGGTGGCTGTCCTGGGACGGCAACCCCTCGCTGTCGGCCGGCCGGCCGCACCCGCTCGGGATCCTGGTCGAGCAGCGCGGCCTGGGCTGGAACTTCCCGGTCGGGAACGAGGACATCATCTACTTCGTGTACACGTTCTACAACGTGACCGCCTCGGATCCCAACGTGTACACCGCCGCGGGAGCGCGGCCCGGGATGGCGGAGATTCTCGCACGCCAGGGCCAGGAGTTCCAGGACAAGAACGAGCAGGCGTTCGGCGTCGACATCCCCGACGGCGGCTACACCGTCAACAGCATGTTTGCCGCCTTCTCCGCCGACATGGACGTGGCCGAGGCGACGGTGAATTTCTCGTCGGTGAACGTCCCCTTCGCGCTCGGCTACGTGTACGCGCACGATTTCGCGCCCGCGGCCGGCTGGACCTTCGACCCCGGCATCTTCAGCCCGCCGTTCTTCCCCGGGTCGGGGTTCGTGGGCGTCAAGTATCTCAAGAGCCCGCTCGATGCGGACGGGAACGAGGTCGGTCTCACGCTGTTCAGCAACACGATCAACGGCGGCGCGTTCGACGACGCCCAGAACACGACGCAGCTCTACCGCTACATCTCGAACAACATCAGTGTCCCGGCCGGCGATGCCAACTGCAACACCGGCACCCCGCAGGACACCCACATCTGCTTCATCAACAACACCGCGCCGGACGACATGCGGTTCTTCCAGTCGTCGGGCCCGCTGACGCTCGGCCCCGGCCAGTTCGGCTCGATCGTGGTGGCGTACATCTTTGCGGCGCCCGTCATCACCGGCTCCTGCACCGGCCCGGGCACCTGCGACCTGGCGCCGGGCGATCCGACGGTGCTCAGCGACGCGGCGACCCTCGCCTCCGACGGCGCCAACCCGGTGGACTCGGTCGCGGGCTTCCGCGGCTTCCGCGGTCCCAACACCGGTCCGGTCAACCAGGACTCCATCGACGTGGTGCCGGGCTCCCTGCTCGGAAAGGCGCTGGTGGCCCAGGCCGTCTTCAACAACAAGTTCCTGCTGCCGTTCGCGCCGGAGGCTCCGGCCTTCTATCTGGTCCCGGGGAATAACCAGGTCACGGTGCTGTGGCAGCCGACGGTGAGCGAGACGACGGGCGATCCGTTCTTCGCCACCGCCAGCTCCCTGACCACCACGGAGGGGGCGCCGAACCCGCTGTACGACCCGAACTACCGCCAGCTCGACGTCGAGGGCTACCGGGTGTACCGAGGACGGGTGGACTCCCCCAACTCGCTCGCGCTCGTCGCGCAGTTCGACTATGCCGGGACCACCATTGCGGATTTCACCGGGCAGATCAACCCGGTGGCGAGCTGCGCGCCCGAGCTCGGGATCAACCTCCCGGTGGCCGTCGACACCAGCGTCACGCCTCCGGACACCACGTTCGGCTGCCCGGCAACCTTCGATTCGCTGCAGGACGGCGTCGCGCCCACGGTGAGCGTCGACTACCCGCTGGTGGGGCAGATCGTTCAGGTCAAGCGGGGCGAGCGCACCAAGCTCGCCACCGGCGCAGCCATCATCCTGCGGGCTGACACCGCGACCTCGGGCGGCGGGAACGGGTTCCCCGACCTGCGGGACAGCGGGGTGCCGTTCATCTTCGTCGACCGCGGCGTCCGCAGCAATCTGCGGTACTTCTACTCGGTCACGTCGTTCGACATCAACTCCTTCCAGTCGGGTCCGTCGAGCATCGAGTCCCCGCGCATTACCAAGCCGGTCACGCCGGTGGCCGCCGCCGGGAACTTCGAGAGCAAGGTCACGCTGACGCCCTCGGTGGAGGGCCGCGGTGTCGCGGTCAACACGACCTCGGTGCCGACCCTCGATCCGGCCACCGGGAAATTCAGCGGGAAATTCCCCGCGCCCAATGGGGTGACTCCCGACTTCGTCGGCGGGTTCGCGCAGACCCTCTACCTGGGACAGGGCGCGTTCTCGACGACCCTCATCGGGCTCGGGTTGGGCGATGCCCGCAACGGCATTCCGGTCACCTACACCTATGAAACGAGCTCGGCCACCGGCGTGCTCGACACGGTGACGATCTCCGTGGTGCAGCCGCTCGACCTGGACGATGTGAGCTCAACCAGCCCTCCGTTCCCCGCGGCCACCATCGACGCGGGACTCTCCGCCCGGTATGACGTGCCGGCGGGGTATGTCCAGAGCGGGCAGCTCACCCAGGCCATCGACGGATATCAGGCGCAGTCCGCGTGGGGTCGGGGCTGCTTCGTCGACGCCCTGTTCGGCGGCGATTGCCAGTTCAACGGACCCCGGTGGTTCGTGGGGGACAACGAGACGAAAGCCGATCCGAATGCCGGCAACGTGGCCGGCAGCGGTAACGCTACCGATAACAACAACGCCGGCGAGCTGCCGGGTGTGCTCACGATCCAGAACCCGCAATCGTACACCCAGATGAGCGGTGGATATCGTGCGGTCGAGTCCACCCTCGCGGGTGCGGTGCGAGCCGCCGACTTCAACGTGTACTGGGGGGCAGCGGGCAAGGTCGATTCGGTCATCGACATCACCGACAACGTCGCGGTGCCGTTCATGACCGACAGCCTCGGCGCCGGCTGGGGGTTCCTCAACCAGTCGGGGACGACCGCCGCCGGTTCCGGCGATGCGCGTCCGGATGTCCTCACGCTGCTGGATTTCGGATGCGTGTTCCCGCTGAGCGACGCAGACCGTAACCCCGATCAGGCGCTCGGCTGCGAAGGGGCGGCCTACAAGCTGAGCGACACCGCGGTGCCGGGGTCCGTGGCGATCTATGGCGGCAGTGCAGCCGACGGAGCCACGGCGGCGGCCCGGCCCAATCCCGGGTTCGGCATGTACGTCTCGGGGCAGATCTTCATGTTCGAGCTGGCACCGCCCGCGGCCGTGCCGGCCAGCGGCACGGTGTGGACGCTCCGGAGCTACATCGGGGTCGTGAATGGTTCCACGGGCACTTACAAATTCACACCCGGAACGCGCAACTTTGCCGCGCTCGGCGCGAGCGTCAAGCTGTCGTACGACGCCACGAATACGCTCGTCGCGGCGAACAAGAACGACCTCACCCGCGTCCACACCGTGCCGGACCCGTACTACGTCACGAACGAGTTCGAGCAGACCACCGACACGAAGATCATCAAGTTCGTCAACCTGCCGGCGGACGCGATCGTGCGGATCTACTCGTCGAGCGGCGTCCTGGTGAACATGCTCGAACACCACTCGGACCAGTTCGGCGGCGCCGAGAACTGGAACGTCAGGAACCGGAACAACCAGGTCGTGGCGAGCGGCGTGTACTTCTATCACATCGAAGCAGGCGACGCCCGAAGGGTGGGGCGGTTCACGATCGTCAACTTCGCTCAGTAGTAGTGGCCCCCGGGGGCAGGCCTTCGGACCTGTCCCCCCCCGCATCCAGGAGACGGAACGCATATGAGTGAATTTCGGGCTCGACACCTGGCCGCACTGGTGGCCGCGATGCTGAGTGGGCTCCCGGTGGTGGCGTCCGCCCAGGACGACATCAACCAGGACAACACTTCATACGGAACCACCTCGGCCGAATTCCTGCTGTTCGGCGCCGGCGCACGCGGGACCGCGCTCGGCGGCGCGTTCGCCGCCATCGCGAGCGACGTCAGCGCGCTCTACTACAACCCCGGCGGGGCCGCGCTCATCTCGCGGCCGGGCGCGATGGTCAGCACCTACGATTACATCGCCGATACCCGGTATAGCTGGGGTGGCCTGGTCTTTCCCTTCTCGGGCGGCACCCGCGCCATCGGCTTCCAGGTCGGTACCTACGGCTTCAAGGACCAGCCGGTATACACTGCCGTCCAGCCGGAAGGCACCGGGTCGGTGTACTCGGTCAACGAGACCTTCGCCGGCATCACGCTGTCGCAGAACTTCTCCGACCGGTTCTCCGCCGGCATCACGGCCAAGGGGATCTTCGACCAGCTCGGCGAGGCCAACGGCTCGGCCTTCGGAGTGGACTTCGGCACCAACTTCCATTCCCAGCTCAACGGCCACCCGATCCAGTTCTCCTTCGTGCTGGCCAACCTCGGCACCAACCTGTCGTACAGCGGGAGCGCGCTCGATACCGATACCCCGCGCGACCCCATTCCGGGCGAGCCGACCGTCCCGGAAAACCCGCAGCCCTCGCAGTTCCGGACTTCGGGGTTCAACCTGCCGACGATCTTCCGGGTCGGCCTGTCGTACGATCTCATGACCAGCGAGAACAACCGTCTCACGCTGCTCGGCGACTTCAACCAGCCCAACAACAACAAGGCCGGGTTCTCGGGTGGAGCGGAGTGGGCCTCCCAGCACCTCGGGGACTCGCCGTTCGGATTCGCGGTTCGCGGCAGCTACAGTTACATGGCCTCCAATAACTTGAGCCCCACGGACCCGCGGAGCAGTACGGCACTGAGCGACGAGGAGAACCTCCAGGGTCTCGCGCTTGGCGGCGGCGTCAACTACGGCAGCCCGGGCTTCGATCTCGGGTTGGACTACGCCTGGAAGTACCACGGCGTGCTGGGCGGCACGAACTTCTTCAGCGTGTCGGTCGGCTGGTAGCCTTGCATTCGGGGACCTGGGTCCCCGTGGATCGGATATGTACATGTTGCGATTGATGACGGCCGGCCTCGCCGCGGTGCTCGGTATGATGCCCGCGGCGGGCGGGGCCCGGCAGAGCGATACGGCTCTGACTGTCCGGGCGCTCCGCTTCTACCGGGCCGACTCGAAGCAGACCCGGGTGAAGGGATTGGTGCAGATTCCGCTGTCCATCGTCACGCCGGCCGGTGCGGGCGGCGCGGGCAGCTACAAGGTCTCGGCCCGGGTAGCGGACTCCACCGGCCTGACGCTGTTCCATCAGGAGTGGGTCAACCACGTGCAGTCCGGGGCGGGGGCATCGAACCAGTCCGCGGTCGAGATCGTGGACTTCGCCATCGCCCCGGGTCACTACCGCTTCGAGGTGGAGGTGCGGGACTCCGTGTCGGGCCGCCAAGTGAGCGCCGCGGTGCCCATCGACGCGCTGGCGGACACCAGCCGGGCCTCCGACCTCCTGATCTCGCCGGAGATGCGGGTACCGGCGGACAGCGAGGCCGGACCGCGACCGGGTGAGTTCCGGACCGGCAACAACCTGGTCACCGCGGCGGCTGAGGTCACCATCACGCCGCTCAGGCCCAAGGTGTTCTACCTGCTCGAGGCGTATTCGCCCTCGGCGGACAAGGGCTCCCTGAGCGTCCTGGTGGCCGACTCGGCCGGCTCGAAGATGTTGCAGACCACATCCATCCCGATCGTCGTCGCGCCAGGCGGCAGCATTCTCAAGGGTCAGTTGGATCTCACCGGACTCCCGCCCGGCGAGTTCACCATGACGGCGGAGATGAAGCTCCAGGATGGCGTCGTGCGCCGGTCCGGGGAATTCGTGATGGCGCCCCTCGGAGAGACGTTGGCACGGGACAGCGCCAGGCGTGCCGAGCGCCGCGTCACGGACGAGGGATATTTCGGCGAGATGACCAACGCCCAGCTCGATCAGGCAAAGGCCCCGCTGACGTACATCGCGGAGTCCGGGGAGCTCGAGGCGTGGAGCGAGCGGCTCAGCGTAAGCGCCAAGCGGCGGTTCCTGGCCAAGTTCTGGGAAGCGCGCGACCCTACCCCCGGGACACCGCGCAATGAGCGTCGCGAGCAGTTCTACAACGCCATCGACTACGCCAACCAGACCTACCGCGAGGGGGGACGCAACCCGGTGGCCGGCTGGCGCTCCGACCGCGGGCGGATCTACGCCAGGAACGGCGCGCCCGAGGAGGTCTACCGGCGGCAGCAGGAGGGCCGGGCCCCACCGTACGAGGTCTGGCGCTACGCCTCCGGCAAGGGCGCGTACTACATCTTCGCCGATCGGTCGGGGTTCGGCGCGTACACGCTGATCTATTCGAATGACCTGAAAGAGCCCGGATTGCCGGGCTGGGGGGAACTGCTCGGGGGGCCGGCCGTCGAAGACGCCGGCCGGTTCCTCGGCGTGGACCTGATAGCGGCGGCGCGGCGCCCGTGAGGGGCGCCCCCAGTTTGAACCGCCGCTCGACCGACCGAACCGTTTCCATCGCTCTCTCACACGAGGTGCCCGTATGACGCGTTCGAAGTGCGGCTTGCTTCTCCTCCTTGCTGCCGGCGCCACGGCCTGCGGTGGAGATCCCACGGATTCCTTCCGCGAGGCGGACCAGAAGATCGTCGCGGACCCTTCCGTGGTGTTCGTCAGTCAGGACGCCAGCGTCTTCGTCGTCGCCCAACTGCAGGACGACCAGGGCAACCAGCTGCCCGGGGAGTTCGAGGCGGTCAACGCCGGCCCGGAGGTCTCGGTCGTCCGGGACAGCACCTTTCTGGAGACGACCAACGGAACCTCGCTGAAAACCCGCGCGCGTTTCGTGGTCACCGGATTGGCGCCGGGGGCCTCCTCGTTCGAGATCACCAGCGGAGGTGTTACCGATACCGTCCCGGTGAGCGTCATCCCTACCGGGATCGCGGCGACGTTCTCCAACGCTTCGCCAGCGCTCAACGAGCCAGTCACCATTACGCTCCCTGCCGGGTACACGTTCGGCGCGGATGCCGCCATCGAGTCCGACCTCGGGCCAGGTATCGTGCAATCGGTGTCCGAGGATGGCACATCGATCACCGCCATCATACCTCCCGGCAGCACCGGGTCGGTAACGCTGAGCGGTGTGAGCGCCGACTTCCTGCCAGGTCTGCCCCTGACACTTCCGTCCATCGACGTTGTGTCCGCCAGCCCGACCGGACTCCCCGGGACCGACGCGGTGACGACCGCTCCTGAACTCCCGGTGCCCGCGCTGGGGGAGACGGTCAGTCTCCTCGATGCCGGAACGTTCACCGGCGCGGACATCAGCGGCGACGGTGGGCTTGCGTTGGCGCAGTACTACAAGATCACCGTGGCCGATTCAGGCTCGTACACAGTCGCGACGAGCTGGCCCGGCACGGCCGACGTCGACGAGGTGCTCTGCTTCGATGTGGGCTGCGCGGAGGCAGCATTCGATGGCGCGAGCGCGAACAATCCGGAGAGCGCTACGTTCGACCTGGACACGGGGACGTACTATCTCGCGGTCGTACTCTTTGCAGGAGGAGCGCCTCCATTCATCCAGCTCTCGCTCACGCATGAGATTCCCGTGGAAACGGGCGACTAGGGCGCGACCCTCGGAAATCCTGTCCTCACAGCAGCGCCGTGCGGGGGTTTCCCGCACGGCGCTGTTGCTGCCACCCGGCGGGCGAGTGGCGGGTGCTACGCTACACGGCGGGACTTCAGACCCCGGCCGACGGCGCCTCGAGGAATGACGGCCGCTCGCCCTCCCGGAACTGCCGCTGATACAGCCGCGCGTACAGGCCGCCCAGCGCCAGCAGCTCCCCGTGCGTGCCCTCTTCGACGATGCGCCCGTGCTCCAGCACCACCAGCCGGTCCGCCCGCTGCACCGTGCTGAGCCGGTGGGCGATGATGAGCGTGGTCCGTCCCACCAGCAGCCGCGAGAGGGCGTCCTCGATCAGCCGCTCGCTCTCGGTGTCGAGGTTGCTCGTCGCCTCGTCCAGAATGAGCACCGCCGGGTCCTTGAGGATGGCCCGCGCGATCGCCACCCGCTGCCGCTGGCCGCCGCTCAGCTTGATCCCGCGCTCGCCCACCAGCGTCTCGTAGCCCAGCGCCAGGCGCTCGATGAACTCGTGGGCGTGCGCGGCCCGGGCTGCCGCCTCGACCTCCGCGTCCGTCGCCGTCGGGCGCGCGTAGGCGATGTTCTCGCGCACGGTTCCGCTGAACAGCGCCGGCTCCTGCGGAACGATCCCGATGGCGCCGCGGAGATCGGCCAGGCGCAGGTCGCGGATATCCACGTCATCGAGCGTGATCCGGCCCCGCTCCACGTCCCAGAACCTGGGAAGCAGCGATACCAGGGTCGTCTTTCCCGCGCCCGATGGGCCCACCAGCGCCACGATCTCGCCCGGCGCCACGGTCAGGTTGACCCCGTCGAGCGTCCAGGGGGCGCCCGCGTCCGCCAGGTAGCGGAAGCTCACGTTCTCGTACGCCACCCGCCCGCGCACCGGCCTCGGGAGCAGCACCGGGTCGGCCGGGTCGGCGATGTCCGGCGCCATCTCCAGGATCTCGAACACCCGCTCGGCCGCGCCCACCGCCTCCTGGTAGGTGGTGAAGGAAGTGGCCAGCGCCCCGATCGAGGCGGCGATGGTGATCGTATACAGAAGGAAGGAGACCAGCGCCCCGGCCGTGAGCTTGCCGTCCAGCACCAGCAGGCCGCCCTGCCAGAGCACGAAGACGATCCCGGCGAAGGTCGAGAAGGTGAGCATCCCGAAGAACACGCCGCGGACGCTGGCGCGCTGCAGCGCCGTCCGCACGCTGGCGTCGATCCGGTCGCCGTAGCGCTCCCGCTCGGCCGGCTCCTGCACGAAGCTCTGCACGGTGCGGATCTGCGAAAACGCCTCCTCCGCCACCGCGCTCGCCTCGGCCACCCGGTCCTGGACGGTGGTGGTCATGCGGCGGAGCCGCCGGCCGAAGATCATGGCCGTCCCCACCACCACCGGCGCCACGCCCAGCGCGGTGAGGGTGAGCCGCGGCTGCAGCCAGGTGAGCAGGATGACTCCGCCCACCAGGGCCAGGACCTGCCGGGAGAACTCCGAGACCTGATGGCTCAGCACGCTCTGCAGCAGGCCGATGTCCACCGTGAGGCGGCTGGTCAGCTCGCCCGTCCGCCGCTCGGCGAAGAAGCCCGGCGGCATGTCGAGCAGCCGCGCGAACAGCTCGCGGCGAAGCCCGGCCACGGCCTTCTCGCCCGCGGCGCTCAGCAGGTAGGCCTGGATGTAGTTGAGCACGGCCTGGACGCAGAAGAGCCCCACCAGCCCGAGCGCGATGCGGTCGAGCAGCGACCGGTCGTGGTTCACGAACGCGGCGTCGAGCAGATACTTCACCGCCATCGGAAACGCCAGGCTGGCGAGGCTGCTCAGCACCAGCGCCACCGTCGCGCCCAGCAGGATCCCCCGGTACGGCCGCACCCGCGGCCAGAGCCGCATGAGCCGGCCCGGCTTGGGGAGCCGGCGGCGTTTGGGCTGCTCGGCCGGCTCAGGGATGGTCATGGGGCCGGCCGGCGGGATTCACCACAGAGGCACAGAGGTCACAGAGGGGCCGGGGACTCGGAGGCCACCCGGGACCGGAGCCACCACCAAGCTGTTGGTGTTCTCCGAGTCCAGGGAGCCTTCCCGGACCAGGAGCCCTCCGTGCCCTCCGTGCCTCTGTGGTGAATGCGGCGCCCAACGTGAACGGCGCCTTCAAGGATGAACGTGCGCCCCGGCCGGCGTCGCGAGCTCCTCGCCCGGCCGGTCGAGGATGATCACGTCGCGCGGCGCCGACGTGTGGCCGAACGGCAGCGCGCGATCGACCCCCATGGCCGCGAAGAGCAGCGCCAGGTAGAGGAGAGAATACTTGTACATCTGCCAGGCCACCGGCGTGATGGATTTCTCGCGCAGCAGGCGGATGCAGTACCAGAGCAGCCGCGCGCCCAGGATCGCGGCCGCCACGCCGTAGAAGGGTCCAAGCGCGCCGAAGAACGTCGGCATGATAGTGAGCGGCAGGAGCATCAGCGTGTACACCAGCATTTCGTACTTGGTGCGCGCCTCGCCCCGGACCACCGGCATCATCGGGATGCCCGCCCGCGCGTAGTCCGCCTGCTTGATGAGCGCCAGGGCCCAGAAGTGGGGCGGGGTCCAGTAGAAGATGATGGCAAACAGGTACACCGCGGCCAGGTCGATCCGCCCCGTCATCGCCGCCCAGCCGACCAGCGGCGGGAACGCGCCGGCCGCGCCGCCGATCACGATGTTCTGCGGGCTCGTGCGCTTGAGCCACATCGTATAGATGAAGACGTAGAACAGGAGGCCGGCGAGCGCCAGCCAGGCGCTCAGCTCGTTGACCTGGTACCAGAAGACGGCGAACGCCGCGAGCCCGAGCGCCACGCCGAACGCCAGCCCGAACCCGGCCGAGATCCGCCCCGCGGGGATGGGCCTGGCCCTGGTGCGCGACATCCGGGTATCGATGTCCCGGTCGAACCACATGTTGATCGTGTTGGCGCCGCCGGACATCAGGTAGCCGCCCACCGTCACCCAGAAGAGCTGGCTCCAGGTGGGGAGGCCGGCCGGGGTGATGAACATCGGGGCGAGCGTGGTGACCAGGAGGAGCGAGATGATCCGCGGCTTCGTGAGCGTGACCAGGTCGGACGCCACCGACGGATGGCGCACGCCGGGCGCCGCGGGCACGACCTCGCGCTCCCCGGCGGGCGTCCGCCGAGAGTGGAACACGAGCGCCACCAGCGATGCCCAAACCAGCGTCCCCACCAGCAGGTGGAGCGCCCTGAGCGCCGGCGGAAGCAGGTGCAGCACCATCGCCCCGCCGACGGCGATCTGCGCTACCGTGGCGGCCAGCACCATGCCGGCCGCGCGCCGGAGCTGCCGGCTGGCCGGGTCGTGCCGGCGGCTCACCCGGACCACCATCATCAGCGCGAGGCCCAGGAACAGGTAGGCCAGCACCCGGTGCGACCAGTGGAGCGCCCCGCGGGCGGAGAGCGGCGGCAGGACCCCGCCGTCGCACAGGGGGAAGCCGAGGCAGAACATTCCCGCGTGGAAGTTGGCGACCTGCGCGCCGAACAGGATCACGACGAACCCGAACGCGGCCGTCGCCAGCACGAGCCCGTGCGACGCATGCCGCGCGTCGAGCCGGGGTGCCTCCGCCCCCTCCGGCGCCCCGGCCCGGAGCCCGACCACCATCAGCGTAGCCAGGAGCAGCATGGCATTGGCCAGGTGGGTGATGATCACCCAGGGCGGGAGCGAGAGCTTGACGGTGACCGCGCCAAGGAGCACCTGGACCACGAGCAGCACGAGGGCGAGGAGCGCCGGGTTCCGGAGGGCCGGCTCGCTCCGGTGCCGCAGCCAGGCGACGACGGCAACGGCCAGCACGAAGACGCTCACCAGCGCGGCCGCCCAGCGGTGGCCGATTTCGATCAGGGTGGGGAGGTCGAGCGGCGGGAACCACTCGCCGTTGCAGCGGGGCCAGTGCTCGCCGCAACCCAGGCCCGAACCGGTGATCCGGACGATGCCGCCGAGCACGATGAGTCCGAAGGCCAGGGCGGCGCCGGTCCAGGCCAGCCGGCGCAGGAGACGCGCCCGATCGGGGGTGGAACTCGTCATAACGCGGGGAAAGAACCTGTTCGGCAGAGCCTTGTCAAGCCTATATTTAGCCCATGTCGTCACAACGCGATGCCTGGGGTGAGCGCCTCCCCCGGCACCTGGGGCTCGGGAGTGCCATCGCGGTCCTCGTGGGCTCCACCATCGGGAGCGGCATCTTCCGGGTCCCCGCCAGCGTCGCGGGGCAATTGAACCAGCCAGGCCCGGTGCTCCTGGCCTGGATCGTGGGGGGGCTGGTTGCGCTGTTCGGCGCGCTCACCTACGCCGAGCTGGCGGCGGCGCTGCCGCGGTCCGGCGGGGTTTTCGCCTACATCCTCGAGGGGTTCGGGCCGCTCCCGGCCTTCCTGTTCGGGTGGTCCGAGCTGACCGTCATCCGGGCGTCGGCCCTCGGCGCCATCTCGACCATCTTCGCCGAGTACCTGGGCTATTTCATCGAGCTGTCGCCGGCCCAGGTGCGCTGGGTGGCCGCGGGCGCGGTGCTGCTGGTCGGCATCCTCAACTATGTCGGGGTGAGCAGCGCGGCGGTGGTCATGAACGTGACCACGGTCGCCAAGTACGGCGCGCTCGCGGCGCTGGTGCTGCTGGCCTTTACGGCGGGGACCGGCAGCGCCGGGCACTTCACGCCGGCGTGGCAGGGCGGGCTCGATCTCTCGCTCATGGGGACCGCGCTCATCGCGATCATGTGGACCTACGACGGGTGGGCGGACCTGTCGTTCGTCGGCGGCGAGGTGAAGAACCCGGCGCGGACGCTGCCGCTCGCGCTGATCCTGGGGACGGCGTCCATCGTGCTCGTCTACCTGCTGCTCAACGTGGCCTACATCTGGCTGGTGCCGCTGCCCGAAATGGCCGGCGCCAAGCTGATCGCCGCCACCGCGGCCGACCGGATCCCGCTGTTCGCCGGCGCGGGCGGCGCGGTCATCTCGGCGGTGGTCATGCTGTCGTGCTTCGGCGCGCTCACGGGGTCGATGATCACCGGCCCGCGGATCTTCTTCGCCATGGCCGACCGGGGGCTCTTCTTCCGGAGCATCGCCCGGGTCTCACCCCGGTTCCAGAGCCCGTCGGTGGCCATCTGGCTCGCCACCGGGCTGGGGGTGCTGTACGTGCTGTTCAACGACTTCCAGCAACTGGCCGACAAGTTCATTCTCGGCATCTGGCCGTTCTACGCGCTGGCCGTGGCCGCCGTCTTCGTCCTCCGCCGCACCCGGCCGGACATGCCGCGTCCGTACCGCACGTGGGGCTATCCGGTCGTCCCGCTGCTGTTCCTCGTGGCATCGGTAGCCATGGTCGTCAACGCGCTGTGGACGGATCCGGTCGACACCGGAATCACATTCGGAATCATTCTCGCTGGGATTCCGGTGTACTACGGCTGGCGGACCTGGGGCGGGCGTGCGGCTGCTACCGCGCTGGAGGTGGAATAGCCCGCTCGCTGCCGCCGGGAGTTCGGGGCCGTACGGTCGTTCACCACAGAGGCACAGAGGGCACGGAGGAATACAGAGGGAAGGGAAACGGAGGGCATCGGGACGCGGAGCCACCACCAAGTTGTTGGTGTTGTCCGGGTCCAAGGGGCCTTTCCTGACCGGGAACTCTCCGTGTTTCTCCGTGCCCTCTGTGCCTCTGTGGTGAATAGAGAAGCCGGTCTAGCTCGCCGGAACTAGTCCAGCACTCGCACCTCGATGGCCAGATCCGGCGCCCGCACGCTGTGCGTGAGCGCCCCGACCGACACGAAGTCCGCCCCCGCCTCCGCGTACGCCCGCACGTTCGCGAGCGTGATCCCGCCGGTGGCCTCGATCTCGATCCCCGGCCGGAGCGCCCGCGCCCGCTCGCCCCAGAGCGCCACGGTCTCCGGCGTCTGGTTGTCCACCAGCAGCCGCGTCGCGCCTGCCGCGCATGCCTCTGCCAGCTGCGCCGGCGACTCCGCCTCGACCTGGAGCGCCGAGATCCCCTTTCGCCGCGCCTGCTCGAGCGCCGCCGCGAGCGTGGTACCGCTCCGGGCCAGCGCCCGCCAGTGATTGTCCTTGATCATCACCTCGTGGCTCAGGTCCGTCCGATGCCGTGCGCCCCCGCCCGCCAGCACGGCGGCGATGTCGAGCGCGCGGAGACCGGGCGCGGTCTTCCGGGTGTGGAGCACGCGGCAACGGGTGCCCGCGACGACGTCCACGTAGGCGCGGGTGGCGCTCGCGATGCCGCAGGCCCGCTGGAGGAGGTTGAGCATCGGCCGCTCGGCGCGGAGGATCCGGGCGAGCGACCCGTGCACCAGGCCCACGGCCGCGCCGGCCCGCACCTCGCGCCCGTCGGCGGCGCGCCACTCGACACGACAGTCGCACGCGCGGGCCACCGCGTCGGCCCAGGCGGCGCCGGCCAGCACGCCGCCGCTCCGGTACTCGATGACCCCCTCGGCCTGGAGCCCCGGCGGAACGGTGACAGCGGTGGTGACGTCGGTGCCGCCGTCCTCCTCGAGCGCCAGGGCGGCGACGCGCGCGACGTCCGCGCTCACCGGCCGAGGGCCACCATGCGGTCGATGGCGCCGCGGGCCCGCGCCGCGATGTCCGGCGGGACGGTGATGTGGTATTGGTCGAGGGCGAGCGAGTCGCGCACGTTGGTCAGCGTGATGGTCTTCATGAACGCGCACTGCGCCTCGGGGTCGGCCGGGATGAACTCCTTGTCCGGCGCCATCTGCTCCATCCGGTGCATGATCCCGGTCTCGGTGGCGACGATGAACCGCTGCACCGGCCGCGCCGTCACAGCACGGATCATTCCCTCGGTGGACGCGATGTGCAGTCCCTCCGGCCGGATGTCGCCCCGTCCCATCTCGTAGATGAGCTGGCCCGCGCAGCCGCACTCCGGGTGCACCAGCACTTCGGCGTCCGGGTAGCGTTCGCGCGCGGCGTTCAGCGTCTCGGCGCGGATCCCCTTGTGCACGTGGCACTCGCCCATCCAGACCTCGACCCGGCGGTCCGGCCGCATGCGGCGGACGTGGGCGCCGAGGAAGAAGTCGGGTAGAAAAAGGATCCCCTTGTCCTCCGGGATGGCGTCGATGACGTCCAGCACGTTGCCGCTGGTGCAGCAGTAGTCGAGCTCCGCCTTCACCTCGGCGGTGGTATTGACGTAGCCGACGGTGATGTAGCCGGGGAACTCCGCCTTCCACCGCCGCACGTCTTCCGCCGTCACGGTGGCCGCGAGCGAGCAGCCGGCCCGGAGGTCGGGGAGCAGCACCCGCTTCGAGGGCGACAGGATCGCGGCGGTCTCGGCCATGAAGTGCACGCCGGCGAAGATGATGACCTCCGCGGGAGTGGCAGCCGCCTGGCGGGAGAGGCCGAGCGAGTCGCCCACGTAGTCGGCCACGTCCTGCACCTCCGGCCGCTGGTAGTTGTGGGCCAGCACGACGGCGTTCCGGCCCCGGGCCAGCTCGCGGATCTCCGCCTGCAGCGCGGCGATCTGTTCCGGTGTCTGGTCCAGCCGCTCGATCACGGGCAGTGCGACGGTCATGCGCTCTCCCGCGTGAAGACGGGCGGGGGGTAGTCGAGCCGGCGGTGCCCGCCCCGGCTCTCGCGGCGCCGGCGTGCCGCCTCTGTGATCAACCGCGCCACCAGCAGCTGGTTCCGGGTGCGCCACGCTCCGACCGGCGCCTCCCGGGTCAGCCGGTCGAGCTCCTGCTCGGCGCGGAGCAGGGACGCCTCGGAGCGCTGCACGCCGACGTTGGCGGTCATCAGCTCGCGCATCTGCTGCCGGATCCCTTCGCACGATCCGTCGGCGCCGCCGTCGTGCTCGGCTGGCGCGGTCGTGGGTCGTGGGTCGTGGGTCGTGGCCGCGTCTGCTGCCGCGGCACCGACGCTTCGTCCCGCGCGGTGCGCGAACACCAGCCCCTCGAGCAGCGAGTTGGACGCGAGGCGGTTGGCGCCGTGGACGCCGGTGGAGGCCACCTCGCCCACGGCCCAGAGACCCGGGACGTCGGAGCGGCCCTCGAGATCGGTCTGGACGCCCCCCATCGCGTAGTGCAGCGCGGGCGCCACCGGCAGGAGGTCGTGCGCCGCGTCGAGCCCGCGGAGGGCGAGCATGGCGGTGATCCCCGGGAACAGCGTCGGAAACTCCTTGACCTGCCGCGCGTCGAGCCACGCACCGCCCGCCGCGTCGGCCGCGGCCACCGCGCGGGCGACGATGTCGCGGGGGGCAAGCTCGCCCCGCGGATCGGCGTCGAGCGCGAAACGGCGCCCCGCGCGGTCCACCAGCCGGGCGCCCGCGCCGCGGACCGCCTCCGAAATGAGGGGCGCGGGGTTCACGCCGGGTAGCTTGAGCGCGGTGGGATGGAACTGGAGGAACTCGAGATCCCGGAGCCGGGCGCCGATCCGGTGGGCCAGCGCCCAGCCGTCGGCGGTGGCCACCTTCGGGTTGGTGGTGACCGCATAGAGCTGCCCGACGCCGCCGGTGGCCAGGACCACCGCCCGGCTCGGGATGACACGGCTCTCGCCCCCGTGCGGCAGGGCGACGACACCCGCCATCCCTCTTTCATCCAGCAGCAGCCGGGTGACCTCGGTGTGCTCGATCAGCTCGATGAGCGGATGCTCCCGGACCACGTGCGCCAGGCACCCGATCAGCGCGGCCCCGGTCCGGTCGCCGCCCGCGTGGATGATCCGGGCTCGCGTGTGGGCCGCCTCAAGCCCGAACCGGAGCCGCCCGTCGCTCCCGCGATCGAACCGGGCACCCAGCGCGAGGAGCTCGTAAATCCTTTCGGGACCTTCGCTTGTAAGGATTCTGACGGCTTCGGGGTCGGCCAGCCCGTCGCTGGCCGCGAGGGTGTCCGCGGCGTGCTGGCTGGGACTGTCGCCCGGCCCGAGCGCCACCGCGATCCCGCCCTGGGCCCAGGCGCTGGCGCTGTCGGCCAGGGACTCCTTGGTGACCACCACCGCCGCCCGCCCTTCCGAAGCGAGCCGCCAGGCAGTCCAGAGGCCGGCGATGCCCGTTCCAATGATGACGGGGGGTGGGGGGGTCATGGATCAAATATAGATGGGGGAAAGCGGAAGGGCGGAAAGACAGAAAGGTAGAAAGGTAGAAAGGCGGAAAGGCGGTGAGTCGGCCGGCGCCCGGCCGCGGGTCCTTTCTACCTTTCCACCTTTCCGTCTTTCCGTCTTTCCGCCCTATGTCCTCACCCTCGCCATCAATCCCACCCCCGCCGCGAAGAACACCATGTTCGGCAGCCACGCCGCCAGCATGGGATCGATGAGCCCGCCCGAGCCGACGGCCTTCATGATCTGGGTCACCAGCAGAAAGATGATCGTGGTGCCGAGGCTGATCGCCACGCCGACGGCGGCGCCGGCACGCGGGGATTGGACCGCGAGCGGCGCGCCGAACAGCGCGATGATGAGGCAGGTGGCCGGCAGCGCCAGCTTCAGCGCCTGCTCGACGATCAGCTTGTTGGCGTCGTTACCCGACCGCCTGAGCGCGTCGATGTACCGGCCCAGCTCCGCGTAGCGCATCTCGTCGGGCGCCTTGGGCTCGGCCAGCAGGTCGGCGGGGGACTGGGTCAGGGCGCGCAGGCGCATGGTCCGGAACTCGAAGCTCGCCTGCCGGCTCGGACCGGCAATGATCCGGCTGGTGCCGTTCTTCACCTGCCAGGTGCGGTGGGCGTCATCGAAGCTGGCGCTGTCGGCGGTAATGATGAGGCTGGGGTACTCGAGGCCCTCGCCCTGGCGTTCGAGCAGGAGCTGCTTGAGCCGGCGCGTGTTCACGTCGAGCGACCGGACCGTGTAGACCCATCCCGCGTCGGCGCGGTAGACGAAGTTGTACCGCGAGGCGGTGGGTCGCGCCTGCTTGGACTTCTGGATCTCCGCCTGGCGTGCGGTGGCGCCCGGCGCCACCTCGCCCACCACGAACGCCAGCACCGTCGCCAGCGCCGACGCCACGAAGATCGGCAGCACGACCCGGTGGAAGCTCATGCCGCTGGCCTTGGCCGCGGTGAGCTCGGAGTGGCGGCCCATGGCCCCGACGGTGAACACGGTCGCGAACAGCACCGCCGCCGGCATCACGATGAAGGCGTTCTCGGGAATCGAGTAGATGTAGCTGACCACGATGTCCCGCGGGGTCAGCCCGCGGTCGAGCAGGCGGTTCAGCGTGTCGGTCAGATTGATCAGGATCGACACCAGCGGGAAGCCCAGCGCGGTCAGCACGAAGATGCGGACCCAGCTTCCGAACACGTACCGGTCGAGCGTGCGGACGCGCTTCACCGGGCCTCTCCCGCCGGCTTCAGCCGGAGGAGCCGGCGGACCAGCTGCCGCACCGCGTCGAAGATCTCCTGGAAGTCGCCGCCCCGGGTGGATCCGGACTCGCGGCTCACCCGCACGAGGCCGATGAGCCCGATGACGGTGAGCACGATGTTCGGGCTCCACATCGCGGCCCACGCCGACACCAGGCCCCGGTCGGCCAGGCTCTCCCCGGCGGTGAGGCCCACATAATGAATGGAGAAGACCAGCAGCCCGCCGCCAATCACGAGCCCGATCCCTCCCCGCGGGAACCGCAGCGCCATCACCACCCCGATGATCACGAACGAGATGCAGGCCATGCTGATCGCCCACTTCTTGTGCACCTCGACCCAATACCGGTCGGCCTGGCGCCTGGCGTCCTTGGCCCGGTCGGTCGCGGTGGCCACCTGTGACCAGTTGGAGAGCTGGACCCGCGGCTCGGCCCGCCCGGTTGCCGGGGACTGGCGGGGAACCCTGGGGAGCCCGAGCTTCGAGGGCTGGGGCCGCTGTGCAGGCGTCTGGGCTTCCGCCGTCCTCGGTGTCAAGATTCCCTGCAGCCGGTCGATCCAGCCGCAATACCCCGGCAATCGCTCATGGATGGTGGGCTCGGCGGGCGGGCCGAGCGGCGGCAGGCTCAGCAGCGTCCGGAGGTCGCCGCGGAGCAGCTCCTCGCGCTCCTCGGCGGCCTGGCGCTCGTCGGCGTCGGCGTCGTGGATGACCGAGAGCATCTCGCAGGTGCTCATCTCACGGTCGCCCCGCACCGTCTCGCTGCTGTTGCGCACCAGCTCGTCGAATACGTTCTTCACCCGGATGTCGTCGACCTTGTAGTAGGTGAGCTGGAACGCGGTCGGGTCCGAGGGGCGGTACTGGTGGATCGCGCCGTCGTACAGCCGGAGGCTCAGGTCGGTCTGGCCCTCGGCGTAGGCCATCCGCCCGCTGTCGGCGTAGATGATCCGGCGGCTCGTCTCGCCGCCGACGTCATAGATGGTGATGTCCTTGAGCCGCCCGGTGGCCGCATCTATCCGGCCCGCCCGGAGGAAGTACTGCGACGGCGGGACCTCGTTGATGACCTGCTCGCGCAGCTCGAAGGTCGGCTTCTTCCGGCCGATGTCGATCAGGAGCCCGCGGAGCCGGGCGTTGCTGCGGGGAAGCACCTGGTCCACGAACACGAAATTGAACGCGGACATGAAGACCCCCCACGCCAGGACGGGCGCGAGGACCTGGTAGACGCTGATCCCGCTGGCCCGCATGGCGGTGATCTCGTTGTCCGCGGCGAGGTGGCTGAAGGCGTACAGGACCGCCAGCAGGACCGCCATCGGCAGCGTCATCGCCACGATGAACGGCACGCTCAGCGCGAACACCTCCGCGATGACGCCCCACGGCAGCCCCTTGCCCACCAGCGCGCCGAACTTCTTGGCGACCTGGCTCAGCAGCATGAGGCTGGTCAGCGCGCCGAGCGCGAAGACGAACGGCGCGGCGAGCTGGCGAAGGAGATAACGATTGAGCAGGCGCAGACAGCTAACTCATATTGTTGTAAGGGTTTGTTACACGCATTATATTGGGCCGAGCCTTCATCCTCAAGCCATGGCGTGATCCTCTAGAGTGACACGTTTCCTGGTTGCCCTGGGCTGCCTCCTCTGGCTGCCTCGGGTGCTCTGTGCCCAGGCGGACACCAGCGACCTCGGTCTCCGGCTCCGCTTCGAGCATCCCCCGTTCGCGCTCCAGCAGCCCCCCGCGCTCCGTGCCCCCTGGCTGGGCGGCCCCCGGCTCGCTCCGGCGGTCCGGCTGGCCGCGTTCGACAGCACGCTCGCGGAGGCGCTGGCGGCCGACCGGCTGGACCGGGCGCGCGGGCTCAGGCTCCGGACCCTGTACGGGGAGCCGATCGTCGCCCTCGAGGACTCGGCCGAGGGCGGGCGCCCGCGGCGCAACATCCTCGGCCTGCCCACCGAGTACGCCGATCTGACGGTCGATGGGCAGGCCCGGCTCGAGATCCGCACCACCCGGGTGCGCGAGGAGCAGTGCACGCCGGCGCTGTCGCTCGACCCCAACTCGGGGTGCCGGGGCGGCTTCAAGGCGCCGAGCCTCGACAACCAGCTCAACCTGCGCACCAGCGGGCTGCTGGGCCGGCGAATCCACGTGAACGTGGACCTGGACACCGAGCGCGACTTCTCGGCCAACAACAACATCCAGATCTACTACGAGGGTCTCGAGGACGAGATCGTCCGCCGGGTCGACGTCGGCACCGTGGTGTTCCAGCCGCCCCCCTCGCGATTCATCTCGGCCGCCGTGCCGGCCAGCAACTTCGGCGTCAATGCGACCTTCCAGGTCGGCGCGGTGCAGCTCCAGACCCTCGCGGCGACCCAGAAGGGCAGCGTGGTCTCCGAGCGGACCTACACCGTCGGACAGACCACCACCCAGGCGCAGGACCGGCAGGTGCGGGACCTCGACTTCGAGACCGGCCGGTTCTTCTGGATCGCCGATCCCGACAGCATCCCCGGCTTTCCCGCGTTGGACATCCTCAACCTGGGCTCGGCCGCCGTCCCGCCGACCTATCGGCCGTCGCAGGTCCGGGTCTACCGCTACCGCGCCGCCGCCAGCAAGGGCGAGGTCAACCCCAACATCGGCGGCATCAGCGCCCTGGCCCGCCGGCGCGACAGCCCGCAGCAGTTCGGGCCGGCCCGCTGGGAGCTGCTGATCCAGGGCACCGACTATTATCTGGACGAGTCGGGGCTCTGGATCGTCCTGGCCACCAAGCTGGACCAGAACGACTATCTGGCGGTCAGCTACATCACGGTGGCCGGTACCACGGTGGGCACCTTCCCCGAGACGGATCGGGGCACGGTGGACGTCGGGGGGATTTCGCAGGCACGGGACACCCTCGAGCTCATCGTGCAGCCCCAACAGGGACCCGATCAACCGACGTTCCGCTACGAGATGCGCCAGGTCTACCGCGTGGCGGGCGCCGACCTCCAGGCGTCATCGCTGCAGGTCGGCGTCACGCTGAACCGATCCGAGCGGCCGATCAGCGGCAACGCCCAGACGTACCTGCAGCAGCTCGGGCTGGCCGTCCCGAGCGACCCCGCGGTGTTCGACCAGCCGAACCGGCTCTTCCCCCGCTCGCAGGACGCCGCGGCTTCGGTGATCCGCGACTCGTACATCATCTTTCCGCATCTGCAGCCGTTTGCCGACCCGGCGCGCCTCTCGCCGGCGGAGATTTCCGATTCGCTGTACCGCACCCCGCTGTTCCTGCTCACGAGCCAGGGGCCGCCGGCCAAGTTCGCCCTGCGGCTGCAGTACCAGGCCACCGGCGGCGGCGACCGCACCACGCTCAGCCTGAACGCCCTCCAGCTTCGCGAGGAAAGCGAACAGCTCTTCATCGGCGGGCGGAAGCTGGAGCGCCACGTGGATTACGATATCAATTACGACGTGGGCACGGTGACCTTCCTCAACCCCGACGCCCTGTTCGGCACGGGCTCGGCGCAGGTCACCGCGCGGTTCGAGGAGCGCGGGCTGTTCGCGGTGGCGCCGACGACGATCTTCGGGCTGTCCACCCGCTATTCCCTGGGCGAGCGCGGCGCCATCAACCTGCTTGGCCTCTACCAGCGCGAGTCGAGCCCCTTCACCCGCCCGGCGCTCGGCTTCGAAGCGTCGGCCAACCTGATCGGCGGGGTCAACACCGAGCTCCACTTCAAGCCCCAGTGGATGAGCCGGGCGCTCAACCGGCTCACCTCCTCGCCGTCCAGCGCGCCGTCGCTGCTGGACGTGAACGCGGAGCTGGCCTTCACCAAGCCCGACCCCAACCGCTCGGGGCAGGCGTACCTCGAGGAGTTCGAGGGCGAATCGGGACTCGACGTGTCCCTGCGCGAATCGCTGTGGGAGTTCGGCAGCCAGCCGCAGCAGGCCACGGGGCTGGAGGACATCGGGTTCGCCGGCGGCTTCGACCCGGCGGACGCGGTTGCCCTGACGTGGCAGAACCTGATCCCGGCCGCCGGGACCAACCGGCCGATCGAGCTCCACGCGCAGGACATCGACACCCTCATCCGGGTGGCGGGCCGCGGCGACGAGCCCGAGACGGTCATGTACCTGACGCTCCACGCGGACACCGCCGGCGGCATCGTCCAGCGCAACAGCGCCGCCCGCTGGACCCTCCCCCGGCGCGACTTCCGGCCCCGCTGGCGCTCGATGGTCACCTCGCTCAGCCCCACCGGCCTCGACCTGACCAAGGATGAATTTCTCGAATTCTGGCTGTTCCAGCCGGCCGACCTGCCGGCCGACTCCGCGGGGGTCCGGCTGGTCATCGATCTCGGCACCGTGAGCGAAGACGCGCTCGCCATCGCGCCGGACACCATGATCCCCAACGGCGCGGACACCGTGTTCACGGGCCGGCAGTACGTGGGCCAGGGCCGGCTCGACACCGAGCGGAGCGGGATCGGCATCTTCAACTCCGAGACCGACGACATCGGCATCCTGGGCGACCGGCCCTCGTCGATCTTCATCGTCGGGGAGGGGCCGCTGGCGGAGCTGCCGCTCTGCACCCGGGTGCTCAGCACCACCGTGCCGGTGTTCCCCTGGGGTGACCTCAGCGCGCGCTGCTCCAACGGGAACGGCGTCCTCGACACCGAGGACCTGAACGGCGACACGGTGCTCGACGGCGGCGGGCCCAACGAGAACGTGTTCCGCTACATCGTGGATCTCGCCGCCGACAGCTTCTACGTGCGCGACGGCGTGAGCACGGTGGACGGCTCGGGACGCCGGGCCACCTGGAAGCTGTACCGGATTCCGATCCGCCAGGCCAACGATACGATCAACACCCCCACGCTCCGGCTGGCCCAGCATCTTCGCGTCACCCTCGTCACCCCGCCGGACGGCGGCCCCGACCGCCCCGACATCGTGGCGCGGCTCGCGCTGGCACGGCTCCGCTTCGTGGGCTCGCCCTGGGTGCGCCGGTCGGAGACCCCGATCGCGGGCCTCACCGGCGCCGTGGGCCTGCCGCACGGCAGCGTCAGCACCTCGACCGTCTCCACCGAAAACCGGATCGACCTGGGCTACGAGTCGCCCCCCGGCGTGTTCGACGACGTGGCCCGCCGAGGCGGCGACCGGAACGCGCAGGGCACCCAGATCAACGAGCGGTCGCTCCGCGTGATCGCCCAGGACCTGGGGGCCAACGAGCGCGCCGAAGCGTATCTGCGCGTCCCGTCCGGCCCCCAGAACCTGCTCACCTATCGCACGCTCCGGGTCTGGATGCGCGGCCGGGGACCCGGCTGGGAGGAGGGCGACCTCCAGGCCTACCTGAAGCTGGGCAGCGACAACGACAACTTCTACCTCTACCGGGCGCCGGCGAAGTCCACCACGTGGGAGCCGGAGTTCTCGATCGACCTGGAGACCTGGCGCCGGCTCCGGGCCGACATCGAGAATCGATGGCTCAGCGGCCAGGGCCCCTCGGGGGCCGCGGAGTGCGGGACCGAGGAGCCCGAAGCCTATGTGGCGTGCGATGGCCCCTACCTGGTGCATGTTCGCGATCCCGGCGTCAACCCGCCCAACCTCGCCGCCGTGCAGGAGGTCTCCGCCGGCATCTACCGGGTCGGCCAGACGGTCACCACGGGCACCGTCGAGCTCTGGGTGGACGACATCCGGCTGAGCGAGCCGGTGTCGGCCACGGGCACCGCGGCCTCGATCGACGCCCGGCTCACGGCGTCCGACGTGGGCAGCTTCGCCATGTCCTACATCCGGCAGAACGGGCAGTTCCGCCAGATCAACCAGGACCCGACCTACCTGGGCAAGGACGTCCTGCAATTCTCCAGCAACCTGCGGCTCGAGAAGTTCCTGCCCACGTCCCTCGGCCTGTCCATCCCGTTCACGATCAACCACGCGCGCACCGGCATCAGCCCTGAGCTGCTCACCGGCACCGATCTCCGGGGCGACGCCCTCCCCGGACTCAGGACCCCGGAAAGCCGCAGCACCACGTTCAGCCTGGCCATTCGCCGGAACCGGGCGGGAACGAGCTGGCTGACGCGCGGGCTGCTCGATCCGCTGTCGCTGTCGGCCAGCCTGACCAACGGCCGGGCCGTGACCGAGCTGTCGGAGGCCCACTCGAGCAACTACGTCGTCAACCTCAACTATCTGCTCCAGATGCGGCGCCACGGGTTCAGCCTGCCGCTCGGCGGGCTGGTGGGGATCCTGCCCGGCTTCCTGCGCGAGAGCGAGCTCGGCAAGAGCCTGTCGAAGGCGACGTTCAGCCTGGTGCCGACGCGGATCTCGTTCGCGAGCGGGCTCAGCCGTGACGAAGCCGACGCGACCGCGTTCCGCTTCCCGGTGGCCCGGAGCGACGACGCCGCGCTCCGGCCGACGCTCGCGCTCAACCACCTGTGGCGGAACGCGGCCGGCCTCACCTGGCAGCCGTTCGGGATGCTGACCCTGAGCAGCGACCTGACCAGCACGCGCGACCTGCGGGTGTATCCGGACTCGCTCCCCATCGGGCGGCTGGCGTACAGCGAGCGGCGGTTCCTCGCCGGCATTCCGGTGGGCGTCGAGCGCGACCGGTCGCTGACCACCGCGCTCTCGCTCACGCCGGCGCTCGCCTCGTGGCTCAGGCCGCGGTTCCTCAGCAGCAGCAATTTCGTGCTCTCGCGCACGCTGTCGAGCCGCGATCCGGTACGGGTCGACGGCGACAGCGGCGCCTTCGTGCTGCCGCAGACGCTCAATAACTCGCGCACCAACGAGGTCGGCGGCGCGCTGGATCTCTCCCGGCTGGTGCGCCAGCTCGCGGGCGACAGCAGCACGATCGGCAAGGCCGTCGCCCGCATCCGCCCGCTGGATGTGAGCACCCGTCTCACCCGGGGCTCGACATACGATCTCAGCGCCTTCGATCCCGGCCTCAAGTATCAGCTTGCGCTTGGCGGACTCGAAGGGGGCTTCCTGAGCCAGGAAGGGGCCGCCGCCCGCGGGGTGTCCGATGCCCGCACCGCCACGATCTCGAGCGGCGCCGACCTGCCGTTCGGCATCACCTTCACCCTGTCGCACGCGCTCACCCGGACGACGCGGTTCCAGCGGGTGGGCGAGGGCTTCGTGCAGACGGAGACCAGGCAGCGCGAGTTCCCCGTGGGGAACGTCCGCTGGAGCCACACCTTCCGGGGCGGCCCGTTCTCCGTTCTGGCGCTCGGCACCAGCTTCCGCCGCCGCGAGGGGAGCTCGGTGCAGGCCAACCGGAGCGGCGCGCCGGCGCTGACCTCGATCTCGTCGTCCTCCTTCACGCCCGACATGCAGATCGGTCTCCGCAACGGGATCTCGCTGACGCTCGGCCTCAGCCGGACCGACCAGCAGAACCTGTCCAACGGCAACGAGACCCAGCTCGACCAGAAGGACCTGACCGGCGCGCTCAACTACGCGTTCCGGCTGCCCCGGTCCATCAGCCGGTCGCGCAAGCCGGTGCGGAGCTCACTCTCCTACCTGCAGACCTCCGCGCGGACCTGCCTCAGCCAGGGCGACGTCGCCGAGTGCGAGGTCATCTCCGACGTGCGCCGGCAGGAGATCCGCGGTGGCCTCGACACCGACCTGCTGCAAACCCTGAGTGGCGGTCTGCAGCTCGACTACTCCATCAACGACGCGCGCCACCTGAGCCGGCGGACCTCGCAGATCTCGGTGATCGCGGCGTGCCAGCTGGCGGGGTTCGCGGGGGACTATCGGTAGGCGGAAAGGCGGAAAGGCGGAAAGA
>DASSBA010000116.1:0-4783 GCA_035699205.1 Gemmatimonadales bacterium
GCCGCCCGCTACATCGAAGCCTCAGCGGGCTGCCTCAGCCTGATCAGCTCCGGGGAAAGCTCTGAAGACTCCGAATTCGTCGATGCCTCCCCCGACGGGCGCGACGTCTTCATCCGCACCGGCGAGAGCCTGCTGCCCCAGGACCCCGGCCTGATCGACATCTATGACGCCCGCATCGAGGGCGGCTTTCCACCGCCGCCGCCGCCCCGGCCCGAATGCGAAGGGCAGGCCTGCCAGAGCCCGCCGCCCCCGCCCGCCTTCCCGACCCCCTCGAGCGAAAGCTTCCAGGGCCCCGGCAACGTCAAGCAGGCCAAGCAGCCCAAGCGCTGCCCGAAGGGCAAGCACCGGGCAAAGCGCAAGGGCAAGACGGTCTGCGTCAAGAACAAGCAGCACAAGCGAGCCAAGCGCCACCGGAGGGCGGGCCGATGAGGTCGGTGGCGCCAGCTTCCTCTCCACTGCGCCAGGCGGCGCCGGCGAGCAGGCCGGGCGCGGTCAGGCACGCGGCGCTCTGGGTGGCGGTGGGCATCGCGCTCTCCCCCGCCGCGAAGTGCTGGCGCGAGCCGAGCGGCCCCCCCTCCTTCAACCCGCGCTTTGACGGCTACTCCCGCAAGGCGAAGCGGCCCTGCCCTCGCGCCACCCGGCTTGAAGGCGAAGCCCGCTGGCAGATCAGCGGGCTCTCGGGGCGCTCGCCCGAAGGGGTCACCTTCTCGATCGAGCGGAGCGGCCGATGAGACGCCTCCTCACCGCCCTCACCGCCCTCGCCCTCGCCCTCGCGGTCTGGGCCCCGACCGCCCTCGCCGCCTTCGAATTCGAAGAAGTCGGCCTCTCCTTTGAGGCAAAAGACGGCACCCCCGTCACCCAGGCCGGCTCCCACCCCTTCGCGATGACCAACCTGCTCTCGGTGACCACGGTCGAACCCCCGGGGGGCGGCGAGTTCCCCAGCGGGGAAATCAGGGACCTGCGGATCGACCTGCCCGAGGGCTTTGCCGGGGACCCCTCGGCAACCCCGCGCTGCTCCAACGCGGACTTCGCGGCGATCGACCCCGGCACCAAACGCAACGACTGTCCCGACTCAGCCGCGGTGGGCTTCGCGGAAATCGAAGTCGGCTTCGGCGCCCGCGAACAGCTGATCTCCCCCGTCTACAACCTCCAGCCCGCCCCCGGCAACGTGGCAAAGCTCGGCTTCGTCGTCTCCACCGGCGGGGTGCCGGTGACGATCGACGTCGGCCTCTCCGAGGAGCCCCCCTACCACGTCATCGCCAAGCTCACCGACGTCTCCCAGGCGGTCCTCTTCTACGCCTCCAAGGTCACCCTCTGGGGCAACCCGGCCTCCCCCGAGCACGACGAGGACCGCGGCAGCTGCGTCGAAAAACCGACCGGCAGCTGCCCGACCAGCAGCCCCGAGCGGCCCTTCCTCACCCTGCCGACCGCCTGCACCGGCCCGCTCTCGACGCTCTTTCACGCGCTCGCCTGGAACAGCGGCGAGGAAGCAAACGCCACCGCCACCACGCCGCCCGGCATCACCGGCTGCGGCAAACTCGGCTTCGCCCCGCTGGCCAAGGCCCAGCCGACCTCCGCCGCCGCGGAGAGCCCCTCGGGCCTTGACTTCAAGCTCGAGATCGAAGACGAAGGGCTGAAGAGCCCCAGCGGCCTCGCCCAGTCGGCGGTAAAGAAGGCCGTGGTCACCCTGCCGGAGGGGATGACGATCAACCCCTCCCAGGCCGAAGGGCTCGGCGTCTGCACCGAAGCCGACCTGGCCCGCGAGAGCGCCTCCTCCGAAGCGGGGGAGGGCTGCCCCAACGCCGCAAAGATCGGCACCGTGGAAGTGGAAACCCCGCTGCTCGAAGGCGAGATCCTCAAAGGCTCCCTGTTCGTCGCCGCCCCCTATGCGAACCCCTTCGACAGCCTGATCGCCCTCTACATGGTCTTCCGCGACCGCGAGCTCGGGATCGTCGTCAAGCAGCCGCTCGAGGTCGAGCCCGACCCCGCCACCGGGCAGCTGATCACCACCGCCGAGGGCCTGCCCCAGCTGCCCTTCTCAGAGTTCCGCCTGCACTTCCGCGAGGGCGGCCGCAGCCCCCTGGTCACCCCGCCGGCCTGCGGCACCTACGCCGTCGAGGCGGTGCTCACCCCCTACGCCAACCCCACCACCCCCTACACCACCGCCTCGAGCTTCCAGGTGACCAGCGGCCCCGGCGGGGCCCCCTGCCCGGCGGCCGGCGTCCCGCCCTTCGCCCCGGGCTTTGCCGCCGGCTCTGCCTCAAACGCCGCCGGCCGCTACTCCCCCTTCTACATGCGCCTCACCCGCGCTGACGGCGAACAGGACATGACCCGCTTCTCCTCGATCCTGCCGCCCGGGGTGACCGGCAAGATCGCCGGCCTCGCCCAGTGCCCGCAGGCGGCGATCGAGGCCGCCAAGGCAAGGCCGGGCCTCGCCGAGCGTGCCGCCCCCAGCTGCCCGGAGGCCTCCCGCATCGGGCGCACCCTGACCGGCGCCGGGGTCGGGCCCGAGCTCACCTACGTGCCCGGCTCCCTCTACCTCGCCGGCCCCTACCACGGCGCCCCGCTCTCGGTGGCGGCGATCGTCCCCGCCGTGGCCGGGCCCTTCGACGTCGGCACCGTGGTCGTGCAGGAGGGCCTTGACCTCAACCCGGCCACTGCCGAAGTCGAAGTCTCCGGCGCCGCCTCAGACCCGATCCCCCACATCCTCGCCGGCATCCCGCTGAAGGTGCGCGACCTGCGCGTCTTCGTCGAGCGCCCCGGCTTCACCCTCAATCCGACCAGCTGCGAGCCGCTCACCACCCGCGCCACCCTCTTCGGCGGCTTCGCCGACGTCTTCTCAGCCGCCGACGACCTCCCCGTGGACCTCACCGCCCGCTACCAGGCCGCCGACTGCGCCAGCCTCGCCTTCAAGCCGAGGCTCTTCCTGAAGCTTCGGGGCGGCACCAGGCGCTCGGCCCACCCGGCCCTGCGCTCGGTGCTTGTCCCCCGAGAGGGCGATGCCAACATCGGCCGCGCCGTGGTCACCCTGCCGCCCTCTGAGTTCATCGACAACGCCCACATCAACAACCCCTGCACCAGGGTGCAGTTCAACGCCGACGCCTGCCCCAAGAGCTCGATCCTCGGCACCGCCCGCGCCACCACCCCGCTGCTCGACGCCCCCCTGGAAGGCCCCGTCTACTTCCGCTCCAACGGCGGCGAGCGAAACCTCCCCGACATCGTCGCCGACCTCAAAGGCCAGTTCCGGGTGATCCTGGTCGGCTTCGTGGACTCCAAGAACGCCCGCATCCGCACCACCTTCGCCAACCCGCCCGACGCCCCGGTCACCAAGTTCCAGCTGAACCTCTTCGGCGGCAAGCGCGGCCTCTTGGTCAACAGCAGAGACCTCTGCAAGGCAAAGCTGCGCGCCAGGCTGGCGCTGAGCGGCCAAAACGGCCGCCGCTCCAACTCCAACCCGGTGGTCAAGACCAGCTGCAAGAAGGGCAAGGGCAAGGCCCGCGCCCGCCGCGCCTCCCACCGGCGCCGCTAGGGAACCCCGGCGTCGCCGGCAGCTGAACGGCGCGCTTTGGCGCGCGCGCCCTTCCACCGCCCCGCCCCTGCAGGGAAAACCGGGCGCGAGGCCGCCCAGCGCCCCTGCGAAAGCGGGCGTTCTTGCCACGGAGCCCGGGCGGCCCGACCCTCTTCCCAGCCCCCAGCGAGGGGGAGACAGAGCGGAAGGAGCAGGAAATGAGACGCAGGATCGAGAGGCTCGGCCTCGCGATGGTCGCGATGGCGGCGCTGGGAGCGGTGATGGCTTCGGGGGCCGCAGCCAACTTCGACGCCCATAACTCGAGCGTGACAATCCACGGCGAACAGCCGACCGAAAACCAATTCGAATACACCTTCGAATCGGGGTCCACGAGCTGTGAAGTGGCGCAATTCCACAGCCTGAGCGAACCGACAGTCACAGGGACACAGAGCTTCCCGGTCGACAAAGGCGACGGCTGGCACACATCGGAAACCATCACAGGCGAGACAATCCTCGAAGGATGCGCCAACAGCCTGCTCGGAGCCATGAACTTCAAAATGAACGACTGCGACTCCGAGCTGAAGGCAAACGGCGCGATCGTCAACGGCACACGCACCGGGACGAAACAGATCATCTGCCACGCCGGCGGCAAAATCGAAATAGTCAGGGCCGAAGGCACCAACCCCTGCACGATCACAATCGGCGAACAGACGGTCGGTGGGGTGACCTACCACAACGAGAACGAAGCAACAGGCGACAAGGCGATCATCGTCACAACAAACATCACCGGCATCAAATACACCCAGGACGGCGTCTTCTGCCCGGGCAACGGGTTCCAGTCCGAAAAAACGTTCGAAAACGGGACCTGGACGGGCGAATTCACACTCGAAGGGACAAACGAAGTCGGCGACCAGGTCCCCCTTCAGGTGACATAGCGGCCGGCTGAAGCAGACGCCCGCGCCGCCTGAGCCAAAAAGCAGCCCCGACGCCCTTTGAGCCACCGCTCGAAGGGCGTCGGGGCTCGGTTCGCAGAAGGACACCGAGCCGCGCACGCGCAGATGCGTCAGACGCGCTGTGCAGGGGAATCCTCGTCGCCGCCCGGGCCGTCAAAGTCAGCGCCGCGCTTCTGCTTGAACTTCGTTGACCAAACGGGTCGGGCTCCGATATCGATAGCGCACCCTTCCCACGGGGGAAGGGACCGGCTCCGTGGGGAGCCGGAGAGAAAGCCCGCCCACGTGCGCGCGAACACGCGCACGGGGGCGAAAGCGAAAGGAA
>DASSBA010000117.1:0-48404 GCA_035699205.1 Gemmatimonadales bacterium
GCCGCCCCGGGGGCCGCGAACCCCAGACACGCCCCCTCCGGACAAGCCGACAGTCCTCCGCGGGGGTATCCCGTCGCGCGCGGCCCTCCCATCGGAGTACCTGACCTCAACAACCTTTGTGCGATGCTCGAACAACCGGGGTGGGGCAGCCGCGAACCGCAGGCATGCCCCCGAAGGACTGTCGGCTTGTCCGGAGGGGGCGTGTCTGGGGTTCGCGGCCCCCGGGGCGGCCGGGCCGACCGCCGCGTCACGCGCGCATCAGTCCACCGGTTCATGGGAGATACGACCCCCGCTGGACGTGGTTCATCGCCAGCCCCGTCACCAGTGTGGTGAGCGCCACGATGGCGGCCTGCTCGCGGGGGCGAGGATACCCCTGCTGGAGCTGCGCGGCGCGCTCGGCCAGGTAGCGCAGCAGCACGCGGGTCCGCTCGGGGAAATGGCCGGTCCAGCGGAAGACGTTGGTCAGCAGCTCGGGCTCGAGCCGGCGGATGAGCGCCGCCGCCGGGGCGAGCGGCTCGCCGGGTGCGACACCTGCTCCGTCGCCCAGGTCCTCGAAGATGGCGAGCAGGGCGCCGTCCAGACCGGGCGGCAGCTCGTCGCGGCCGGAAGGGTCGTCGCGGTAGTAGTGGTCGAGCGAGTATTCCATGTCGCCGACGTCCTCGTCCAGCTCCGCCGCGGTGACCAGCGGGTCCCGGTCGTGAATCGCCGCCATGACCCGCTCGCAATAGGCCAGTTTCGCGGCCGCCACCGGCCAGCCGCCGTACTGCTTCCGCCAATCCGTTCCCGGCGTCATCCACACCGCGAAGGTTTCCGCCCAGTCCTCGTCGGGATGCTTCTGCGCGTACCAGCCCGGGAGGTGGCGGACGTATCGGCGGCTGAACGGCTCGGGGCGGTACTCCTCCGCATAGGGTTGGGTAATGGAGCCGAACTGCTTGACCCATTCCTCCTCGTCGTACAGGCGGTACGCGTAGTTCACCACGTGGCCCATCTCGTGACGCAGGTAGCGGAGGATGTCGGCGGCGTCGAACCCCTCGATGTGGCCCACGCGCTCGGCATGGAGGGCGGTGAGGTCGGGGTGGGCGAGGTAGAACGGGATGGCGATCGCCACGGTCTCGAACGGCACGCCCCACTCGGACGAGAGATAGAAGCGGGGATGAACCCGGGTGAGGCCGACCGCCGCCAGCTCGGCCTCGAACTCGGCCAGGATGGGCTCCAGCCGGGTGCCGGTTATGGTCAGGCCCAGGTCGCGGATGGGGGTGGACCAGAGCGTGGATTCATGGAATCGGGAGAGGTCGGCGGCCATGGGCAACAAGTTACCTGCTACCTTCCGGCCATGCCGTGCCGCGCGTTACCGCTGGAGGACGCTCCGTGACGCGGGTACCGGCCGCCGTCAAGGGGCTCTCGCTGGTCTCGCTGTTCAACGATTTCGCGAGCGAGATGGTCTACCCGCTGCTGCCGGCGTTCGTGACCGGCCCGCTGGGCGGCGGGGCCGCGCTGCTCGGGCTCCTCGACGGCGCGGCCGACCTGACCTCCTCCGTGCTCAAGGTGGCGAGCGGGCGGCTGGCAGACCGGCCCCGCTGGCGCGGTCCGCTGATCCTGGTGGGCTACGCCACGGCGGTGCTGGTCCGGCCGCTGATCGCGGTGTCGAGCGCGGCGTGGCAGGTCGTCGGATTCCGGGTGATCGACCGGGTGGGGAAGGGGATCCGCACTCCGCCGCGCGACGCGCTCATCGCGGCCGTCACCCCGCCGGCGGAGCGCGGCCGGGCCTTCGGCTTCCACCGCGGGGCCGACCATCTGGGCGCGGTGGTGGGCTCGCTCGCCGCGTGGTATCTGCTCACCCGCGGCGCCGACGTGCGGCGGGTCATCGAGTGGAGCGTGGTGCCGGGGCTCGTGGCCTTCGTCGTGCTCGCGGTCGTGCTGCGCGGCACACCGGGCGATGCCGTCCCTTCGGCGGGGCAGGCCGTGGCCGCCGGCGATGCGGGCGGCCGGGTGTTCTGGGCGCCGGTCGTCGCACTCACCGCTCTCAGCTTCTTCCGGATCCCGGAGGCGCTGCTGCTGCTCCGGCTCCAGGATGCCGGGGTCGCGGTGGCCCTGGTGCCGCTGGTCTGGGCCGGGCTCCATGTGGTGCGCAGCGGGAGCTCGTATCCCGGCGGGTGGCTCGCCGACCGGCTGGGACCGCGGGCCACCGTGGGGGCCGGTGGGCTCCTGTTCGCGGCCGTGGTCGCGGCATTGGCCGCCGCGCTCACGCCCGCGGGCGCGGTGTCCATTTTCCTGGCGGTCGGACTCGTGGCGGGGCTCACGGAGTCGGCCGAGCGGACGATGGTGGCCCGCCTGGCGCCGGTCCGCACCGGTCGAGGGTTCGGCCTGTATCATGCACTGACCGGCGCGGCCGCGCTTCCGGCCGGGGTGCTGTTTGGCTGGGTCTACCAGTCGGTCGGTGGCCCGGCCGCCCTGATCGCGAGCGCGGCGGGCATGGCCGCGGCGGTTTCCGCCTGGCTCACCGTGTCACCACGAAATCACGAGAGGCACACGGCATGAGGAGAGCTGTCGGCGTCGCGCTGGGGATGATCCTGTCGCTGGGTGCGGCCCGAGACGCCGCCGCGCAGGTCCAGGTTCGGGTGGCCGTGCCCGGACGCGCCACCTACTCGGAGCTGCACGAGGCGCTGCGAGCCGGCACACCGGCGGCGGATTCCGTGCTCCGGATCCAGCGGCTCTCGAGCCCCGCGCGGCTGTGGCGGATCGCCCGCGCGGCCATGGCGGGGTCCGCAAGCTGGAACGATGGGCTCCTCGCCCTCACCCGGCTCGCCGAGCTCCGGAGCAAGGTCTACGCGGACAGCGCGGCCCGGCTCCGGGACGTCATCGACCACGCCGAGGGCAACCCGTTTCCGGAGAACCCGGGCCTCAGGGGCGAGGATGTGGACCCCTCACTGCAGGCCGTCATCCTCGAGCGCAGGCGAGCGGTCGAGGGCGACTCCGCCGTGCTCGCCGACATCCTCGCCCGCGTGCCGACCCGCGACTACGACCACGGCGACGCGTGGGTCCTCGGCCGCCTCGGCGCCGGCGCGGCGGATTCAGTGTCCGCGCGGTTCCTCTCGGCGGATTCCGCGGAGTTCAAGACCCGATACCTGACGCTGCTCTCGTACTTCACCGACCCGCAGTTGATTCCACTCCTGGCCCGCGTGTACGCGGCGCCCGACAGCTTCGGCGTGCCGAAGCGCTACGGCATCCGGGCCTCCGACGGCCTGCTCTGGATCGGAACGCGCGCGAGCATGCAGGCGCTGCTCGGCGCCCGGGCCATCGCGCGCGCACGCGGCGTCTACGACCAGCCGGACCTGCGGCACGCGGGGCTCGACTTTCTGGGAAACGACAGCTCGGCCGTGATCTCGCGGACCGGCAAGTGGCTCACCGGATGGGTCGCGGAGCTGGGCCGTGGCAAGCCCGGATCCTGACGGGCTGCGCGACGCCCTCGCCCAACGCGGGCTGGTGCTGGACCAGGAGCTGGGAAGAGGCGGCATGGCGATGGTCTATCGCGCCCGAGACCTGCGCCACGACCGGCTCGTGGCCGTGAAGGTGCTCCGATCCGACGTTCCCGGCGGCGCGGAACGCTTCGTCCGTGAGATCAGGGTGGCCTCGCCACTCGTCCACCCGCACATCATCCCGCTGTACGATTCCGGCGCCATCGATGGAGTGCCCTACTTCGTCATGCCCTTCATCGAGGGCGAATCGCTGCGTGTCCGGCTCCGGCGCGAGGGCCGGCTCCCGGTCGCGGACGCGGTGCAGATCGCGGGTGAGGTCGCGGAAGCGCTCGAGTTCGCCCACGGCCGGGGCGTCCTCCATCGCGACATCAAGCCGGAAAACGTCCTGCTGCAGGCGGGACATGCGTTGGTCGCCGACTTCGGGGTGGCGCGGGCGCTGAGCGGGGCCGCGGCTGATCCGCCGGACCCGGGCGAGCGTCTGACCGGCCCGGGAATCGTGCTCGGGACCGCCGAGTACATGAGTCCGGAGCAGGCGAGCGGGGATCCTGCCGCGGACGGCCGATCCGACCTCTACAGCCTGGGGTGCGTGCTGTACGAGATGCTCACGGGCGAGCCGCCGTTCACGGGCAAGAGCCCGCGCGAGGTCATGGCGCGGCGGTTCGGCGCCCCGCCGCGGCCGGTGCGCCAACTGCGGCCCGAGGTCCCTCCCGAGCTCGACGTCCTGGTCGAGAAGACGCTCGCCGCCGATCCGGCGGAGCGCGTAGCCACGGCCAGCGCGTTCCTGACCGCGCTTCGTGCGCCGGCAGAGCGCGTGGACCCGGCCGCCCAGCAGTCCCGGCTCCGGCTGCGGGCGCGATGGATCCTCCCGGCCTTGGGTGTTACGGCGCTCGCGGCGCTCGGACTGCACGACCGCCGGCAGATGCCGCTGGATGTGCGGCGCGTCGTGGTGGCCCGGCTGAGCAACGAGACGGGCGACACGGCGATGTCCTACCTCGGCGGGCTGGCCGCCGACCGCCTGACGGCGTCGCTGGCCGGCCTCCCCGGGTTCGAAGTGGTGACCTCCGCCCGGGTGATTCCCTCCCGGCTCACGACCGGGCTGAGCGTCGATTCACTCGACGACCCCGGGCGCCTCCGCACCCTGGCTGAGGAGACCGCGGCGGGGACGGTCGTGTCCGGCTCCTACTTCCGGGAGGAGGGCCGGATTCTCTTCCAGGCGGAGATCACGGACGCCAACGACGGGACGCTGAAGGCGGCGGTCGGGCCGCTGGGTGCGCCGGCAGCGCAGGTCGGCGCGGCGATCGATTCCCTCGGTCGAGGCGTCGGCGGCGCGCTCCGGGGCCGGATCGGCGCCCGGCCCGCGGCTGTGGCAGCGGCCGGGGCTCAGCAGCAGCGGGTCGGTGCGTCTCCGTAGCGGGTCCGCACGTACTCCTCGAAGAACTGGCGCGGCGATGGCACCGCGCCGTCGGGGTGGCAGCGCTGCAGATGCTCCAGGTGCGCCGCGTAGTCCGGCATCCCCGAGACGCGCCGCACCACCCGCAGTACCCGCTCGAGCCTATCCCACATACGCGGTCTCCACGAAGGGCGACTCCTGGAGCACCGCCGGGCGCCGCCGGGTCAGCACCAGCACCCACTCCCGCGCCGACGCGAGCACCACCAGAACCGTCACCACCATGAAGCCGGCCGCGATGGCCGCGTCGAGCCGGTCGTTGAAGATGAGCCGCGCCCCCCGCGCAGCCTCGACGGACCCGACCGTCACCTGTCCGGCGACCTGGGCGGCATGCGCCAGGAAGCCCAGCCGCGGATCGTCGGCGAACACCTTCTGCCACCCGGCCGTGAGCGTCACCATGAGCACCCAGGCCAACGGCGCGAGGGTCACCCACGCGAAGCGTGCCTTGCCGGCCTTGATGAGGATGGTCGTGCCCACGCAGAGCGCCACCGCGGCCAGGAGCTGATTGCTGATCCCGAACAGCGGCCACAGCGAGTTGATCCCGCCGAGCGGATCGCTCACCCCCTGCACCAGGAACCAGCCCCAGGCGGCCACGATCAGCGCCGAGGTCAGCACCGTACTCGGGTACCACGAGGTCCGGGCGAGCGGCGCCCAGACGTGCCCGGCGAGCTCCTGCACCATGAAGCGCCCGACGCGGGTGCCGGTATCCAGGGTCGTCAGGATGAACAGCGCCTCGAACATGATGGCGAAGTGGTACCAGAGCGCCATGAGCCCGCGGCCGAACGCGCCGCTCAGGATGTGCGCCATCCCGACGGCCAGCGACGGCGCGCCGCCGGTGCGGCCGAGCAGGGTCTTCTCGCCCACCTCCGCGGCGAGGGCCGTGATCTGCGCCGGCGTCACGGTGAAGCCCCAGCCCTGGATCACCGCCGCCGCGGCTTCCGGCGTGCCGCCCAGCGTCGTGATCGGGGCGTTGATGGCGAAGTAGATCCCGGGATCGAGCAGCGCCGCGGCGCAGAGCGCCATGACGGCGACGAACGACTCCATCAGCATTCCGCCATACCCGATCAGGCGCGCGTCGCTCTCGCGCACCAGCATCTTGGGCGTCGTCCCCGAGGCCACCAGCGCGTGGAAGCCGCTGATGGCGCCGCAGGCGATGGTGATGAACGCGAACGGAAACAGCTTGCCCGCGAAGACCGGTCCGGTGCCGTCGATGAACGGGGTCAGCGCCGGCAGGCGGAGCGGCGGCAGCACCAGCAGGATGCCGAGCGCGAGGAGCAGGATCGTGCCGACCTTCATGAAGGTCGAGAGGTAGTCGCGCGGGCAGAGCAGCATCCACACCGGGAGCACGCTCGCGACGAAGCCGTAGGCGATGACGGCGTAGGCGAGCGTGAGGCCCGACCAGGTGAAGAGCGGCGCCAGTGTGGGCGACTCCGCCACATACCGGCCGCCCACCAGCGCGAGCAGCAGCAGCACCACGCCGACGGCCGTGGCCTCGAGCGTGCGGCCGGGGCGCCACGCCTTCATCCAGAAGCCCATCAGCACCGCGATCGGCACGGTGCAGAGGATGGTGAACACCCCCCACGGGCTGTCCTTGAGCGCGTTCACCACCACCAGCGCGAGCACGGCGAGGAGAATCACCATGATCGCGAGCACGGCGACCATGGTGAGGATGCCGGTCACCGGTCCGGTTTCCTCCTTGGCCATCTGCCCCAGCGATTTCCCGTCCCGCCGCAGGGAGGCGAAGAGGATGACGAAGTCCTGCACCGCGCCCGCCAGCACGACCCCGACCACGATCCAGATGGTGCCGGGCAGGTAGCCGAACTGGGCCGCGAGCACCGGGCCCACGAGCGGGCCCGGCCCAGCGATGGCCGCGAAGTGGTGGCCGAAGAGGACCCAGCGGGACGTGGGGACGAAGTCGCGGCCGTTGGCCAGGCGCTCGGCCGGGGTGGCGCGGCGGTCGTTGAGGCCGAGGACGCGGTCGGCGAGGAACCGGCTGTAGAACCGGAAGCCGATGAGATAGGTGCCGACGGCCGCCAGCACCAGCCACGCGGCGCTGATCGTCTCGCCGCGGTGGAGCGCCAGCACGCCCCATCCGGCGGCGCCCGCCAGGGCGACGAGCAGCCAGATCAGTTGTCGGAGCATGCCTCGAATTAACAGCCCGGCTCGGGGGAGGGGAAGGGTCCGCGCCCCCTTCCCCTCCCCCCGGGCGGGCCGTACTTTCGAACCCCATGCCATTGCCATCCTTCGGCTTCGGCCACCGGCCGTCGTGGGAATTTCGCACCCCGGAGGCCAGCGGGGCGGCGCTGGAAGAGCCGCAGCCCCAGCCGGCCCGCACCGGCTGGCGGGGCAAGGTCGCGCTGGTGACGGGCGGTGCCACGGGACTCGGCCGGCACATCGCCCTCGAGTTCGGCAAGCTCGGCTGCCACGTGGCCATCTGCTACGTGAACATGCCGGGACGCGACGTGGGCGAGCAGGCGCTGCTCACCGAGGCCGCGCTCACGGCCATGGGCGTCGGGGTCCTTGCCCTTCGGTGCGACGTGCGCGACCGCGCGGCGGTGGACCAGTTCGTCAGCGAAACCAAACAGCGGCTCGGCGGCGTCCATTTCCTGGTGAACAACGCCGGCATCGCCAACGACGGTGCGCTCTGGCGCCTGAGCGAGGCGGCCTGGCACGACGTGCTCGACACCAACGTCACCGGCGCCTTCAACTGCATCCGCGCGGTCGCCCCCACCTTCCGGGGGCAGCACTACGGCAAGATCGTGAACGTCAGCGCCCACCAGGCCCAGCGCCCCGGCTTCGGCGTGGCCAACTACGCCGCGAGCAAGGCGGCGCTCCTGGGGCTCACCCGCGCCGCGGCCGTCGAGCTCGGCCCCGCCAACGTGAACGTGAACGCCGTCGCTCCCGGTTTCATCCGCACGGAGCGGATGGCCATGCTCCCGGCGGAGGTGGTCGAGCGGGCGCAGAAGAGCTCGGTGCTCGGTCGCGTGGCCGAGCCGGACGACGTGGCGCGGGTGATCTCGTTCCTGTGCTCGGAGTCGGCGCGGCACATCACGGGGCAGACGATCGTGGTGGATGGGGGGATGTCGCTGGAATGAACAGCGGTGAGCGGTGAGCGGTAAGCGGTAAGCGGTGAGCGGTAACCGCCTTGCCTACCGCTCACCGCTTACCGCTCACCGCTTACCGCTTACCGCTTACCGCTCACCGCTTACCGCTCACCGCCCTCCGCATTACCTTCCCGCCGTGCCCCGCCCCTTGCTCCCGACATGCGCCCTCGCGCTCCTGCTGGCCGCTCCGCTCGCGGCGCAGGCGCCGGCGCTTCCGGTGCCGACCCAGGGGCTCGCGGGGCAGCAGGTGGCGCTGGTGCCGCTCACCCTCCTGGCCATCGATCCCGCCGCGCAATCCGATACCCTCTTCGCTCCGTACCGCGATCGCCGACCCGCGCTTTCCCGCGCCGATTCCATCATCGGCGAGGCGTTCGTCGCCCGGGGACCCGAGGTGAGGTGGGTGCTGCCGCCGGCGCTCCGGAAGATCGCGCGGCGCGCGCCGGGGATCGTGGACGATCCCGACCAGATGGGCCAGGCGCTGCTCCGCTCGCCCAAGCTGCGCGAGGTGCCCGATCCGCTCCGTGCCTCGCTCCGGAACCTGATGGCCGTGGCCGGTGGCCGGGTCGCCATGGTGCCCGCGGCGCTCGGGTTCTCCCGTGACCCCGGCGGCACCGTGCGCGCCGAGCTCTCGCTGGTGGCGGCCGACACCCGGTCGGGGAAGGTGGTCTGGCGCAGCCTCGCGATCGGCGGCGGGCCCACGCCCGACGCCGCGCTCACCGCCGCGCTCGCCGCCGTGCTGCCGCTCGACCAATGACGTACGATGTGACGCTGATCCCGGGCGACGGCATCGGGCCCGAGATCACGGAGCAGACCGTGCGGGCCCTCGAGGCCACCGGGTTGCGGTTCAACTGGGACGAGCAGCTCGCCGGCATGGCCGCCGTGGACGCCACCGGCACGCCCCTGCCCGACGCCACGGTCGAGAGCATCCGCAAGAACACCCTCGCGCTCAAGGGCCCGCTCACCACGCCGGTCGGCACCGGCTTCCGTTCGGTCAACGTCGGGCTCCGCAAGGAATTCGAGCTCTTCGCCAACGTCCGGCCGGCCCGGACCATCGTGCCGGGCGGGCGGTTCGACCATGTGGACATCGTGCTGGTGCGGGAGAACCTCGAGGGACTCTACATCGGGGTCGAGCACTTCGTGCAGATCGGCGACGATCCGCGCGCCGTGGGCGAGTCGATGGCCATCGTGACCCGGGCCGGCTGCGAGCGGATCGTCCGGTTCGCCTTCGACTACGCGCTGAAGCACGGCCGGAAGCAGGTCACCATCGTCCACAAGGCGAACATCCTGAAGATGGTGAGCGGGCTCTTCCTCGAGGTGGGCCGCGAGGTCGCGCGGGAGTACGAGGGCCGGGTGGCGGCGAACGACATGATCGTGGACAACACGGCCATGCAGCTGGTCATGCGCCCCGAGCAGTTCGACGTCATGGTCACCACCAACATGTTCGGCGACATCCTGAGCGACGAGGTCTCCGGCCTGGTCGGCGGACTCGGGCTGGCGCCGGGTGCCAACATCGGGACCAAGGCCGCGATCTTCGAGGCGGTCCACGGGAGCGCCCCCGACATCGCCGGGCAGGGCGTCGCCAACCCGTCCGCCCAGATGCTGGCCGCCGCGATGATGCTGGACCACCTGGGCGAGCTCGACCGCGCCCAGCGGCTGCGTGACGCCATCGCCGACACCATCGTGCGCGACAACATCCGCACGCGCGACCTCGGCGGCACCGCTTCGACGGAGGAGTTCGGGCGTGCGGTTGTCCGGCGGGTTGCCTGAGGTTCCTTGCGCGAAGTGCGGGGAGCGGGTGCGCGGGCTTCCCTGGGGCGAGCTCTGCCCGGACTGCCTGGCGCGGCGGAAGCGGCGTGCATCCCGGCTGGCCGGCCGCATCTCCCTCGCGGTGACGGCGCTGATGGCTGCGTACGTCGCCCTCCGGTTCCCGGGCGATGCGTCTTCGCGGCTCTACGGCGCCGTTCTGGTGCTCGCCACCTACATCATCGTGCGGCGGATCGCGAGCCGCCTCGCCATGGAGCTGCTCCCCCGATGAGCACCGCCCGCGTGGCCACAGCCCTCCTGTTCCTCGCCCTGGCGTCCGCCAACCTGGTCGTCGCCCAGACGTCGCTCACCATCTACAACGACGGGCGCGTCCTGATGCGCCGGAGCGTGCCGGCCGCCGTGCCCAGGGGCGCCAGCACCCAGCGCGTGGCACTCGGCGCGCTCGACCCCGCCTCGCTCTTTTCCCTCGATTCCACCGTGGCGATCACGGGGCTCGCCTACGACGGCGCGGTGGACGAGGCCAGCGTGCTGCGCCGCTCGGTCGGGCGGCGGGTGGTCTTCCGGCTGCCCGAGTCCACCGACACGCTCAGCGCCCTCGTCCTCGGCGTGGACCCGCTCCGGCTCCAGCTGCCTGACGGCCGGGTGAGCTTCAGCCCGCCCGGGGCCGCGCTCTACCCGGGCGACGTGGTCGTGGCGGAGCCGGCGGTCTCGCTCCGGCTCGAGAGCGCGCGCGCGCTCGACCTGCTGCGGCTGGGCTACTTCACCACCGGCGCCTCGTGGCTGGCCAGCTACCACGTGCTGCTTGGGGCGAAGGAGGCGCGGGTGACGGGCAGCGCGGTGCTCGAGTCGCAAACGCTGCGCGTGGAGGATGCCGAGGTGCAGTTGCTCGCGGGGTCGGTCGGGCGCGCGCAGCCGGAACGGCCGCCCATCCCGCTGCAGGCCCGCGCCGCCATGGCGGACGAGATGCGGAAGGAGCAGTCGTTCGCCGGCGAGCAGCGCGTGGGTGAGTTCCACGTCTATTCGCTGCCGGGACGGAGCTCGCTCCTCCCGGGGCTCACCACGTCGGTGGCGCTGTTCGATCCCGCGCAGATCAAGTACGAGCGGCACTACGTGGTCCACGGGCTGGTGCCGTGGTGGGGGATGCTGCCGCAGGAGGGCGACGAGTCCGAGGCGCCGGTCGAGGTGAGCTACACGCTCGTGCGGCCGCGCAAGAGCGACTTCGGCGACCGGCCGCTCCCCGCCGGGATCGTGCGGCTGTTCCAGGCGGACAGCGCGGGCCGGGCGCAACTCGTGGGCGAGGCGGCGATGGATCACACGGCCGCGGGCGAGGATGTGCGGCTCACGGCGGGAACGGCCTTCGATCTCACCGCCCGTCGGGTGCAGACTTCCTACACCACCCGGCGGGACAGCTCCAGCGCGGGCTGGCGCACGCTCGCCACCGCCGACTACCGGGTGACGGTCCGGAACGCCACCGACAGCACCGTCACCGTGGACGTGCAGGAAGAGCGAAGCGGCGAGTGGAGCGTGCTCCGGAGCAGCGTGCCGGCCGAGAAGGTCTCGTCCACGATCACCCGCTTCCGGGTGAAGGTGCCGGCGCGCGGCGAGACGGTGATGACCTATCGCGTCCGCGTAGTCTGGTGAGGTAGCTTGCAGCGCATGGGCTCCCCGCCGATCACGATCGTCCACATCTCCGACCTGCACTTCGGCGGGTACGCCGACCTCGCCCAGATCGAGGCGCTGGACGAGTTCCTCCCCACCCTCGGCGCCGCCGCCACCGTCCTGTCCGGCGATCTCAGCCAACGCGCGCGGCACGGCGAGTTCCAGGCGGCGCACGCCTTCCTCCGGCGGCTGCGCGAGCACATGCCGGTGCTGGTCGTCCCGGGCAACCACGACATCGAGTGGTGGAAGAGCCCGCTCGGCCTGTTCGGGGAGGCGGTCAAGTACGCGAAATACGCGCGCTATTTCGGCGACCTCAGTCCCGTGCTGGAGATCCCGGGTGCCATCATCGCCGGCGCGCTGAGCAGCTACGGTGTGGCGTTCGGCTCGCTCACCTGGAATCTGCGGGACGTCGCGGTGAAGGGGCACCTGCCCGCCGCGGAGACGACCCGGATCGCGGCGGTGTTCTCCCAGGCGCCTCCCGGCGCCGTCCGCATCCTGGCCGTCCACCACAACGTGCTCCCCGGCGGCCTCTCCCGCCGGCAGGGGCTGGCCAACTGGCGGTCGGCGTGGCGCCGGCTGCTCGCCACCCACGCCGACGTGGTGCTCTGCGGCCACGACCACCACGAGGGCGCGGGGCAGATCGAGGGCACGCTCGCGGTGAGCACATCGGGCACCCACAGCTTTCGGACCCGCGGTGGGCGGCCGTCGGTGTTCAACCTGGTGACGATCGACGAACGTGCGGTCCAGATCCAGCACTTCCGGTGGGAGAGCGGCGGCCGCCGCTTCCTCAAATCCGATACGACGACCTTCGCGCGCCCGGCGGCGCCGCGCGTCACGGTCTCCGTGGCGGGAGGGGAAGGCGAGCCGGGAGGTGAATGAGCTGCTGGCGCACCGCTTCAAGGTGCTCGGGCTGCGCGACGTGGACCGGATCCTCACCCACACCAACCGCACCGTGATGGTCAGTCTGACGGCGCGGCGCGTGCTCCGACTGCATGAAGGCTATGCCAGCGCCCCGGACCGGGTGCTCCGCGCCATCGTCCGGTTCCTGAACCCCCGGCTCCCGCGGGCCGTGCGGCGCGCGGCCGAACGCGAGTTTCTCGGCTTTCCCGTGGAGGCGTACGCCCCGCCTCCGGTCCGGCCTGCCCGCCGGGAGCAGCCGCGTCCGGGCGACGTGCTGCTGCTGCAGCGGCTCGTGACTCTGCACCAGCGCCTCAACGAGCGACACTTCGGCGGCGCGCTCGGCGCGCTGCCGATCCGGCTGTCCGGGCGGATGCGCACGCGCCTGGGCGAGCTGGCGATGGACCTCCGGACCGGGCGGCCGACGGAGATCGCGATCAGCCGCCGCCACATCCTGCGTCACCCGTGGACGGAGGTCGAGCACACGCTTCTGCACGAGATGGTGCACCAGTGGCAGGCCGAGAGCGGCCTGGCCGTGGACCACCGAGCGGGCTTCCGCCGCAAGGCCGCCGAGGTGGGGATCGAGCCGGGGGCCCGGCGGCGCGTGGCCCGGCGGGACGGAGCCGAGGCGGCCGACGTGTCCCGCGCCACACCGCCGGCCCCGCCGCCGCCGTATTTTCCGGGCTCACGCGAGGAGGCCTGATGCGGTGGACACCCGGCGGGCGCAGCAAGGATCTCGAGGATCGTCGGGGGAGCAGCGGAGGGATGGGCGGGATCGGCGGTGGCGGGATGCGGATCGGGCTGGGCGGCGCGGCCGTCCTCCTGGTCCTGAGCCTCGTCTTCAAGCAGGACTTCTTCGCCATGCTCGGCGCGGACGGCGGGACGGGTGAGACGGCCGCCCCGGCTCCGGTGACCGGCACCCCGGAGGAGGAGCGGCAGGTCCAGTTCGTCTCCTTCGTGCTCGACGATGCCCAGTCCACCTGGGAGCGGCTCTTCCAGGAACGGGGACAGCCGTACCAGCACGCCAAGCTGGTGCTCTTCCGCGACGCGATCCAGTCGGCCTGCGGCTTTGCCCAGACGGCCACCGGTCCCTTCTACTGCCCCGGCGACCAGAAGGTCTACATCGACCTGGGCTTCTACGACGAGCTGCAGCAGCGGTTCGGGGCGCCGGGCGACTTCGCGGAGGCATACGTCCTGGCCCACGAGCTGGGGCATCACGTGCAGCGGCTGATGGGCACGGAGGCCCGAGTGCGGGAGTCGCAGGAGCGGCGGCCCGACATGGCCAACGAGTACTCCGTCCGCCTCGAGCTCCAGGCCGACTGCTACGCCGGCGTCTGGGGGCACGAGACGGCCCAGCGCCAGATTCTCGAGGCCGGCGACGTGGAGGAGGGGCTCGCGGCCGCGGCGGCGGTCGGCGACGACCGGATCCAGCGGATGTCGGGAGAGAGTGTGCATCCCGAAGCGTTCACCCACGGCTCCTCGGAGCAGCGTGCCGGCTGGTTCAAGCGGGGTCTCGAATCCGGACGGCCGGAGGACTGCGACACGTTCAAGAGTTGACGGGCTCGCAGCATGTGGGCTCAGCCCCGGCCCGCCCGGCTGCGTTCCCTCGTGAGGCCCGCTATCTTTCCGTCGATCCTCTGACCCTCGCACAGGGACCGACATGGCCACCGCTGCCGCCACCTCCCAATTCGCCGGCGTCGATTTCCTCGGCTTCGACACCCTCCTCTCCGAGGAGGAGCGCGCGGTGCGCGACACCGTCCGGACCTGGGTGGACGAGAACCTGATCCCCGTCATCGGCCCGGCCTACATCGAGGGCCGCTTCCCGAAGCAGCTCGTTCCCGGGATGGCCGAGCTGGGGCTCTTCGGCGCCAACCTGCCCGAGGAGTACGGCTGCGCCGGGCTCAACAACGTGGCCTATGGCCTGATCATGCAGGAACTGGAGCGGGGCGACTCCGGGATCCGGTCGTTCGCCTCGGTCCAGGGCGCGCTGGTGATGTACCCGATCTTCGCCTTCGGCTCGGAGGAGCAGAAGCGGCAGTGGCTGCCCTTGCTGGCGTCGGGCGGGGAGATCGGCTGCTTCGGGCTCACGGAGCCGGACTTCGGCTCGAACCCGGCCGGCATGATCACCACCGCGCGGGAAACGAAAGACGGCTGGGTGCTCAACGGCACCAAGATGTGGATCACCAACGGTTCGCAGGCAACAGTCTCCATCATCTGGGCCAAGACCGGGGACATCGGCGACGCGAGGTCGATCCGCGGCTTCATCGTCCCGACCGATAGCAGGGGCTACGCCGCCCGGGACCAGAAGGGAAAGCTCTCGCTCCGCGCCAGCGACACGAGCGAGATCCACCTCGAGGACGTGCACCTTCCCAAGGACGCCCTGCTGCCCAAATCGGGCGGGCTCAAGAGCCCGCTCATGTGCCTGACGCAGGCGCGGTACGGCATCGCCTGGGGGGCAATCGGCGCGGCGATGGCCTGCTACGACGAGGCGCTGCGCTACGCCCGGAGCCGGGTGATGTTCGACAAGCCGATCGCGCAGACGCAGATCCAGCAGGTGCGGCTGGTGGACATCCTGACGGAGATCACCAAGGCACAGTTCATGACCCTGCAGCTCGGCCGGCTCAAGGACGCGGGCACCATGACGCCCGACCAGGTATCGCTGTGCAAGCGGAACAACGTGGACATGGCCTGCGATGCCGCCCGCGAGGCCCGCCGGCTGCTCGGCGCCAACGGCATTCTCGCCGAGTACCACTCGATGCGCCACATGGCGAATCTGGAGTCGGTGTACACCTACGAGGGAACCCACGACATGCACTCGCTCATCGTCGGGCAGGCGATCACGGGGCTCGCGGCGTTCGAGTGACCAACGCGACGGCCCCGGCGGGCCGCAGCGAACGGATCCGGCGCCCCCCGTGTGACGTTCGGGGGGCGCCGTCGTATATGGAGGGATATGTCTTCACCCGTGCGCGGGACTCCGCCGCAGGACGCCCCCGGAACGCCTGCGGCGCTGTGCCGCGGGTGGTATGAGGCCTACGGGGCCGCCATCTACAGCTATCTCCGATTCCATCTGCCGTCGCCCGCACAGGCCGAGGACCTGACCGCCGACGTCTTCCTGCGCGCGGTGCGCGCGGCCGGCAGGTTCGATCCGGAGCGCGGGGCCGCCCGCGCCTGGCTGTTCCAGATCGCGCGGAATGCCCTGCGAGACTACCTGCGGCACGAGCGCCGGCACCCGCACGTCTCACTCGGCGTGCTCGACGATCTCCGGTCCGAGGCTCCCTCGCCGGAGGAACGGCTCCTGTGGAAGGAGGAGGTGGGCCGCCTGCTCACGGCGCTCTCCCGCCTGACCGCCGCCGACCAGGAGCTCATCGGGCTTCGCTACGGCAGCGGTCTCGACACCCTGGAGGTGGCGGAGATCCTCGGCCTGCGCGAGCCGGCCGTACGGACCCGCCTCTGGCGTGCGCTCGGCCGGCTCCGGCGGGTGCTGGCACCGTGAGCGAGCCGCCGGACGATCTCCGCGATCTCGACCGGAGGCTGCGCGGCATCCGATTCGAGCCGCCGACCTCGTTCGGGGCCGAGCTCGCCGGCCGGGCCGCCCGCGGCGAATCTCCCCCGCCGGCCGGCCGGACCGGACCGCACCGCGCCCTGCTCGTCACGGCGGCACTCGCCGCCGGCATCGCGGCCGTGGCGCTGGGCGTTCCCCTCGTCGGCCGCTCGAAGCCGGTGACGATCGACCGCTGCTGCTACGACCTCGACGGCGGAGGCGCCCAGGATGACGGCGTGCGGATCGTGGCGCGGCGGGACGCCGAGGTGCGCCGGCTCTGGGTGTACGAGGACACCGACCGTTCGGGAGACCTCACGCCGGAGGACATCGTCCGACTGGAGCGCGGCGCGGACCCGTCGCTCGCCGAGGCGGGCGGCGGCGGACTGGTGACGATCCAGCGCTGCTGTCTCGATTTCGACGGCGGGGGGCCGGACGACGACGGCCTGCTCGTCGTCGGCGTGCCGCCGGACCGTGTCCTGATGGCGGCCATCTACGAGCGGGGCGATGGCCCGAGGCGGGCCGGTCGCCCGTCCCATTTCCGTCTCCGCTGAGCCCCGCCATCCGCCCGACCCAGAGAGGACAACCCTGATGATCCGTTCGGCGGCCTTCGTGATGCTTCTGGTGTCAGCCAGCCCCGTCGCGCTGGTGGGCCAGGTGCCCGATACCACGCGGGCGGACACCGGCGTCGTCAAGCTCGAGACGATCGAGGTGGTCGGGTCCATCGCTCCGACCGCGGGTCCCAGGATCGGCTCGGGAATCCCGGCCCGCATCTCGACCGTCACGGGCGAGCAGATCGACGCATGGGAGCCGCGGCTGCTCGCGGACGCGCTCGCGACGGAGCCGGGGATCTCGCTCTACGACGATCTCGGCAGCGCGTACAAGCTGAATCTGAGCACCCGCGGCTTCAACGTCGGCCCGGTGGTGGGGCTCCCGCCCGGCGTCTCGGTTTTCCTCGACGGCGTGCGCCAGAACGAGCCCGACGCGGCCGAGGTGAATTTCGACCTGCTGCCGATGGAGCACGTGCGCCGGGTCGAGCTGCTGAGCGGCGCCGGGTCGCTGCTCGGCTCCAACTCGCTGGGGGGGGCGATCAATCTGATCACCCGCCGGGGCGCCGGGCCGCTCCAGGGAGACCTGGAACTCGCGGGCGGCTCCTACGGCTCCGCGTCGGCCGAGGGCACGCTGTCGGGCGTGACCGCCGGCCGCACCGACTATTACCTGGGCGGCGGCTACGAGCGGGAGGACGGCTGGCGCAAGGCCACGGGGGCGCACAACTACAACGGCTTCCTGAACCTGGGCCGGCGGGGCGAGCGGCGCGGCATCAGCGTGCAGGCATTCGGCGCGGCGTCCCGCGCGGAGACGGCGGGGTCGCTGCCCGAGAGCATCTTCGACAGCCTGCCCTCGACGAATTTCACCACCGGCGACTTCGAGGATCTCAACCTGCTGCAGGGAACGGTCTCGGGGTACGCGCCCGTGGGCCCGGGTCGCGGCACCTTCACCGCGTACGCGCGCCGCTCGCATGCGGAGCGGTTCAACGTCAACCAGGCGCCCGACGACAACGTCCGCTCGCTCACCACCAACGGCACGCTGGGCGCCAACGCCGACTGGCGCTGGAGCCGCGGTCTGGGCCGCGGGGAGTTCTCGCTCCGCACCGGGGTGGACGCCTCAGCCAACCGGGTCCACATCCAGCTCTTCACCGAGGACCCGGTGAACACCGCCGAGCGGACGCTCACGACCGACGTGAAGAGCCCGAGCTGGGACGTGGCGGGCTATGTCCTGGGGGACTACCGGCTGGGCCGGGTGACCCTCTCCGGCGGATTCCGGTACGACTACATCCGCGTGCCGTTCGAGGACCAGCTCGACCCGGCCGCCGACACGACCAACAGCTTCAGCCGGCTGAGCCCGCGCGGCGGCGTGAGCGTGGAGCTGGGGCCGGGCGCGAGCGCCTATGCCTCCGTGGGCCAGAGCTTCCGCGCCCCCGCCATCCTGGAGCTCGCCTGCGCGGACGAGACCGCGGCGTGCCCCCTGCCGTTCGCCCTGGGCGACGATCCGCCGCTCGATCCGGTCGTCTCCACGACGCTCGAGACCGGCGTGCAGCTCGTGCGCGGGCCGGCGATCATCACCGCCTCGGTCTACCGCACCGCGGTACGGGACGACATCTCGTTCATCCAGTCGGAGAACGCCGTCTTCGAGGGATTCTTCGCCAACATCGGTGACACCCGGCGCGAGGGCGTCGAGCTCGGCGTGCAGGTGCTGCCGCGCGAGGAGGTCTCGCTCTACGCCAACTACGCGTTCACCCGCGCCACCTACCGTGACGCGGCCGAAATCTTCAGCATCCGGACCGAGGAGGATTTCGCCGGGGCGCCGCTCTCCGGCCCGAACGCGGTGGCGCCGGGGGATCGGATGCCGCTCGTGCCGGAGCACCAGGTGAAGGCGGGCGGCCTGGTGCGGCTGCAGGAGGGCGTGGACCTGGGGCTCGACCTGCGCTACACCGGCCGCCAGTGGCTCCGCGGCGACGAGGCCAACGAGACGCCGCCGCTCGGCGGCTACTTCAGCGCCGGCGTCCGGGCGGGGATCACCCGGGGCGACTGGGAGCTTTCCACCATCGTGACCAACGTGTTCAACTCGCACGCGGCCACGTTCGGAACGTTCAACGAGAACCGCCGCACCGGCGCACTGGAGCGGTTCCTGACGCCGCTCGGGGCGCGCACGGTGAAGCTCGTCGTGAGCCGGAGCTTCGGCGGCGGCTGACGCCGGGGTGCCGGCGTGAGCGCGGTCACGGACGGGTTCCTCCGGCCAGGGCCATCATGACGGTTTATGGTCGACTCTCGACGGCGGAGGGGATATGCAGGAAGCGATCGCGGTACCCGTCCGGGACATGGGCGAGGCGCTTCGGGCCTCGCTCGCGGGGGCGTTGAATCAGTTCCTCTCGGCGATCCCACGGCTCATCGGGTTCGCCCTCGTTCTCATCGTGGGCTGGCTGGTGTCATCCCTGCTGGCGCGGGGCGTGACCGCCCTGCTCCGCGCGATCAAGTTCAACGACCTGGCGCGCCGGTCGGGCTTCGCCGATTTCGTGCACAACATGGGCGTGCGGCAGGACTCGTCCAGCGTCCTCGCGGCCATCGTCAAGTGGTTCGTCCGACTCATCACGCTGGTCGTGGCGTTCGACCTGCTGGGCCTTCCGGCGGTCTCGAACGTGCTCCAGCAGCTCCTGCTCTGGCTGCCCAACCTGGTCGTCGCGCTGGTGGTGCTCGTGATCGGCGGGCTCGCGGCCAAGGCATTGTCGCAACTGGTCCGCGGCGCCACGGCGGAGGGCGGGTTCAGCAATCCGGACATTCTCGCGACCGTGGCCAAGGTGGCGGTGTGGGGGTTCGCCATCATCGTGGCGGTCAACCAGCTCGACATCGCGACGAACCTGATCAATACGCTGCTCGTCGGGGTGGTGGGCGCGCTGGCGCTCGCCTCGGGGCTGGCGTTCGGACTGGGCGGCCGGGACCGGGCGGCCCGGCTGCTCGACGAGGTCGGCAGGCGGACGGGGCAGACCGGTCCGAAGCTCGAGCGCACGGCCGGAGCCGCGGCCGAGCAGATGCGACGCCCGGGGCGGGAGAGCTCTCGCGCCCCCGAAGGCCGTCCCGCCGAAGGGCGCGCCGAGGCCGGCCCCCCCGCGATGGCAGAAGCCGGTTTCGACGAGGACTGGACGCCACGTGCGGACACGGACCGGCGGCGGGTGGCCCGGCCGGGGATGGACCGCCGCGCGGCCGGCGGGGGGCGGTAGGCATTCGGCCATCGCGCTACGCCAGCCTTCGCAGCGCACTTTCCGGCCCAACTGGTTGCGCCTGAGCAGCTTGGGTGGGCTTTACGCGCGTGCTTCTCTGGCGACCTGGGTGCGGAGTGACTAGCTTTGCCGCCAGTTTCCGGGCTGGGCCGGAATCTCATCACGGAGCGCGCGTTGAAGATCGCGGTGTGTCTCAAGCGGGTACCGGATACGACGTCGAAGATCGTGATCGGCGCCGATGGCAAGAGCATCAATGAGGCGGGACTCAAGTTCGTACCGAATCCCTATGACGAGTTCGCGGTCGAGGAAGCGCTCGCGCTGAAGGAAAAGGCCGGGGCGGGCGAGACCGTGGTGTACTCGCTCGGCGGAGACTCCGCGGCGGAGACGCTGCGGACGGCGCTGGCGATGGGGGTGGACCGGGCCGTGCTGCTCAAGTCCACGGGGAGCCCCGACGGGCTCGCGGTGGCTCAGGCGCTGGCGGCGGAGCTCGGCACGGGCGGCTATGACCTGATCCTCTTCGGCAAGCTCGCGGTGGACGACTACAACCACCAGGTGGGGACGATGACGGCCGAGCTGCTCGGTCTGCCGTGCATCACCTCGGTGGCCCACCTCGCGATCGACGGCGGCACCATCGAGGCGGAACGGGAAGTCGAGGGCGGGATCGAGGTCTCCACCTGCTCGCTGCCCGCGGTCGTCACCTGTGACAAGGGACTCAACAACCCGCGCCTTCCCTCGCTCAAGGGAATCATGGCGGCCAAGAAGAAGCCGCTCGAGACCAGGCCCGCCGCCCTCGGGAACGCGACCCTGGAACTGCTCGGGCTCGAGCTTCCGCCCGAGCGGCAGGCGGGCCGCATCGTCGGTGAGGGGGTGGAGGCCGTCCCCGTGCTGGTCGAGCTGCTCCGGACCGAAGCGAAGGTGCTCTGACGTGGCCGGCCGGATCCTCGCGGTCATGGAGCAGCGCGAGGGCGCGCTGCGGATGGTATCGCGCGAAGTCCTCGCCGCCGCGCGGCGGCTGGCCGATGCCGGCGGGGGCGCCGTGGACGCGCTGGTGCTCGCCGCGGGGCCGGTCGCCGACGCCGACTCGCTCGGCCGCTTCGGCGCGGACCGCGTCCTCACCGCGACACACCCCGACTTCCGCCTGTACCAGCCGGACGGTTTCGCGGCCACGATCAGCGGCGCGGCCGCGGAGTACGCGGCCATCGTCTTCGCCGCCACCGCCACGGGGCGCGACCTCGCGCCGCGCGTGGCGGCCCGGCTGAAGGTCGCCTGCGCCAGCGACGTGACCGCGCTGGCCGCGGAGGGCGACGCGGTCACGGTGACGCGTCCGGTCTACGCCGGCAAGGCGCTCCAGCGCCTCCGCCTCACCGCCATCCCCGCCATCGTCTCCGTCCGGCCCAACACGTTCCCACCGGCCGAATCGGGACGGGCCGGCGAGGCGAGCACGGTCGAGGTCCCCGCCTTCGCCCCACGGGTCACCGTCCGGGAGATCAAGGCGCCCGCGGAGGCGGCGCTCGACGTCAGCGAGGCGGCGGTCGTCGTCTCCGGCGGCCGCGGCCTCCGCGAGCCCGCAAACTTCAAGCTGATCGAGGAGCTGGCCGCCGCATTCGGCAACGCGGCCGTCGGCGCGAGCCGGGCGGTCGTCGACGCGGGCTGGCGCGACCACGGTGCGCAGGTGGGCCAGACCGGGAAAACGGTCAGCCCCGGCCTCTACATCGCCGTGGGCATCTCGGGTGCCATCCAGCACCTCGCGGGAATGCGCACGGCCGGAACGATCGTCGCGATCAACAAGGACAAGGACGCGCCGATCTTCAAATCGGCCGACTACGGCATCGTGGGCGACCTGTTCGAGATCGTGCCGCGGCTCACCGAGGAGGTGCGGAAGGTGCGCGGAACGCAGTAGCGCCGGAAGGTTGTGCGGTCCGTCACATCGGCGCGCGCCGCCTCTGTGGCATATCTGATCCATGGTTGTCAATAGATCCATGCAGGGGGCCCGCGCCGCCCGGCCCCGGTGACGTCTGCCCCGAAGTCCACGCCTTCCGACCGGTCCGGTCACCACGGTCCCCCACCCAGCCAGGGCCACCGCAAGCAACGCGTCCTCACGCGCGCGGCGCCATCGGTCACGCGGAGCATCGCCGACGCGGTGGTGCTCAAGGACGGCGATCTCTTCTTCCTGACCGAGCCCAACGGTCAGGTCCCGGCCGGTCCGGGGCATGGATTCGGCCTCTACTACCACGATTGCCGGTTCCTGAACGCGTACGGCCTCCAGCTGGCCGGGGCGCCGCCCCTGGTGCTCGGGTCCACGGCCAAGGCGGGCTGTGACGCGGTGTTCGAGCTGACCAACGAAGACGGCGCGGCCCCGCGGCAGGACGACATTCCGAAGGAGACGCTGGGGATCCGCTGGGAGCGGACACTCGATGGCACGACCCTGCGCCTCGACGAGCGGCTCACCGTCCGGAACTGGAGCCATCGACCGGTCGAGGTACCCGTCGAAGTGCGCTTCGACGCCGACTTCGCGGACGTGTTCGCCGTGCGGGGGCTCCTGCCCGAGCGGCAGGGGACCCGCCACCCGCCGGCGTGGGAGGACGACCGCCTGGTCTTCCGCTACGACGGGGCGGACGGGATCACCCGCACCCTTCGCGTGTCGTTCTCGCCCGGCATGGAGCGCCGCGGCGACCGTGCCGCCGGATGGCGCTGCCATGTGCCGGCCCGCGGGTCCTCGCAGCTCAGCGTGCGGCTGTCCCTCGAGGAGGCCGTGCGCGACGCGCGGGAGAGCGTCGCGGGAAAGCGACTGGCCGGCGTCCGCGTGGAGAGCGACAGCGAGCTGCTGAACCGGATCGTGGCACGCTCGCTCTCCGACCTCGACACGCTGCGCAGCGCGCTGGGCGGCCGCGAGTTCTTCGCCGCGGGGGTGCCCTGGTTCGTGACCCTGTTCGGCCGGGACAGTCTGACCGCGGCGCTCCAGGTGCTGCCATTCGATCCCGACACCGCCGCCGACACCCTCCGGCTGCTGGCCTCCTACCAGGGCACCCGCGAGGACGCGTGGCGCGACGAGGAGCCGGGGAAGATCCTCCACGAGCTCCGGGTCGGCGAGATGGCGCGGACCGGCGCCATTCCGCATTCCCCCTACTACGGCACCGTGGACGCGACGCCGCTCTTCCTCATCGTGCTCGGGAGGCTGGCGAACTGGACCGGAGACCTCTCGCTGTTCGAGGAGCTCCGTCCCAACGTCGAGCGCGCGCTCGAATGGATGCGGCGGTATGGCGACGTGGACGGCGACGGCTACATCGAGTACCGCAGCCCGGCCGGCCGGGCGCTGATCAACCAGGGATGGAAGGACTCGGGCGACGCCATCGTGGACGAGGCCGGCCGGATCGCGAAGCCGCCGATCGCGCTGGTCGAAGTGCAGGGCTACGCGTATGCCGCGCGGCGGGAGATCGCGCAGCTCTATCGCCGCTCGGGAGACGCCGCTAGCGCCGGCCGCCTGGAGGAGGAGGCCAGCCTGCTGCGCGCCCGGTTCAACCGGGATTTCTGGGTGGAGCGGATCGGCTGCTACGCGCTCGCGCTGGACGGCGGCAAGACGCCGCTGGCGGTCGTGTCCTCCAACGCCGGCCAGGCGCTGTGGACGGGAATCGCCGACGAGGAGAAGGCCGGGCGCGTCGTGGACCGGCTCATGGCGAAGGACATGTTCAGCGGATGGGGGGTGCGCACCCTCGCCGAGACCGAGCGCGGGTACACTCCCATCGGCTACCACCTCGGCACCGTGTGGCCGCACGACAACTCGCTCATCGCCGCCGGATTCCGGCGCTACGGACGCGAGGACGCGGCGGCACGGATCTTCGAGGGCCTGACCAGCGCGTCGCTCGGCTTCGAGCATCTCCGCCTGCCCGAGCTGTTCACCGGGTTCTCCCGCGCGGAGTTCGACGTGCCGGTCCGCTACCCGGTGGCCTGCCATCCGCAGGCCTGGGCGGCCGGGGCCACGCCGCTACTCCTGCAGGAGCTGCTCGGCCTCGCGCCGGAAGGCTTCGCGAAGCGGCTCCGGCTGGTACATCCAATGCTGCCCGCCGACGTCGACCGCCTGGAGCTTGATGGGATCCGGCTGGCCGGCGGCACGGTCGCGCTCCGGTTCGAGCGCGGCTCCGGCGGCTCGGTGGCGGTGCAGACGGTGGGCGCGACGGACATCGACGTCATCGTGGAGGCGGGCGAGGAGCAGGCGACTGGTGCGAAAGGAGCGGCGTGACATGGCGGACACCGGCAGGCGGGAAGTGGTGGTGGTGACGGGCGCCTCGGCGGGGCTGGGGCGCGCGATCGTACGCGCGTTCGCCCGCCAGGGAGCCCGACTCGGCCTGCTTTCCCGGAGCCGCGAGCGGCTGGAACAGGCACGGGCCGAGGTGGAATCCCTGGGCGGCGAGGCGCTGGTGCTGCCGACCGACGTGTCGGACGCCGAGCGGGTGACGGCGGCGGCCGCGGAGGTCGAGGAGCGGTTCGGGCCGCTCGATGTCTGGGTGAACAACGCGATGGTGTCCGTCTTCTCGCCGGTCAGGAAGATGCGGCCCGAGGAATACCGGCGGGTGACCGAAGTGACCTACCTGGGGACGGTGTACGGCACGCTGGCGGCGCTCGAGCGGATGCTGCCGCGCGATCGCGGCGCGATCGTCCAGGTCGGCTCGGCGCTCGCCTACCGCGCCATCCCGCTGCAGTCGGCGTACTGCGGGGCCAAGCACGCCATCCAGGGATTCACCGAGTCGCTCCGGTCGGAGCTGTACCACGACGGCAGCCACGTGCGAGTCAGCATGGTCCAGATGCCGGCACTCAACACCCCGCAGTTCGACTGGGTCAAGAACCGGTTGCCGCACCGGGCCAAGCCGGTCGGCCGGATCTATCAGCCCGAAGTCGGGGCGGACGCGGTGGTGTACGCGGCTCACCACGACCGGCCGGAGATCTACGTGGGCTACCCGTCGGTCGAGGCGATCGTCGCCAACCGCATCGCACCCCGGCTGCTGGACCACTATCTCGGGCGCACGGGGTTCGCCTCCCAGCAGGCCGACGAGCCGGAAGATCCGTCGCGTCCGGACAATCTGTGGGAGACGGTGCCGGGCGATCAGGGGGCGCACGGCAGGTTCGACCGGTGGTCGCACGACCGGAGCCTGCAACTGCGGGCGTCGGAGCATCGCGGGGCGGCGGTGCTCGCGGGGGTGGCGGCGGCGGGCCTCGCGTGGGGGGTGGGGCGGTGGATGCGGGAGTGAGCGGAGAGTGTCGGGGAGATTCGAGACTGTCATCCCGAGCGCAGTGAGGGATCTTGCCCGGGAATGGCCCGAGCGCGGCGGAGTAGATCCCTCGCTGCGCTCGGGATGACAGTTCCGCTCCCGATCAAAGGAGAACCAGCACCATGACCCAGACCGCAAGCGACTTCCTCGTCAACCGGCTCTACGAATGGGGCGTGCGCCGGATCTTCGGGTACCCGGGCGACGGGATCAACGGCGTAGTCGGCGCGCTGGACCGGGCCAAGGACCGGATCGCGTTCGTCCAGGCCCGCCACGAGGAGCTGGCGGCGTTCATGGCCTGCGCCCACGCCAAGTTCACCGGCCAGGTCGGCGTCTGCATGGCGACCTCGGGCCCGGGCGCGATCCACCTGCTCAACGGCCTCTACGACGCCCGGATGGACCACCAGCCCGTCGTCGCGATCGTGGGGCAGCAGGCCACCATCGGGCTCGGCGCCGACTTCCAGCAGGAGGTCGACCTCATCTCCCTCTTCAAGGACGTGGCGAGCGACTACGTCCACATGGCGTCGACGCCCGCCCAGATCCGGCACCTGGTGGACCGGGCGCTGCGGATCGCGATCGCCGAGCGCACGGTCACCTGCATCATCCTGCCGAACGACGTGCAGGAGATGGACGCCATGGAGCACGCGCCCCGCGTGCACGGCGCCGCGTTCACCGGCATCGGATACTCGGAGCCGCAGGTGATTCCCACCGAGGCCGATCTGCACCGCGCCGCGCGCGTGCTGAACGAGGGGGAGAAGGTCGCCATGCTGGTGGGGGCGGGCGCGCTGAACGCGTCGGAGGAGGTGGCGGAGGTGGCCGAGCTGCTCGGCGCCGGCGTGGCCAAGGCGCTGCTGGGGAAGGCGGTGCTGCCCGACGACCTGCCGTACGTCACCGGCGCCATCGGCCTGCTCGGCACCAGGCCGAGCTGGGACATGATGATGGACTGCGACACCCTGCTCATGGTGGGCAGCAGCTTCCCCTACTCCGAGTTCCTGCCCAAGCTGGGTCAGGCCCGCGGCGTGCAGATCGACATCAAGCCCCGCATGCTCAGCCTGCGCTACCCCATGGAGGTGAACCTCTGCGGGCACAGCCGGGAGACCCTCCAGCTGCTGGTGCCGCTGCTCCGCCGGAAGGAGGGCCGCGGCTGGCGGGAGGAGATCGAGGAGAACATCCGGGACTGGTGGAAGGTGCTCGAGGCGCGGGCGATGCTCGATGCCGATCCGATCAACCCGCAGCGGGTGTTCTGGGAGCTCTCGCCCCTGGTGCCCGACCGCGCCATCCTCACCTGCGACTCGGGCTCTTCCGCCAACTGGTTCGCCCGGGACGTGAAGATCCGGTCCGGGATGATGGCGTCGCTGTCGGGGAACCTCGCGACGATGGGGCCGGGCGTACCGTACGCGATCGCCGCCAAGTTCGCGCATCCCGACCGGCCGGTGATCGCGATGGTGGGCGACGGCGCCATGCAGATGAACGGCATCAACGGCCTGGTCACGATCGAGAAGTACTGGCGCGAGTGGTCGGACCCGCGGCTGATCATCCTCGTGCTCTACAACCACGATCTCAATCAGGTCACCTGGGAGCAGCGTGCTTTCTCCGGTGATCCGAAGTTCGAGGGCTCCCAGGACCTTCCCGACTTCCCGTTCGCCCGCTATGCCGAGCTGCTGGGGCTGGCCGGCGTGCGGATGCAGCGGCCGGAGGAGATCGAGCCGGGGTGGCGCGAGGCGCTGAGCGCGGACCGGCCGGTGGTCGTGGAGGCGCACACCGACCCCGAGGTCCCGCCGCTCCCGCCGCACATCACGTTCGAGCAGGCCAAGTCCTACGCCCAGGCGATCGTCAAGGGGGACCCGGGCGGGTGGGACATGGTCAAGCAGTCCGTGAAGAACCTGGCGGAGAGCTACCTGCCGCATCGAGGCCCATGAAGATCGACTTTCCCTATCCCGGCTACGAGGGCATCGCGCCCGTGGAGGTCCCCGACCGGAACCTCATGGGCGTCTACAGCCCCCGCACATTCGACGGGGACGAGCCGGAGATCCTCCGGCGCGGGTTCGGCTCTCCGATCGGCGCGCCACGGCTGCGCGATGCCGTTCACGGCCGGAAGCGCGTCCTGATTCTGATCGACGACGGCACCCGGATGACCCCCGTCGCCCGAATGCTTCCGCTCCTGCTCGACGAGCTCCACGCCGGCGGCGTGGCCGACGACGGGATCGAGTTCCTCCAGGCCCCCGGCACGCATCGCCCGATGACGCCGGACGAGCTCCGGGAGAAGCTCGGGCAGTTCACCGGCCGCTACCGCGTGCACGAGCACCACTATCTGGATGAGTCCACCCTCCACGACTTCGGCCGGACGCGCGACGGCACCCGCGTCACCGCGAACAAGCTGCTGGCCGAGGTGGACTTCGTGCTCGGCGTCGGCTCGATCCTCCCGCACCGGGTGAAGGGGCTCTCGGGCGGCGCCAAGATCGCCTTTCCCGGGGTCTCGGGCCGCGAAATGATGGAGCGGAACCAGTGGGAAGCCTCGATGCACATGTCCGAGACGGTGATGGGCGTGCCCGAGAACCCGATGCGTCTCCGGATGGAAGAGGCGGCGCGGATCGCGGGGCTCGCGTACATCGTCAACGTCGTGTACGACGTCGCCCGCCGCATCGTGGGCTGCTTCACCGGCGACGTGGTCCGGGCCCATCGCGAGGGATGCAAGACGTCCCGGGAAGTCTATGCGGTGCACCTGCCGACGCGCGCCGACATCGTCATCATCGACTCGCATTCCGCCGACCGCGACTTCTGGCAGTCGGCCAAGGGACCGTACGCGGGCACCATGGCGGTCAAGGACGGCGGCTCGCTCATCCTGGTGTCGCCCAACCCGGAAGGCGTGGCGACCAACCACAGGAATCTGCTGGAGATCGGCTACCGCCCGCATGCGGAGATCGTCGAGATGGTGCAGCAGGGCAGGGTGGACGATCTGGTGGGGGTCGCGATCCTGGCGGACGTCTGCCAGATCGTGGACAAGACCGACTGCCTCATGGTCTCGCCCGGCGTCACGCGCGAGCAGGCGGAGCGGATCGGGTTCCGCTATGCGACCTCGGCCCGGGAGGCGCTCGCGATGGCGTTCGAGCGGCAGGGTCCGTCGGCGTCGGTCGCGGTGCTGCGGTTCGGCGGGCACATCCTGCCGGTGGTGGACGACGAAGAGGTGGAGCGGGTGGCGGACATGGTGGCGTGAGGTCGGGCATGGGCGACTCGAACGGAGCATTGGCGATGGGCAGAGACTGTCATCCGGAGCCGGACTGTCGTGTGGAGGGGGGCTCGCCATGACAGCCCTCCCCGAGCTCCGCCGCCGCGCCGAGTCCGGCCGCTTCGCCCGCGAGCGCGCCGACGACACGCCGCGCTCCCGCGCTCCCCTCGACGTCGCCGGTCTGGCCGACGCGCTCCGCTCCAGCCTGCGCGGCGAGGTGCGGTTCGACGCCGGCAGCCGTGCCCTCTACGCCACCGACGGCTCCAACTACCGCCAGGTGCCTATCGGCGTCGTGATCCCCCGCGATCTCGACGACGTGATCCACGCCATGGCCGCGGCCCGGGAGTTCGGCGCTCCGGTGCTGGCGCGCGGCGGCGGGACCAGCCTGGCCGGCCAGTGCTGCAACGCGGCGGTGGTGATGGATTTCTCCAAGTACATGCACCGCGTGCTCGCGGTCGATCCCGCGCGGCGGCTCGCGCGGGTCGAGCCCGGCTGCGTGCTCGATGATCTCCGGAACGCCACCGAGGAATACCATCTCACCTTCGGCCCCGATCCCGAGACCCACGATCACTGCGCGCTCGGGGGGATGCTGGGCAACAACTCGTGCGGCGTCCACTCCCTGCTGAGCGCCAAGGCCGGTCTGGGACTCCGTACTTCCGACAATACCCACGAGCTCGACATCCTGACCTACGACGGCGTCGGCATGCGCGTGGGCTCGACCTCGCCCGACGAGCTCGAAGCGATCATCCGCGGCGGCGGCCGCCGGGGCGAGATCTACGCCGGCCTCAAGGCCCTGCGGGACCGCTACGCGGACGAGATCCGCCGGAAGTTCCCCAAGCTTCCGCGCCGCGTCTCGGGCTACAACCTGGACGACCTGTTGCCGGAGAACGGCTTCCACGTGGCCCGCGCGCTGGTGGGCACCGAGAGCACCTGCGTCACCATCCTCGAGGCGACGCTGCATCTGGTGCCCAGCCCGGCGGCGCGCTCGCTGCTGATTCTCGGATACCCGGATGTGTATTCGGGGGCGGACCACGTGATGGAGCTGCTCCAGTACGACCCCACCGCCCTCGAGGGCATCGATGAGCTCCTCTTCGAGTGGGTGCGCGCCAAGGGTGACGCCACGGCCAACATCGCGCTACTCCCGCCGGGCCACGGCTGGCTGCTGGTCGAGTTCGGCGGCGACTCGAAGCGGGACGCGGACGATCAGGCCCGCCGGGTGATGTCCGAGCTCGGCAAGCAGGCCAACCCGCCCTCCATGAAGCTGTACGATGACCCGCGCGAGGAGGAGATGATCTGGAAGGTGCGGCAGGGAGCCCTCGGCTCGACGGCCTGGGTCCCTGGCCGGCCCGACACCTGGGAGGGCTGGGAGGACTCGGCCGTCCCGCCGGAGCGCGTGGGCGACTACCTGCGCGATTTCCGCGACCTGCTGGCGAAGTACGACTACACCACCTCGCTCTACGGCCACCTGGGGCAGGGCTGCGTGCACTGCCGCATCCCGTTCGACTTCTACACCGCCGATGGTGTGAAGCAGTATGAGCGCTTCATGGACGAGGCCACCAGCCTGGTGGTGCGCTACGGCGGCTCGCTCTCCGGGGAGCACGGCGACGGTCAGTCGCGCGCCCAGTTCCTGTCGAAGATGTTCGGTGATGAGCTGGTCCAGGCATTCCGTGAATTCAAGGCGATCTGGGACCCGACCGGCCGCATGAACCCGGGCAAGATCGTGGACCCGTACTCGATCACCGACAACCTGCGACTGGGGCCGGACTACAATCCGCCCGAGCTCCGCACGCACTTCAAGTACCCCGCCGACCGCTCGACGTTCTCGCGCGCCGCGCTCCGCTGCGTGGGGATCGGGGAGTGCCGTCGCGAGGGCGGCCAGACCATGTGCCCGAGCTACATGGTCACCCGCGAAGAGCGGCACTCGACCCGCGGCCGGGCGCGGCTCTTGTGGGAGATGCTGAACGGCGAGGTGGTGACCGGTGGCTGGCGCAGCGAGGCGGTGAAGGAAGCGCTGGACCTCTGCCTCGCGTGCAAGGGATGCAAGCACGACTGCCCCGTCAACGTGGACATGGCCACCTACAAGGCCGAGTTCCTGTCGCACTACTACGACGGGAAGCTGCGGCCGCGGCACGCCTACGCGTTCGGATGGATCCACATCTGGTCGAGGCTGGCCTCCGTAGCTCCCACGCTGGCAAACGCGTTCTCGCAGACACCGGGCCTCCGCCGCCTGCTCGGCTGGGCCGCCGGCGTCGCCCCCGAGCGCACGCTCCCGCCTTTCGCACCGCGGAGCTTCAAGCGCTGGTTCCGCGACCGGCCCCCGCGGAACACCACCGGCGATCCGGTGGTGCTCTGGCCCGATACGTTCAACAACTACTTCCATCCGGACACCGCCAGGGCCGCGGTGGAGGTGCTGGAGGACGCCGGCTTCCGCGTGATCGTCCCCGAGCAGGACATGTGCTGCGGCCGCCCGCTGTACGACTACGGCTTCCTCGACATGGCGGAGCGGTGGCTGCGCGACATCCTCCGGACCATGCGCCCGGAGATTCAGGCGGGCGTGCCGTTCGTGGTGCTCGAGCCGAGCTGCGGGGCGGTGTTCCGCGACGAGCTGACCAATCTCCTGCCCAACGACCAGGACGCCCGCCGGCTCCACGCCCAGACCTATCTGCTGAGTGAGTTTCTCGAGAAGAAGGCGCCGGACTACCGGGTCCCGCCGCTCAGGCGGAAGGCGCTGGTCCACGGTCACTGCCATCACAAGGCGATCATGGGCCTGGACGACGAGGAGGCGGTGCTGAAGAAGATGGGCGTCGACGTGCGGGTGCCGGAGTCGGGGTGCTGCGGGATGGCGGGCGCGTTCGGGTTCGAGGCGGGCGAGCACTACGACGTCTCGGTCGCGTGCGGCGAGCGGGTGCTGCTCCCGGAGGTGCGCGAGGCGGCGGACGACACGCTCATCGTGGCGAACGGCTTCAGTTGCCGGGAGCAGATCTCCCAGGGCACCGATCGCGAGGCGCTGCACCTGGCGCAGGTGATCCAGCTCGCGCTGCGGGGCCGGGCCAGGGAGGGCCGGCCCGAAGCGGAGCTGGTGCGGGCCAGGGCGCGGGCCCGGCGCAGGGCGGCGGTGCGGACCGCCGCGGTGGTCGCCGGCGCGGGGCTCGTGGGCGGACTGCTGGTGAGGGGGACGAGGGCGGGGAGGCGCGGGAGACGGCGTCGCGGCCACGGCGCCCGCTGATGCCGGGGCCCTTCTACACCCACCCGTGAGCTCGCTCGCAGCCCCTACCCTCGATGCCCGCTCTCTTCCCCCGCTCGAGCAACCGCACCATCCGCCTCACGCTGGCGGCGGCCGCCGCGGCGATCGTCGGCATCCCGCTCGCGCTCATGGCCTGGGTGCGCACGCCCGCGATCACCGGCCAGCACTCGGCGCCGGCGCAGCCGATCCCGTTCGATCATCGGATCCACGTCACCGGCCTCCAGATCGACTGCCGCTACTGCCACAGCACCGCCGAGCGCGCGGCGACCGCCGGAATCCCGGCCACCTCGGTGTGCGTCCCCTGTCACAGCCAGGTGTGGCGCGACGGTCCCGTCTTCGCCCCCGTGCGCCACAGCCTGGCGACGGGAACGCCGATCCCCTGGCAGCGCGTCAATTCCCTGCCGGACTACGTCTTCTTCAATCACGCCATCCACGTGCGCAAGGGCGTCGGATGTGAGACCTGCCACGGGCGCGTGGACCAGATGGCACGCGTGGAGCAGGCGGCGCCGCTCACGATGAGCTGGTGCCTCGACTGCCATCGCGGTCCGGAGCGCTATCTCCGGCCGGTCGAGCAGGTGACCACCATGGGTTGGCGGCCAGCGCGACCGCAGACCGACCTTGGACCCGAGCTGGTACGGCAGTACCGGGTTGCGCGACTCACTCACTGCAGCGCATGTCACCGGTAGCGTGACGCCATGAGCAACGATCGGCACTGGTGGCGCGATCTCGACGAGCTGCTCGACACCCCCGACTTCCGGGAGGCCCTCGGGCGCGAGTTCCCGGCCGGCGCCGCCGAGCTGGCGGATGGGATGACCCGGAGGAGCTTCGTCCGGCTGCTCGGCGCCAGCATCGCGCTCGCCGGCGTGGGCGGATGCTTCGAGCGGCCGCGCGAGCGGATCCTGCCCTACGTGTCCGAGCCACCGGAGTCCACGCCCGGCCTGGCACGCCATTACGCCACGTCTATGACGCTGGGTGGGTACGCGACGGGCCTGCTGGTCGAGAGCCATGCCGGCCGGCCGACCAAGATCGAAGGGAACCCGGACCACCCCGCCAGCCTTGGTGCCGCCGGCGTCTACGAGCAGGCTTCCATTCTGCAGCTCTACGATCCGGAGCGCGCGCGGGCGCCGCGGCTCGGTCGCGGGAAGTCGAGCTGGTCCGATGTCGGTGCGCTCTTGTCGCCCGCGAGGCTCGGGCCGCTGGTGGGCGCGCGCGGTGCGGGACTCGGGCTGCTGCTCGAGCCGTCCGCCTCGCCCCTGTCGTCCGAAATGCTGGGGCGGGTACGCGAGGGCTATCCCGAAGCCGGGGTCCACTTCTACAGTCCCCTCGGCTCACGCGCCAGTGACAGGGCTGCGCTGACGGCATTCGGCCGCGCACTGCTGCCGCAGTACGATTTCCGCTCGGCCGACGTGGTGCTCTCGCTGGACGCGGACTTCCTGGCGGGCGTGCCGTTCAGCCTGCGGTACGCACGGGACTTCGCCGACCGCCGCAGGATCGCCGCCCCGACGGACGAGATGAACCGGCTGTACGTGATCGAGCCGGGGCTGAGCGTCACCGGCGGGACGGCCGATCATCGGCTCCGGGTCCGTGCGGGCGAGGTGGAATCGCTGGCCGGGGCGGTGCTCGCCGAAGTGACCCGGCGCGTCAATGCGCCGGGGACCCGCGGCGGCCAGGGAATCCCTGGCGACGTGGCCTCGGTCATCAGCGGTCTGGAGCCGCCGCCAGGTCATCGCGAGTGGATCACCGCGTTGGCCCGCGACCTCGACGCCCACCCCGGACGCACGATCGTCATCGCCGGGGAGCGCCAGCCGCCGCGGGTCCACGTCCTCGCCCACCTGCTCAACGCGGCGCTCGGGAACGTCGGCAGGACGGTCCGCTACATCGAGTCGCCCCTGCTCGAGGCCGGCGCACCGAGCCACGAGCTCGCCCCGCTGGTCGAGGCGATGCGCGGCGGCGCGGTGCGCGCGCTGCTCGTGCTCGACGGAAATCCGGCGTACACCGCGCCGGCCGACCTCGAGTTTGCCGCCGCGCTGCGCCGCGTGCCCACGAGCATCTACCACGGCCTCTACGAGAACGAGACCGCGCGCGCATGCGGGGCGTTCGTCCCGAGCCTCCATTATCTGGAGTCCTGGGCCGACGGCCGCGCCTGGGACGGCACCGCGTCGCTCGTGCAGCCCCTCGTCGCCCCGCTGTACGGCGGGAAAACCGACGCCGAGTTGCTGGCCGCGCTGATCGGAGACTCCGAGGCCGGTGCCCACGAGCTGCTGCAGGAGCTCTGGCGCGGCCACATGGCGGGGACGGACTTCGCGAACGCCTGGGACGAGGCGCTGCAGCGCGGGGTGATCGCCGGATCGGCCGCGTCGGAGACGACGCCCGCCTGGCGGTGGGGCGCGATCGGCACCGAGCTCGCCGGGACCCGGGCACGGGCCGACACCAGCCTGGAGCTCGTGCTGGACCAGGACCCCAGCGTGTACGACGGCCGGTTCGCCAACAACGTCTGGCTGCAGGAGCTGCCCGACCCGGTGACCAAACTCACCTGGGGCAACGCCGCGCTGCTCAGTCCGGCCACCGCGGCCCGGCTGCAGGTGGCGACGGGCGACGTGGTCGAGCTCGCGTACCACGGCCGCACGCTCCGGGTGCCGGCCTTCCTGCTGCCGGGCCATGCCGTCGACTCGGTATCACTCCGGTTGGGATACGGCCGCGGCGCGGGCGACGAGGCCGTCGCGGATGGGGTCGGCGCGAACGCGTACCGGTTGCTCACGGGCGGCATGGCGCACTTCGGTGGCGGGCTCGCCGTGTCGCCCGCGCTGGGCGACGATGGAGCGCCGCTGCGGGAGCGCCTGGCCACGACCCAGACTCACTGGCGGCTCGAGGGTCGCCCGGTCGCGCTCCGTGCCGCCCTCGACGACTACCGGCGGAACCCGGCCTTCGCCGAGCCCGAGCGCGGCCGGGTGCTCTCCCTGTACGAGCCGGGCACGGGCAGCGGCGACCAGTGGGCGATGGTGATCGACCTCGCCACCTGCACCGGCTGCAGCGCGTGCGTGGTGGCGTGCCAGGCGGAGAACAACATCCCCGTGGTCGGGAAGGAGGGTGTGCTCGACGGGCGCGAGATGCACTGGCTCCGGATCGACCGGTACTTCGAGGGGAGCGTCGAGGACCCGGCCGTGCTCATGCAGCCCATGCTGTGTCAGCACTGCGAGAAGGCGCCGTGCGAGTATGTCTGTCCGGTGAGCGCGACGCTGCACAGCCCGGACGGGCTCAACGAGATGGTCTACAACCGCTGCATCGGCACCCGGTTCTGCTCCAATAACTGCCCCTACAAGGTACGCCGCTTCAACTGGTTCGACTACAACGCGGAGGTGGCCGAGACCGAGCGGATGGCCAAGAATCCGGACGTCACCGTGCGGGGCAGGGGCGTCATGGAGAAGTGCACCTTCTGCGTGCAGCGAATCCGGGAGGCGCAGATCGCGGCCGGGATCGAGGGCGCCGCCACCGGTGAGGTACGCACCGCGTGCCAGCAGGCCTGCCCCGCGCGGGCGATCACGTTCGGCTCGCTGAACGACCCCGAGTCCGAACTCGTGCGGCGGCGCGCGGAACCGCGACGCTATGCCGTACTCCACGAGCTCGGCACGGTGCCGCGGGTCCAGTACCTGGCAGCCATCACCAACCCGAACCCGGAGCTGCCGCGTGGCGACGGCGGTGGGTAGCGGGCCCGCCCAGTTCACCGACCGGCTGCTCGCGCCCGCGTGGACGCCGTCGCGGGTCTGGTGGGTGCTGTTCGGGGTCTCGGGCGCGGGCACGCTGGTTCTGGCGGGCGCGGTGGCCTACACCGTGGCCACCGGCATCGGAGTCTGGGGCAACAACATCCCCGTCGCCTGGGCCTACGCCATCATCAACTTCGTCTGGTGGATCGGGATCGGGCACGCGGGGACGTTCATCTCGGCATTTCTCCTGTTGTTCCACCAGCGTTGGCGGTCGTCCATCAACCGGGTGGCGGAGGCGATGACTCTGTTCGCCCTGGTCAATGCGGGCCTCTTTCCGCTCCTGCATCTCGGCCGGCCATGGTTCTTCTACTGGCTCATCCCCTATCCCACGCGAATGGGCGTCTGGCCGCAGTTCAAGAGTGCGCTGCCGTGGGACGCCGCGGCGGTCGCCACCTACTTCACCGTCTCGCTGCTCTTCTGGTATCTCGGCCTCGTGCCCGATCTGGCCGCCGCGCGCGACCGGGCGCCGGGCCGGACCCGGCGCCGGATCTACGGTGTGTTCGCGCTTGGCTGGCGGGGGGCGGGCCGCCAGTGGCACCAGTACCGGGTGGCCTACCTCGTCCTGGCGGGGCTCGCGGCCCCGCTGGTCATCTCGGTGCACAGCATCGTCAGCCTCGACTTCGCCATCAGCCAGCTTCCCGGCTGGCACTCGACGATCTTCCCGCCCTATTTCGTCGCCGGGGCGATCTACTCGGGGTTCGCCATGGTGCTGCTGCTCCTGATCCCGCTGCGCCGGGCGTTCCGGCTCGAGGACCTCATCACCGAGCGGCACCTCGACAACATGGCCAAGCTGCTGCTGGCGATGGCGTGGATGCTGATCTACAGCTACGTCGTCGAGACGTTCATGGCCTGGTACAGCGGCAACGCCTACGAGCGGTATACGTACCTGGTCGAGCGCCCGCTCGGTCCCTACGCCTGGATCTTCTGGGGGATGCTGACGGCCAACGTGGTGGTGCCACAGCTCTTCTGGTGGCGGCGGCTCAGGGTGAGTCCGCCGGTGCTGTTCGCGGCGTCGCTGCTCATCCTCGCGGGCATGTGGACGGAGCGATTCATCATCATCGTGACCTCGCTCAACCGCGACTTCCTGCCCTCGAGCTGGCACTTCTACGCTCCGACCTGGGTGGACTGGAGCATCCTGTTCGGGAGCGTGGCGTTCTTCTTCCTCCTCTTCTTCCTGTTCCTCCGCTTCGTGCCCATGGTGGCGATCAGCGAGCTCAAGCAGCAGCGGCACGAGGCCAGCGCCGCCGCCGCCGCGGTGGCGGCCCCGTGAAGGCCGGCGTGCTGGCCGAGTTCCCGAGCGCCGAGGGCGTGCTCGAGGCGCTCGCCGTACTGCGGCGGAACGGGTACCGGCGGCTCGAGTCGTACACCCCCTATCCGGTGGAGGGCGCGGACGACCGGCTCGGCCTCGGCCGCTCGCGGCTGCCACGATTCATCTTTGCGGGCGGGGTCCTGGGTGCCATTCTGGGCTACGGCATCCAGTGGTACGCCAATGTCTGGGACTATCCGCAGAGCATCGGCGGCCGACCGGTCCACGCGGTCGCCGCGTTCATTCCGGCCACGTTCGAGGCGACGGTGCTCGGCGCGGCGCTGGTGGCCTTCTTCGGGCTGTTCGTGGCGCTGCGGCTGCCGGAGCTGTGGCATCCGGTGTTCGAGATCGACGGCTTCGAGCGCGCGTCGGTGGACCGCTTCTGGGTCGGCGTGGACGCGCGGGACCGCCGGTTCGACGACCGGAAGGTCACCGGGCTCCTCGAGGGACTCCATCCGCTGCGGGTGGTCCCGATCGCGGAGGACGCGTGAGACCGGTGCGGCCGCTGCTCTGGTGCGTGCTCCTCGTCGGATGCGGCGGCGCGGAGCCCGGCTGGAGCGCGGCGCTGCAGCGGATGAAGCGGCAGCCTCGCTACGACGCATACGAGGCGAGCGGCTTCTTTCGCGACGGGAAGGTCATGCAGGCCCCGCCGGCCGGGACGGTTTCCCGCGAGCGCGTGCTCGAGCCGGCCGCGCCGGCGGAGACGCCGGAGCTGCTGGCGCTCGGCCGCTCCCGGTTCCGCATCTTCTGTGGCGCATGCCACGGCGTGGGTGGCTACGGCGGCAGCGTGGTGGCGGAGAACATGACCGAGCGACGGCCGCCGTCGCTCCGCTCGCCGGCGATAGCGGCACTCCCGGACGCGCTGATCTACACCGTCATCCGGGACGGGTTCGGACGGATGCCGCCGTACGCCGCGCAGCTCACCGAGCGCGAGCGCTGGGCGGTGATCGCCTGGCTGCGGCAGCTGCAGCGGACGCCGGCGGCGGCTCCGGACGAGCGGGCCGACTCGATGCGGGGCGCCCGGCTCGCCGCGCTCGACTCGGCGCGCGCCGCGGCCTGGTCGGGCGGCGCCCGATGACCGGGTCGCCCCGCGCCGGCGGGGGTACGCGCGTCGGGTGGCTTGGTCTCGGCGCGATCGGCGGGCTCCTGCTGGCGCGGGCCGGACGATCGCGGACCGGTGTGGAGAGCGAGCCGCGCGGCCGCACGGCGCTCGCCGCGGGACTGGTGCTCGCGGTCGTGGGCCTGCTGTTGCTGGCGCTCGGGCTGCTGCTCGATCCCCGCCAGGCCCTGATGTCATACCTCGCGGCGTACGCCACGGGCCTGAGCATCGTGCTCGGCGCGCTCATGCTGGTGATGACGTGCAACATCACCGGCGCGCGGTGGTTCGCCGCGTTTCGCCGGCCGGCGGAGGCCATCGCCGCGTCCACGCCGATCTTCGCGGTGCTGTTCCTGCCGCTCGCGCTCGGGCTGTCGCGGGTGTATCCCTGGGCGCCCATGGCCGCCGGCGATAGACGCGTCTGGCTCAACGCGCCGTTCTTCCTGGTGCGGGCGGCGATCTACTTCGCCGTGTGGATTGCCGTCGGCCTGCTCCTTCGCCGCTGGTCGCCCGCGCGGAGCGCGCGGCCAGCCGATCGGGCGGACGGGCGCAGCCGGGCGCTCAGCGCGGGAGGCCTCCCCGCAGTCGCGTTCGCCTTCAGCTTTGCCGCGTTCGACTGGCTCATGTCGCTCTCGCCGGCGTGGTTCTCGACGATCTACGGCGTCTACGTCTTCACCGGCGGCTTTCTCGGCGCGTTGGCGCTTCTCGCGGTAGTCGGGCCCCGCGCCGGCCGCGCCGCGCCGACCGCGGCCGCGGCGAGCGCCGATGACAGCCACAAGCTCGGCAACCTCCTGCTCACGTTCACCGTGTTCTGGGCCTACATCGCCTTCTCCCAGTTCCTGATCATCTGGATCGCCGACGTGCCCCAGGAAGTGGCGTGGTATGTCCCGCGCCTCGGAGCTGGCTGGCGCTGGCTCGCGCTGGTGGTGCTCGTGGGGCAGTTCGCTCTGCCCTTCCTCGTGCTTCTGTTGCGGAGCGTGAAGCGCTCGGCGGGGAAGCTGGCGAAGGTCGGCGCCTGGCTGCTCGTCATGCACTATCTCGACGTCTACTGGCTGGTGCTGCCGCAGCTCCATCCCGGCGGCATTCACCCGCACTGGCTGGACCTGGCGGCACTCTGCGCGGTGGGCGGCTGCGCCGTGGCCTACGTCGCGTGGCTGCTCGGGCGCGCCGCGCTGGTGCCGGCAGGCGTTTCCCCCGGAGTGTCCGGTGGCGCGGGGCGTGAGCTTGGCGCATCCATCCCGAGGGCCCACCGCCGATGATCCCCGCGAACGAGCGAGTCGCCCTGCTGCGCCATGAGCTCGAGGAGTCCGGGCTCCAAGCCCTCGTCTGCGGCCTGCCCACCAACGTCCTGCTGCTCACCGGATACTGGCCGGTCCTCGGCACCGCCGTGGCGATGGTGAACCGGACCGGGCGCGTCGGCCTCATCGCACCGGAGGACGAGCGCGACCTGGCCGAGCGCGGCTGGGCCGACGAGGTCCATCTGCTCGGGCCCGGCTCGCTGTCGGATCCACGTGATGCGCTGGGGCTCCTGCACGGACCGCTCGCGCAGTGTCTGCGCGGGCTGGAGCTGGGATCGGGGACGATCGGCATCGAGACCGGTCCGGTGACCGAGCCGGCGCCCTACGTCGCGTTCAACCTCTACGGCGAGAGCCTCCACGATGCGCTGCGCCGGGCACTGCCGGCGGCCTCGTTCGAGCCGGCCGAGGAGCGGCTGGCCCGGCTCCGTGCCGTCCTGACCCCGGACGAGCGCGGCCGCGTGCGGCTGGCCTGCCACGTTGCCGGCGAGGCATTCGCCGAGGGGGCCGCACGACTCCGTGCCGGGATGACGGAGGCGGAGGTCGCGCGGGGATTCCGGGGACAGCTCGCCACCCGCGGCGTCGCCGCGCCCGGCGTGCAGCGGGCGGACGGGTTCGTCTTCTGCATGTCCGGCCTCAATTCCGCGCGCGCCTACGGCAGCCACGCCCGCTCCACGGCGCGCCTCGTGAGGAAGGGTGATCTCGTGCTCGTCCACTGCAACTCGTACGTGGACGGCTACTGGACCGACATCACCCGCACCTACTGCCTGGGCTCACCGCCGGTGCGTCTGCGGGAGATGTACGATGCGGTTCTGGGCGCGCGGGCGGCGGCGCTGGCCACGGCGGGCCCGGGGGTCGAGGCCCGGGCGGTCGACCAGGCCGCGCGCGACGTGCTGGCCGCTCGCGGACTCGGCGCCGCCTTCAGGCACCCGGCGGGGCACGGCGTCGGCTTTGCCGCCATCGATCACAACGCGCGGCCACGGCTCCGGCCAGGCTCCCCCGACGTGCTACTGCCGGGGATGGTGTGCAACATCGAGCCGGCGGTCTACCTCGACGACACGGGCGGCCTGCGGCACTGCGACATGGTGGCGGTGACCGACAGCGGCATGGAGCTGCTGACGCCGTTCCAGGCGACGCTGGACGAGTTGACAGTGGGCGCGAGGTGACGCCCCCCGGGTGGAGCTACAATCCATCGAGCTGGTCCGAGCGCCTGCCGCTGATCGGGCTCGCGACCATCGGCTTCGGCATCGCCGGCTATCTGGCGCTGGTGCAGCTCGGCACGATCGGGCGAGCCTGGGAGCCGTTCTTCGGACGCGGCAGCGAGACCATCCTGCATTCGGGGGTCTCCCGCCTGCTGCCGGTCCCGGACGCCGCACTCGGCGCGGCGGGCTACCTGCTGGATGCGGTGAGCGGCGGCATCGGCGGGCAGGGGCGCTGGCGGACGCAACCGTGGGTGGTGGTCCTGTTCGGGATCGCGGTCGGGCCGCTGGGCGCGGTGAGTCTCCTCCTCGTCATCCTGCAGCCGGTGCTGTTCCACGCCTGGTGCACGCTCTGCCTGGCGTCGGCGCTCGTATCGCTGCTGATGATCGGTCCCGCCATGGACGAGCTCCTGGCCAGCCTGCAGGTGCTCGTGCGGGAGCGCAGGGCGGGGCGGTCGGTCTGGCGGGCGTTCTGGGGAGGCGTGGAGTAGATGTGGGCGCGGGCGCTCGGCGTGCTGGCGGGCGTATGGCTGATGGCGGCGCCGGCGGTCCTGGGCTACGGCGGCGCCGCGAGAGTCAGCGATCTCATCGTGGGCCCGATCGCGGCGAGCGCCTCGATCATCGCGGTGTCCGAGGTGACCCGGTCCTTTCGCTGGGCCACCCTGCCGCTCGGCGGGTGGATCGTCGTGGCGCCGTGGCTGCTGGGCGCACCGGGCGCGGCGCGGGTGAGCGGGCTCGTGACCGGCGCGTTGCTCATGGGCGTCGCGCTCGTCCGGGGGCGGCTGCGCGAGCGGTTCGGTGGCGGGTGGACTGGGCTCTGGAGGCGGGGTGATGCGTGAGCTCCTGGCGCCAGAGATTGCTAGACTTGCCTGTCATCCTGAGGGAGCGCAGCGACCGAAGAGCCTGCCCTGAGCGCAGCGAAGGGATCCGGTCCGCTCCGCTCGACCCGTTCCCCGGCCAGATCCCTCGCGTTCGCTCGGGATGACAGCGTGCGTTCGCTCGGGATGACAGCATGCGTTTGCTCGGCATAACCGCTCGAGTCTGCTCGGGATGGCGGAACAGATTCAGCGGCAAACGCAAAGCTCCCTAGCTCGCCGCCCGCACCATCTCGCGAATCCGCCGCACCCCCTCCACCACCGCCCCTTCCTCCGGCCCGAACGAGAACCGCACGTAATCCCGGAACCGCGACGGCCGCCCGCTCCGCCGTTTTCCGGGGTTCACGTCGAAGAACTCGCCGGGAACGCAGATCACCTGGCGCTCGAGCGCCTGCCGGAAGAACGACATCCCCGTGTTGATCGACCGCGGGAGCGGCGATACGTCGCCCCACCAGTAGAAGGTTCCCTCCGGCTCCAGGTCGAAGCGCACGCCCGCCTCGCGGAGCCCGTCGCCCAGGAGCTTCCGTTTCCGGAGGAACGCCCGGCGGATGGCCACCGTCTCCGCCTGCACGACGGCGGGCGCGAGCAGCGGAACGGCCGAGCGCTGCAGCGGCTTGCTGCCGCCGCCGTCGAGGAACGAGCCGCTGCTCGACACCGCCTCGATGACCGGCCGCGGCCCCACGATCCAGCTCGTGCGCCACCCGGGATACCGCCAGTTCTTGGTGAGGCCGTCGAAGAGAACGACCGGATCGGCGTCCACGTCCTCCACGTGGCGCGCGGCGGAGACCGTGGCCGGGCCGTCGCCGGCATCGGTCCAGATGTAGTGAGAGTAGAACTCGTCGATGAGCAGCGTGCACCCGACGTTCCGCGCCACGCCGACCCAGCCGTCCAGCTCGTCGCCCTGGATGACTCTACCGGTTGGATTGCATGGATTCGAGAGGAGCAGCGCCGAGAGGCCGCGGCCGGTAATCTCGCGCTCGAGATCGTCGAGCCCGAAATGGTATCCCTTCCCCCCTTCGAGCAGGATCGGGATCGAGGTGAACAGCTTGAAGATGTCGAGCAGCTCCTCGTACGCGGTGTAGTCGGGGAGGAAATGGCCCAGATTGATCTCGCCGAGCGCGGCGACGGCCCGGGTGAGCGAGGCGCGCCCACCGCCGCAGACGCACACGTTCAGCTCGGTGTATTGCGACCGCTTGCCCTGGCGGTACAGCCCGTTGTACAGCTCGGCCACCGCGCGCCGCAGCTCCCAGATCCCCGGGACGGGCGCGTACTCCTGGTCGTCCACCCCGATCTCGACCTGGTGCACGCGCGGCGGCGCGCCCGGCAGCGGCCCCGTCTCCGGCTGCCCCTGCCCGAGGTTGCACCAGTCGGGGTGCCCATACCGGAATCCGCGTCGGGCCGCCTCGGCCATAACGTAGATGACGCCGGTGAACGGGACGGGACGGAAGCCGGGGATGGAGGGGGATGTCATGGGCGGGAAGATAGCGGGGGACGGAAGGTGGGGAGGACGGAAGGACGGAAGGACGGAAGGACGGAAGGGCGGAAGGACGGAAAGACGGAAAGGCAGAAAAGACCCGCGGCCAGGCACCGGCACTGTCATCCCGAGCGGAGCGAGGGATCTTGCCGGGCCGAGTTCGAACCGCGGGTGAGCAGTTCCCTCGCTCCGCTCGGGACGACAGTGCCGGCCGACTCACCACCTTTCCGCCTTTCTACCCTTCCACCTTTCCGCCTTTCCGACCTTCCGTCTTTCCGCCTCTCAAACCCCCCGCCGGCTCACGTGAAGACAGTACCGCTCATAGTCCGGATACCGCTCGACCAGCCAGCGCTCCTCCGCCCGCGCCTTGGCATCGAAGAACTGCCGGGCCACGAGCCCGACGATCAGCGCCAGCGCCCAGTTGCTCCAGGCGAGGGTGTACCCGGCGAGGATGAGCACGACCCCGGCGTAAATCGGATGGCGGATGTGGGCGTAGGCGCCCGAGGTGACGAGCGGGGTTCCAGGCAGCGGCTCGGTGCCCGGCGTGAGGCTCGGTCCGAGCGACTTCATTCCCCAGACCGACAGGGCTACGCCGCCGAGCGCAAGCAGCCCGCCGAGCATGCGCAGCCAGCGTGGCCCGACACCGTTGAAGGCGAAGTCGAGGTCGCCCAGGTTCAGGTAGCGGGGCCTCACCGGCGCGACCACCGCCACGAGCACGATGAGGGCGAACTGTCCCCAGACCCACGGATCGCGCGCCGCCTTGTGCAGGTCCATGGTGGCAAGTTTAATGACGGCGGTATCGTCCGGCGCGAGGCGGTCGGAACACAGTTCGCGAGGGTGGCATGCCCCAGGTTCCGCCCACCCGCCCGCCTCCCCCTATATTCTGCCCAGCCCTTACCCCTGGAGCCTCCGTGGCCACGATCCTCCCCATCCAGCACCAGCCGCCACTGCCGCTCGACCGGCTCATCCTCCGCGACAGTCCGAGCGACGAGGCGATCGGGATGGACGTGCTCATCGTCGGCGCCGGGCCGGCGGGACTCGCCTGCGCCATCGAGCTGGCGCGGCTGGTCAAGCGCGATCAGGAAGCGGGCGGCGGCATGGCCGATCTCGAGATCGGCGTGCTCGAGAAGGCCGGGAGCCTCGGCGAGCACAGCCTCTCCGGCGCGGTCGTCAACCCGCGCGCCTTCCACGAGCTGTTCCCCGAACTCCAGCCGTCCGATTTTCCGTTCCGCCAGCCCGTCCCGGACGAAGCCGTCTACTTCCTGAGCGGCGGCCGCGCGCAACGCATCCCGACGCCGCCGACCATGCGCAATCGCGGCTACTACACCGCGTCCCTCTGCGAGCTCGTCCGCTGGCTCGGCGAGCGCGCCGAAGCGCTGGGCGTGAACCTCTTTGCCGGCTTCCCGGCCGACGCCTTTCTCGTGGACGGCAACGCCGTCCGCGGCGTCCGCACCGCGCCGTCGGGGCTCGACCGCGAGGGCCGGCCGACCGCCAACTACGCGGAGCCGACCGACCTGACCGCGCGCGTGACGGTCGTGGCCGAAGGAACGCGCGGTCTACTGGGCCAGGCCTGGCGCCAGTGGCAGAGCGTGCACTCGCCCAACCCGCAGCTCTTCGCGCTCGGCGTCAAGGAGCTCTGGGAGGTGAAGCGGCCGCTCGATACCGTGGTCCACACGCTGGGCTGGCCGCTGCCGGCCGACGCGTTCGGCGGAAGCTTCATGTATCCGCTCGGACCCACGCAGGTGGCCATCGGGCTGGTGGTCGGGCTCGACTATCACGACGCGAGCCTCGACGTGCACGAGCTGCTCCAGCGGATGAAGCTGCACCCGCTCTTTCGCCGGCAGCTCGAGGGCGGACAGCTTCTCGAGTGGGGCGCCAAGACGATCCCCGAGGGTGGCTACCACGCACTGCCCTCCCGCCGAAGCGGCGACGCGGTGCTCTTCGTGGGCGACACGGCCGGCTTCGTGGATGTCCCGTCGCTCAAGGGAATCCACTACGCGATGCAGTCGGGGATGTACGCGGCCCGCGCGGCATTCACCGCGCTCAAGGCCGGCGACCTCTCCGCGGCCGCCCTGGCATCGTACGACCACATGGTTGACGGCAGCTACATCGTGGAGGACCTGCGGCGCACCCGGAATATGCGCCTGGCATTCAAGAACGGCCTTTACGTCGGCGGGCTCAAGGCGGGGCTGATGACCGTCACCGGCGGGCGGTTCCCGGGCGGGAAGATCGACATGACCGAGGACGCGCGAACGCCGCGCACCATCTCGATTCCCCGGCCGTTCACGCCCGACGGCACGCTGACATTCAGCAAGGTGGACGCGGTGTTCAAGTCCGGCAACGCCACGCGCGACACGATCCCGTCGCACCTCATCGTCGGCCGGGACGTGACGGGGGAGGTCGCCGATTTCTACTCGCACATGTGCCCCGCGGGCGTGTACGAGCGGGTGGGCGACGAGCTGCGCGTGAACGCGCCGAACTGCGTAGACTGCAAGGCAACCGACGTCCTGGGCCCGCGCTGGACGCCGCGGGAAGGCGGGAGCGGGCCGAAGTACCGGGCCATGTAATCGGGGCCCGGCCAGCCTCGGGATGGAGCAGGTCCCATGGGGCCGACCGAATGATGGACGTGGGCGCGCTGAATCGAGCCCGTGAGTACTTCGGCCAGGGGGCCTGGGCCGAGGCATACGCTCGGCTCTGGGACGCGGACCGGGACTCCCCGCTGGAGTCCGAGGACCTCGAGCGCCTCGCGATGGCGGCCTACCTGGTCGGCCGGGACGTGGACAGCGCCGAGGTATGGGCTCGCGCACATCACGCATCCCTCGCCGCCGGCAATCCGGCGCGGGCCGCCCGCTGCGCGTTCTGGCTGGGCTACGGACTGCTCGACAAGGGAGACCTGGCGCGTGGCGGTGGCTGGATCGCCCGCGCCAACCGACTGCTGTGTGACGTCGGCCATGACTGCGTGGAGCAGGGCTATCTGCTCCTCCCGCAGGCCATCCAGTCCCTCGGCGAGGGCGACTGCGACCGGTCCTACGCGACGTTCGGCCGGGCCGCCGACATCGGGGAGCGCTTCGCCGACCACAACCTGGTGGCTCTCGCCCGGCACGGCCAGGGCAGGGCCCTGATTCGGCTCGGCCGTGCCTCGGAGGGCGTGGTTCTGCTCGATGAGGTCATGGTCGCCGCCACGGCGGGGGAACTGTCCCCGATCGTCGCCGGGGACGTGTATTGCGGCGTGCTCTCGGCGTGCCAGGAGATCTTCGATGTGCGCCGGGCCCGGGAGTGGACCGCGGCGCTCACCCGGTGGTGCGCGGCCCAGCCGGATTTGGTTCCATACCGCGGCCAGTGCCTGATCCACCGTGCCGAGCTCATGCGGCTTCACGGAGCCTGGCCGGAGGCGATGGACGAGGCGCGGCGGGCGTGCGAACGGCTCTCGGTGCCGCCGGGTCAGCCGGGGCTCGGCGCCGCCTATTACCAGCTGGGCGAACTCCACCGCCTCTCCGGGGACTTCACGAGCGCTGAAGAGGCGTACCGGCAGGCCGGCCTGTGGGGACGGAATCCGCTGCCCGGCCTGGCGCTGCTGCGGCTGGCGCAGTCCCGGATCGATGTCGCCGCGGCCTCCATCCGCCGCGTCCTGGACGAAGCTCACGAGTCCAGGGTACGCTCCCGTGTGCTCGGTGCGTATATCGAGATCATGCTTGCCGCCGGCGATGTCGGGGCGGCGCGTGCCGGCGCCGATGAACTGTGGAAGATCGCTGCGGACCTGGGGTCCCCGTTTCTCCAGGCCGTGGCCGCCGACGGCGGCGGCGCCGTCCTCCTGGCCGAGGGGAGCCCGGGAGCTGCCCTGCCGATGCTGCGCCAGGCGTGGACGGCGTGGCAGGAGATCGAAGCGCGGTACGAGGCCGCACGCACCCGCCTTCGGATCGCACTCGCCTGCCGCGCGCTGGGGGATGAGGACGGCTTCAGGATGGAGCTCGGGGCGGCCGCCTCGGTTTTCCGTGCGCTCGGCGCCGGGCCGGATCTCGAGCGGGCAGCCGAGCTTTTGCGGAATGCTGGTCCGGGCGCCGCCGGCGGGCTCTCGGTTCGCGAGGTCCAGGTACTCCGTCTCCTGGCTACCGGCAGGACCAACCGGGCAATCGCCGTGGAGCTCTCCATTAGCGAGAAGACCGTGGCACGCCACGTCAGCAACCTGTTCGTGAAGCTGGGCCTCTCCAGCCGGGCCGCCGCGACCGCCTACGCCTGCCGGCACGGGCTCGCCTAGCCGCCGCTACATGGAATCACCCACCGCTCACACCCGCTCCGATGGATGAATCTGCCGATGCGGTCGGGCCGCCGCGTCTCCATTCTGGTCGCCGGACGAATGATCGAACCGTCACCAGGGGAGGCGACAATGCGTGGACAACTCCTGCAGGACGATCGCAGCGGCCGCTTGGCCGCTACCGACGCGCGTGCGCGGTTGCTGGCCCGGATCCCCGCAGCGGAGCGGCGATTGGACGTGGCCGGAGTTTCGACCTCGGTGCTGGAGGGCGGCGAGGGCGTGCCGGTCCTGCTGCTGCATGGCCCGGGCGAGTCTGCGGTAAAGTGGGTGAGGGTGATGCCGGAGCTGGCGAGGGACCACCGGGTGATCGCCCCGGACCTGCCGGGCCACGGCGCTTCCGAGCTGACCGACGGGCCGCTGGACGCCGATCGCACGCTCGCCTGGCTCGGGGAGCTGATCGAGCGCACCTGCCCGACCCCACCGGTGGTGGTCGGTCAGGTGATCGGCGGTGCGATCGCGGCCAGGTTTGCGGCCGCTCGAGGAAACCGGCTCGGCCGGCTGGTGCTCGTGGATGCGCTCGGACTGGCTCCCTTCCAGCCGGCACCGGAGTTCGAACGCGCCCTGATGGACTTCGTCACGCAACCCGGAGAGGTCACCTACGACGGGCTCTGGTCGCGCTGCGCGTTCGACCTGGACCGCCTGCGGGAGCGCATGGGCGAGGTCTGGGATCTGCTGAAGGCGTACAACCTCGACCGCGCGCGCACGCCCAGCGTGGTTCAGGCGCAGCACGCGCTCATGGGAGAGTTCGGGATGACCGCGATTCCGGCGGCGGAGCTGGCACGGATCGACGTGCCCACCACGCTGATCTGGGGACGCCACGACCTGGCGACGCCGGTGGCGGTCGCGCAAGCGGCGAGCACACGTCACGGTTGGCCTCTGCATGTGATCGAGAACGCCGGGGACGATCCGCCGATCGAGCAGCCACATGCCTTTCTGGAGGCCCTGCGGGCCGACCGGGTCAGCGCAGGCCGGTGACTACGATCTCCCCGTCCTCCCGGGTCAGCTCGACCAGCGCGTGCTCCCCGGCTCCCTTGTGGATGCGGAAGGTCTGCGGGACGGTGACGTAATTGAGGTGATACGTCGTGATGTGGCTGCTGGTGGCCGGCCCCTCGACCGAGTCCCTGCACCACACCAGCAGTGCGGAGGCCTCGCTGAGCTGGAGCGTGTAACCGCCGGGGCAGCCTGCCGGAGTCAGCTCGGGAGCGTGATCGACGACCAGGCTGGCTGCCGCCGATCGGCGCAGCTCCTTGGCGCCCTGCTCGAGATCGTACGCGACACGTGTTGCCGCGTCCGTGCACGCGGAAAGCACGCACGCGGCCAGGACGAGGCGCCGGCTCACGCCGGCGGCCGTCCGGGCAGCCGTTCCGTGTCGCGCGTCTGACTGAGCAGCCGCTCCGCGAAGTCGAGCCGCTCCTGCACGTCGCCCAGCTCGCGCCGCAGCTCGCCGACGTCCTGTCGCAGCGCTTCGATTTCCGCTTCGGCCTGCCCATCCAGCGCGTCCAGGCGCAGCCGGGCCTCCTCCAGCCTCGTCCGGGCGAGCCGCTGGAGTCCGTGAAAGACGATCGCCGCGACCGGAATGGCCAGCGCGAGGATGGGGATGAACAGCGCGATGACGTGCCTGTCCACCGGGAGTCAGCGAGCCTCGGGCAGCGTGTACTCGAACACGTACGAGTGCTTTCCGTCTGCGATGCTGAT
>DASSBA010000118.1:0-1507 GCA_035699205.1 Gemmatimonadales bacterium
GATGCGGATGCGGGTGCCGGTGCCGGTGGTCCCGCCGCTCTTGAGCACCTGCACCCCGGCGGCACGCCCGGAGATCAGGTTGGTGAACTCGGTGATCGGCTGGAGCTGGGCCACCGCGGCGACGTCGATCGTGGAGATGGCATTGGCGATCTCCAGCTTGCGCTGCTCGCCGGTGGCGGTGCTGACTACCTCATCCAGCTGGACCGGCGCGAGGGCCAACGCGAAGTCGAGGGTGACGGGCGCGGTCCCGGTGACGGTGGCCGTCTGGACCTGGGGCCGGTAGCCCAGCCGCAGGACGCGGAGCTGGTAGCTGCCCGGGGAGACGCCGCGGAAGCTGTACCGGCCGTCCCGGCCGGACGTCTCGATGCGGGTGGTCCCGGTGAGAATGATCCGGGCGTCCTCGAGCCCGCTGCCGGTGGCCTGGTCGGTGATCCGGCCGGTGATGCCGCCGCTCTGCGCGGCGGCGTCGGGCGGGGCGCACAGCGCCGCCGCGGCCAGGACGGAGGCCACGATGCCGATCAGTCGCTGACGAATGCCAGTTGCCATGGACCATCTCCTGTGGGGCGAGGCCCTGCCCGGATGCGGGCGTGGACGCTGGAGCGGTGATCATGATATCGGGACGACTGCGGACGAAACGATGCTGCCAATGTGCAGTGCGCCGAGCCACTTGTCAAAAGGGATGGCGCGCTGCTTGACGATCCCGCGGCCGAGCCATATCTAGGAGGCGCCGCCTGACGATCCGCTCGCTCGCGACAGCCGCCTCGGATGCAGCGCGCGGGTCCATTCCATTCCATACGGAGGTCCCGTGCTCGAACGTTTCGTTCGGATGCTCACCTGCACCTCGGTGGCCTTCCTGGCCGCCGCCCCGCTCGCCGCCCAGTCCGGCACCATCCAGGGCACCGTCTCCGACACCGCCGGCGGCGGGATGGCCAACGCCTCGGTCACCGTGGACGGCACCGGCGTCCGCGCCACGTCGCGCGCGGGGGGCGAATACGAGCTCCGCGGCGTGCCCGCGGGCGCGCACACCGTGCGGGTCCGGCTGATCGGCTACCAGGCGGCCACGGCCCGGGTGACCGTGGCCGGCGGCGAGACCGTGCGCCAGGACTTCACCCTCGCCCGCAGTACGGTGCAGCTCGCGCCGATCGACGTGGTCGTCGGCTCGCGCGCGCGCCACACCGCGGCGGAGGAGCTGGCCGTGCCGGTGGACATCTACCCGGCCGAGCAGCTCTCGCAGCAGGGCAGTACCGAGACCAGCGTCATCCTCCAGTCGGTGTCGCCCTCGATCAACTTCCCCCGCCAGAGCGTGACCGACGCGGGCGACGTGGTGCGGCCGTTCACGCTGCGCGGCTTGAGCCCGGACCACACCCTCGTGCTGGTGAACGGCTGGCGCCGGCACCAGACGGCGCTGGTCAACAACTTCACCTACGGCATGGGCGCGGGCTCGAGCGGCGTGGACCTCAACGCCATTCCGTCGAGCGCGCTGGACCGGATCGAGGTGCTGCGCGAC
>DASSBA010000119.1:0-3477 GCA_035699205.1 Gemmatimonadales bacterium
GGGACGCCGAGCTGTTCGAGCGGCTGGTCCTTGAGATCAACCAGGCCGGCCTCTCATGGCTCACGATCCTCAAGAAGCGCGAGGCCTTCCGCCGGGCCTATGACCGGTTCGACCCGGAAATCGTGGCCGCGTACCGCGCCCGGGACCGCCGTCGGCTCCTGGCCGACGCGGGCATCATCCGCAACCGGCTCAAGGTGGACGCGGCCATCGCGAACGCCGCGACGATCCTCGAACTCAGGACCTCGCACGGCTCGTTCGCCGGGTGGCTGGACGCGTACCATCCGCGATCCAGGGCGGAGTGGGTGAAGCTGTTCAGGCGGACCTTCCGGTTCACCGGCGGGGAGATCGTGGGGGAGTTCCTGCTCAGCACCGGGTATCTGCCGGGGGCGCACGCCGAGCGCTGTCCGGTGTACGCACGCGTGGCGGCGAGGCGGCCGGCGTGGATGCGCGGCAGGCGGGACGAGACCGCCTGATACGGTCCCTGCCCGCCTGCTCACGTCCTTCAGAGCCTCGCCGTGGCCACCGCGTCGGCGATGTCGGCCTGCGAGAGCACGCCGACCAGCGCGCCCTCGTCGACCACGAATACCCGCTTGAGATCGAGGTACAGCATCGTCCGGGCGGCCTCGGTCACCGGCGTATCGGCCGGGACCGCCGGCGGCCATGGCGACATGATCGCGACCACCGGCGTGCGTTCGGCGACCCAGCGTGGGCGCCCTTCCGGATCGCTCTCCATCGCCGCCCGGAGGACGTCCTGCTGCGAGACCACTCCGATCGGCCGCTCGCGGTTCATCACGGGCAGGGACGAGATCCTGGCGTCGACGAGCGCGGCGATCGCTTCGGAGACCATCGCGCTCGAGGGGATCGTTCTGAGATCCGTGCGCATCGCTTCGCTGACCTTCATGCCGACCTCCTCATCGTATGCGGAGCCGCGGCCACCCGGCGGACGGACCGGGCGGCGCGCTCAGCGGCGGCATCCACCGCCTGGTAGAAGTTGGGGGCGGTGCCCTGCACGACGACCACGCCGCCCTGGCCGGCGCTCACGACCATGCGACACCGCTTGTCCACGCCGCCGCGCGGGCCGTTGACATCGCTCAGGCGCACCTGCACCTCGTGGACGTGATCCCGGAACCGATCCAGGGCCGCGTTCAGCCGGCGCCGGATGTGTCCGCGCAGCCCATCCGACAGGCTCAGGCTGCTCCAGATCTTGATTCGCATCTCCTGACCTCCCCTCTGAGTCCGCCCCATGATCACGGTCACGCGCGCAGCAAGAGCTCGCGAGCGCCGCTGCACTCCACGCACACGGTCGTCTCCGGGATGACCGACAGACGCACGTAGGAAATCGGCGCTTCGCAGCCGGTGCAGATACCGAAGCTGCCGGCGTCGAGCCGCCGGAGCGCGTCGAGCAACTGCAGCCCCCGGCGCCGGGCCCGGGGCTCGAGATCCTCGAGCACCTCGGCTGTGATCACGCCGGCACCACCACGCGACCCGGTCCCGAACACGAGCCGTCGAAGATCTTCCTCCAGTCCAGCTCTGAGCTCGGCGTGCTGCGCCGCGGTCAATGCCTTATCCCAGGCCCCTCGGCGTGCGGGTGTCCCGCCCGAAGGCTTCCATCCTGCTCGTGCGGTCATGATTCTCCTCCGTTCGCGGCGCCCGGGACTCGCGATCCCCGCGCCGTGATGATGTTGCCCGTAAAAACACGTCGCCCCACCTGGCCACGGAGCGCAGGCGGGGCGATGGTTGCCCGTCGGAAGGACGGTGTCGGATTACCCGGTGGATCCGGGCAGCCTCACGGCCTCAGTGCGCTCCATTTGCCGGTATGGGAAGCACGGTGCGGTGCGGGCACGCCGAACCGCCGCGCTTCCCTGAAGCGTGCGAGTCTCGGACATGCGTGTCCGATACACGCCCCGTGGGAGAACGACCTGGGCATGCCGCAGGCGCGACGCGTCGGCCGCCGACCGCGCACGCTCGATCGCGTGACGGCCCCGCCGATTGGCCCCGGTGTTCCGCGCCTTCGCCAAGAGTGGCATCCCGCTCCTCCGAGAGTTCGTGATTCCCCGAAACACAAAATCGCGCCACCCATGATCGTGACCGGATTGGTCACACCCGCCCGACGCACCAATATTGCCGCCGCTACGAGCCATCATCGGGACGCGACTCCCGACGGAAGAGTAACCGCGGGGCGAACGTATATCAAGCATCATCGGAGGAGAAATCAGCCACCACGACACGCTGGCGCGCTCCCGCCGGCCGGCGGTAGTAGCCGGCGATCCGCTCGCCGAGGTAGGCGCACAGCGCGGCGGCCAGCAGCGGCAGCCAGAAGTGCATCGCCCGGTAGGTCGAACCGCTGACCACGTGCGTGCCACCGCTGCCGATCCCGACCGAGCGGAGCACCGAGCGCACGTGAGAATCGGTGTAGGTGTTCGCGATCCACCACCCGGCCAGCATACCGGCGAGCGCGGGGGCCTTCGGCAGGAGGTGAGCGCGGAGCTGGATCAGGACGGCGCGTCCGAAGCCCAAGGCCTCCGCACCCGCTCGCGCGGTCCACGCCGGATGCGCCGTCCCACCGAATGGAGCGAGCCGCCGTTCGAGCTCCGTCCGCACTCGCCCGAGTGCGGCACGCGCGTCCAGCAACTCGGGGCGAGCCATGCCCCTGCCGGACCGCACTGCGAGCTCGCCCAGGGCTTCGTATCGCGGGCCACGCCGGCGGCGGCAGGCTCTGCGCTGGTGTCGCAGGACCAGCCGGGTACACACGCCGCGTGCGAGCACCACCGGCCTCACCCACGCGGCTACCCGGCGCAGGTCGGCTCGGTCCGCCTCCACGGAGGCCTGGCTCGCCGAGGCAAGCGCCGCCAGCCGCTGATCGGCGTCCCCGATTTGCGCGATCATACGGCCGAACTCCTCGTGTCCGCGCGGATCGGGCGCTCGGGCGATCTCCTCGCCGAGCCGGCGAAGCGCCGTCCTCTCCTGCCGCTCCAGGTGCCGGCGGCGCAGATCGAGGCCGATCGCATGAAGCTGGGCCTGGAAACGGGCAAGCATCCAAGTGGTCTCGCGGATGGGGAGCAGGCTTCCCACGCAAGGAACGGAGAACTCGCCCGACCCGGGCCGGCCGCACGCCGTCGGAAGCGCCAAGTCGCTCGCGCCCGGCAGCTTATCGAGCGCGGTGGCAGACTCGAACCGAGTGCCCGCCGGGCGCCGGCCACGGCATCCGGCGGTGTTCTGCATGGTGCGCGCGGCCATACGCCGGGCCGGCGGCAGCGCGCCCTCCTTGACGGGGGCCGTTCCCGGCAACACCTTACCGAAGAAAACCCGAAGCTCCGTCACTCGGTCCCGCACCCAAAGTGGGCGCACGCCCCAAATGTTTACCCACCTCCACCTTCACACCCACTTCTCCTTCGGGATCGGCGCGTCGAGCCCGGAAGTCCTCGCCGCTGCGGCGGCCGGGCGGGGGTTCGACGCGCTCGCCTGCACCGACACCAA
>DASSBA010000120.1:0-3018 GCA_035699205.1 Gemmatimonadales bacterium
ACGCCCATCACTACTCGCAGCCCGAGCGCCGTCGCGATGCTCGCCGCCCGGTCGTAATACGTCTGCGGGTCCCCCTTGCGGGTGTGGTACTGCGCCCAGGTGTAATCGATCAGCGGCGCGAGCGCGGGGTAGGCCTGCACCCAGTCGGGTGTCACTCGCACGCCGAGCGGGAGACCGGGCAGCTTCGTGCGGGCGTAGGCCGCCCACGCGGCGATCTGGACCTGCCGGATCGCCTTGCCGCCCCAGCAGGTGGTGCAGCCGTAGTCATCGCCGAGGTTGAGGCCGAGGATCGTCGCGCGGTACTTCCGGAGCGTATCGGGCGGGAGCACGGCCGCGTAGCGGTCGATGACCCGCTTCGCGCTGTCCACCGAGAAGACGCCGTCCGGCTGGCCGTTGACGGTAAGGCGCCGCCGGGGTGGGACGAGGACGAGCCGCATGCCGCACGTCGCGGCGAGCTGGATGCGGCCCAAGACCGCGCGCGGGTCGATCTGCTGTGTCGCCGCGGTCGTGAGCCCGCCGCAGTAGTAGCTGCTCGGCCAGCCGCTGAGACCGGCGGCGAGCCCGCGCAGGTTGGTCCCGGCCAGCCGCACGCTGTCCACCACGCGCACGCTGTCGAGGCCGTGGAGCGTGTCGTACGCGGTGCGGGGCACGAGGGTGACCGTGGCGGTGTAGTCGGTGTGGCCGTAGATGGTGGAGTCGGCGCTCGCGAGCGTCCAGGTGACGGTGCCCGCCGTCTGGGCGGCGCCCGGGCTCGCGAGGGCGAGCAGCAGGAGCAGGCCGGAGCATGGGCGAGACATGGCTGAACCTCCCGATGGAGAGTCGGTGACGTCCGCATGACTGCTGACACTCGCGAGTGGGCGGGCCATGTGCATCGGGCGTGCCAGTGGTTGCAGCGACGATCCCGTTCGCCGGCGGGGCGGGTGCGCCGCCACACCGTCCATTCCGGGACACATTTCCCCGTGTCGCTGTCCGCGGGCGGCGGCAGTCGCGCACCGACGCGCCGTGGCCCGAGCGACGATCGGATCGCGCCGGACACCGTGCTGATGGTGCGGACACCGGGTGCGTCGGCTCCGGCCGGGTGAGCATCGGCGCGAGCGGACGGCCGATCGTCACGGCCGCAGCACGCAACGCGCGGGGACGCGACCGCATCGCCGCGTGCCGGGTGCTCGTCGGGCGGTGACAGACGCGTGCTCCAAACATCCGCGGCGGGATGCCGCGGGCATCGTCGGCGTCGGCCGCGGATGCAGCGTCGTCGCGCGCGGCCCCTTCCATGTATGGCGCCGCCGCGGACGCTTCGGGTGCGGCCGCGAGGACGTGCGGCGTGGCCGCCGCCGGGTTGGCCGCGGCCGGGCGGTGATCGGAGCGGACCTGAGCCGGATGGGGAGCGTCCGCGACGGTTCGAGATCGTCCGCGACCGGTTCGCGCCGGCATACGGCGCGGTGGCGGCGGACTGGACGCGATCCAGCGTGACCCGGTCCGCATCGCGGCCGAGCGCATCGCCATCGCCCACGACACCGTTCGCATCCGGCGCGCAACGATTGGCACGCTCCTCGCCTCTCGCCCGCGTGACCGGGCCGCGGTCGGGGCGGAGCGGTCGCCTAGTCATCATGCTGACCAGTGCCGGTGCGGTGCCCGGCAGCCGTCCGGCCGACGAAGCGGGAGGATCGTATGAACGCGAAGTCGCGCAGGAAGCTCGAGATGGGAACGCGCGTGCTGGACTTCAGCCGTTCCCACCCGGACGCGAGCCCGGGGTACACCGCCGCCCTGACCCGGTTGGAGGCGCTGCTGGGACGCGCCGACGAGCTGGCGTCCCGGCAGCGGGACGGGCTGCTCGAGGTGCGGGGCGCCACGGCGCGCAAGCGGGAGCTGCGGCGGGCGATGCGGCAGGCGCACCTGACCCATCTCGCCCGGGTGGCGAAGGTCGCCGCCCGCGAGGACCCGGACCTGGCGCAGAAGTTCGTGCTGAAGCCGGGGACCACTACGTACCTGGCGTTCCGGACCGCGGCGCGCGGCATGGCCGCGGAGGCGCAGAACCACCGGGAGCTGCTGGTGAAGCACGGGCTGGTAGACACGGTGCTCGACGACCTCGGCCACGCGCTCGACCAGTTCGATGCCGCGGTGGAGCACGGCACCCGGGGCCGGCAGGCGCACGTGGGCGCGAGCGCCGAGCTGCGGGCGGTGGCGGACGAGGTCGTCCAGATCGTGTACGTGATGGACGGCCTGAACCGCTACCGGTTCATGAAGGACGCGGAGCTCCTGGCGGCCTGGGAGAGCGCCAGCAACGTGCTGGCGGCGCCGCGGCCGGCCGCGAAGCCCGCGCCGGAAGAGCCGCCGCCGTCGGGCGGCGAGGTCCGGCCGGCGGCATGAGGCCGGGAGGGCAAGGAGGAGGATCGTCACCGCCGCCGATGGTCGCGATCATCGGCGGCGGTTGCGCGCTGCGCGGCGTCAGTTTGACAGGCTGCGGATGTGGCCTGATACTCTGCGAGCGGCGACCATCGGAGCAAGGGCCCACCAGGCAACCGGGGCGCGTGCCGCCATCGTGCGTAGCCTGCGGGCGCCGCCTTCCGAGTCGAGGTGGATCATGGCCATCGCGGCACACTACATCCTTCCAGCAATTGCCATCGGCGTTGGCGCGACGCTGGTCATGGACCTCTGGAATCTGTTCCTCAAGCGCACGTTCGGCATTCCATCGCTCAGCTACTGTTTGCTCGGACGCTGGCTTCGCCACATGCCGGACGGCACGCTCAGGCATGCGAGTATCACCGCTGCGCCACGGAAGCCCTTTGAGTGCACGGTGGGCTGGATTGCCCACTACACCATCGGTGTCGTGTTCGCGCTCGGGCTCGTCGTTCTTACATCGGGTGACTGGCTTGCTCGACCCAGGTTGCTGCCAGCGCTGCTCTACGGCGTCGGCACCCTGGTATTCCCGTTCTTCATCCTGCAGCCGTCGTTCGGCCTCGGCATCGCCGCCTCACGAACGCCCAGCCCAACGCGGGCCAGGCTGAAGAGCCTTGCGAC
>DASSBA010000121.1:0-17731 GCA_035699205.1 Gemmatimonadales bacterium
GCCAGCGACTACTTCGAGCGCCTCTATGAGATCGCCGAAGCGCTCGTCCGCGCGGGGAAGGCGTACGTCGATTCAGCGAGCGAGGAGGCCATCCGGGAGGGCCGCGGCACGGTCACGGTGCCGGGCACGCCCAGTCCCTACCGCGACCGGAACGTCGAGGAGAACCTCGACCTGCTGGGCCGAATGCGCGCCGGCGAGTTCCCCGACGGCGCCCACGTGCTCCGAGCCCGGATCGACATGGCGCATCCCAACATGCTGATGCGCGATCCGCTGCTGCTCCGGATCCGGCACGCGGCACATTACCGGCGTGGCACCGACTGGTGCCTCTATCCGCTCTACGATTTCGCGCACGGGCTCTCCGACGCATTCGAAGGGATCACGCACTCGTTCTGCACGCTCGAGTTCAAGGACAACCGGGGGCTGTACGACTGGCTGGTGCGTGAGGCGGGGTTCGACCGGCCCCCCGAGCAGACCGAGTTCGCCCGGCTGGAGCTGGACTACACCGTGCTGAGCAAGCGGAAGCTGCTGCGGCTGGTGAGCGAAGGGCACGTGACCGGGTGGGACGACCCGCGGATGCCCACGATCGCGGGGCTCCGGCGCCGAGGCGTCACCCCCGAGGCGATCCGGGCCTTCGCCGACACCATTGGCGTGGCGCGCTCGGACGCGCGGATCGAGCTGGCCATCTTCGAGCACGCGGTACGCGATGATCTCAACATGCGGGTGCCGCGGGTGATGGCGGTCGCACGGCCGCTCAAGCTCGTGATCGACAACTATCCGGAGGGCCAGGTCGAGACCCTCGACGCGCCGCTCTACCCGCACGACGTCCCGCTGACCGGCTCGCGTCCGGTGCCGTTCTCCCGCGAGCTCTGGATCGAGCGGGACGACTTCCTGGAGGACCCGCCGAAGAAGTTCTTCCGGCTGGCCCCGGGACGGGAAGTGCGGCTGCGCTATGGCTATCTGGTTACCTGCACCGGCGTGGTGAAGGACGCGTCGGGGGACGTGGTCGAGGTCCACTGCACCTACGACCCCGCGACCCGCGGCGGCGACGCACCCGACGGCCGTCGGGTCCAGGGCACGATCCACTGGGTGTCGGCCCGGCACGCGCTCAACTGCGAGCTCCGGCTCTATGACCGGCTGTTCGCCGTGGCCGATCCCGACGCGTTGCCCGAAGGCCGGGACTTCACCGCCGCACTCAACCCCGAGTCGCTCGTCACCGTGCGCGAGGCAAAGGTCGAGCCGAGCGTGGCGGGCGACCCGGCGGGGTCGCGGTACCAGTTCGAGCGGACCGGCTACTTCATCAGCGACCCGGTCGACTCCCGCCCCGGCGCGCTGGTGTTCAACCGCACCGTGGCGCTGCGGGATTCCTGGGCCAAGGTCAGGGACAGATAGCGGCGCGCTTTCCTGCCGCTCAGTGGTCGATGGGCAGCCCGCTCGGTACGCTCGCCGGCACGATGCTCGCCAGGTCCCGCGCCGCCGGGTCGGTCAGCGCCTTCATGAACTCGGTCACGTCGTCGATCGTCTGGTCGTCGAACACCACGCCGTCCAGCAGCGGGTCCCGCGTCGCCAGGATCTCGTCGAAGTTGCGCAGCAGCGTGCCGCCGAACTCCGTCCCGAGCGTGCTCGCGTCGAAGTTTCTGAGCCTGGTGTCCGACTCACTGTAGTGGGCGACGAAGTCCCTGAGGCTCATGAACGCGCCGTCGTGCCCATAGGGCGCGGTCAGCTCCACGTTCCGGAGCGGCGGGGTGCGAAAGGCGTACTTGTCCTCCGGCCGCCCGGTCTCGTGCGCGCGGCCGAAATCGTCCTTGCCGTCGGCGCCGTCTCCCCGTCCCGGGCCGAATTGCGCCACCACCACGTTGTGGAACTGATTGTCGGTGAAGGCCGGGCCGTTGTGGCAGATGGAGCAGCGCGCGCTCATGAAGTCCTTGGCCCCCCGGAGCTGGGCTTCGGTCATCGCGTTGTCGTCGCCGGCGAGGAAGCGGTCCCACGGCGAATCGTTGAATGAGAGCCGATCGATGAAGAACCCGGCCATCGCGTTGCCCGCGTAGGCGAAGTTCATTTCCGCGAACCGCTGTCCCGGGTAGGCGGCCTCGAACATCCGGCGGTACTCACGAATCCGGCCAAGCCGGTCCATCAACCCCTTCCAGATCTGCTGCGCCTGCTTGTCGCTCAGCGCCGCCAGCTCGTTGCCGCTCGCGCCGCGCATTTCCTCGCGGGAGAGGACCGGGAACATCGGCTGGGCGGACACCGGCCCGAACTCGAAGGCGCCGGTCATGTGGGGATTGAGCCGCTGCCCCGCCGGTGTCACGAATTGCCCCTCGGCGACCTCGGCCACCCGGCCGTCCCAGAACAGCCCCCTGAGCGCGAAGAGGTTGAACGCGGGCGGTGCGTTGCGCGGGATGATGGCGGTGTTGCCTGGATGGGTGCGCGCCGGGCCGATGCCCACCCCGCCGGTCCCGATCGAGAATCGCAGCCCGTCACCCGTGCCGAAGACGGGCAGGTGGCAGGTCATGCACGCGATGTCCTTGTTACCCGACAGTACCTTGTCGAAGGCGAGTGCCTGGCCCAGCTGGACGAGCGCGGGCCGGACCGGCGCCGGACGCTCCAGCGGGCCGATACCGCGGCCGGCTGCAAGACTTCGCACTTCGGCGGCGAGGCTGCCCGTCGCACCCTCGGCCAGTGACGGCATAGCGGTCGGAGCGGTCGCATTCTCTTCCCCGCACGCCGCCAGCAGCGTGGCCGACGCCAGCACGGCGGTCAGAAAGCTCCTGCTCATCTGAAAACCTCGGTATTCAGGTTGACGGCGGCCTTCGTGGCCGGGTGAGACCGGCGGGCACATTCAAGGATATCGAAATTCGGGGACGGATCCCGACAAATGCCGAACTGTCGGGCCGGCGCCTCGGATTTCGATAGAGGCTGTAGCACCAACGCGGCTTCCGGGGGCGGCAGGCCCGCCGCCGGACGGCCCCGGCCTGTTCCGGCACCGCAATCGACGGTATCGTGACTCACCCCCTTGCAAGCCGTGGACCCACTGCGATGAACCGCGACCATTGGCAGACGCTCAATCCGCTGCTCGACCGGGCGCTGGACCTGCCGGCCGAGTCGCGCCAGCAGTGGCTGGCCGAGCTGTCGTCGAGCTCGCCCGAGCTGGCAGCCGAGCTGGCGTCGCTGCTGAGCCTCGAAGCGGCGGCTGCCAGCTCGGGGTTCCTGAGCGGGGCCGTCGGCGTGGGGCCGGTCGACGTGAGCCTGGCCGGGCTCGAGCTCGGCGCCTACCGGCTGGAGCGGTCGCTCGGGCAGGGCGGCATGGGCAGCGTTTGGCTGGCGAGCCGGGCCGACGGCCGCTTCGAAGGCCGGGCCGCGGTCAAGATCCTCAACCTGGCCGTGACTACCGGGGCCGGCCGGGAGCGGTTCCGGCGCGAAGGGTCGGTGCTCGCGCGCCTCGCGCACCCGGGCATCGCACGGCTGCTCGACGCCGGCGTCGGGCCGCTGGGACAGCCCTATCTCGTGCTCGAGTACGTCGACGGCGTGCCGATCGACGCGTTCGCACGGGACTGCCGTCTCTCGATTCCCGAGCGCCTCCGCCTGGTCCTGCAGGTGCTCGACGCGGTGGCCCACGCGCACGCCAACCTGGTCGTGCACCGGGACCTCAAGCCGTCGAACATCCTGGTCACGTCCGGCGGCGCGGTGAAACTGCTCGACTTCGGCATCGCCAAGCTGCTCGACCAGGAGGCCGAGGGGGAGCACGCCGCCCTGACGCTGGAGGGCGGACGCGCGCTCACCCCGCAGTACGCCGCGCCGGAGCAGGTGCGGGGCGAGCCGCCCACCACCGCCACGGACGTGTACGCGGTCGGCGTGCTGCTGTACCTCCTGCTCTCGGGCCGGCACCCGACAGCCGAAGGCTGCCGCACTCCGGCCGAAACCATCCGCGCGGTTCTCGAGGTGGAGCCGGCGAGCCTGGGGCTCGGCGATCTGGGCACGGTGGTGGCAAAGGCCCTGCGGAAGGACCGCGCCGAGCGGTACCAGACGGCCGCGGCCCTGGCCGACGACCTCGAGCGCCACCTCCGGCAGGAGCCGGTGAGCGCCCGCCCGCACTCGGTCGGGTATCGGCTGGGAAAGTTCGCCCGCAGGAATCGCGGGGCCCTTGCTGCCGGGCTCCTCGTCACCGCCGGCCTGCTTGGCGCCACCGGCTTTTCCCTCCGCCAGATGCGGGAAGCCGGGCTGCAGCGGGACGCGGCCGTCCGCGAGCGCCAGCGTGCCGATGCGCAGGTCGAGTTTCAGAACGTCCTGCTGTCCGAGGTGGGCGACCGGCCGATGACCATGCGGGAGGTGCTCGATGCGGGCCGGGAGGTCGTCGAGCAGCAGCCCGGGATCGACGGGCGGGTCCGGGTCGCGCTCCTGCTGCAGCTGGCGGCCAGCTACGGTCAGCTCCATGACACCCGCATCCAGGGATCGCTGCTCGCGAGCGCCGAGTCGCTGGCCGTGGCCGGCGGCACGCGCGAGCAGCTGGCCGAGATCGGGTGCCAGGCCGCCGACAATCTGCGGCTCGACGGCCGCTACAAAGAGGCGTGGCGGAGGCTCGAGGCCGCCGAGGCGCTCGGCCGGGCCACCGCGCCGCGGGATCCCGGCGCCGAGGTGGCCTGCCTGGTCGTGCATGCAAACCTCGCGTCGGAGGCCGGCTCGATCGCGGGCCGTGGCGCGGCGGACGCGCTGCGCGCGGCCAGGCGCGGGCTGGGCATCATGGACAGCCTGGGCCAGACCCGTGATATGGCCTACATCGACCTGCTCACCGGCCTGGGGTGGGCGCTCGATCGGGAAGGTCGGCCGCGGGAGGCGGTCGCCGCCTACGCGCGGGCAATCGCCGCCATGGACAGCAGCGGGCGCCGCGGAATGCTGGCCTGGTCGGTCCTGAGGCACGATCTCGCCGTGACTCTCGTCGGGCTGGGCGAGACCGCGGAGGCCGAGCCGATCCTGCGCGCCGCCCTGGCCGGGGCCGAGCGGAGCGACCCGAGCGGCCGCATTCCCTGGCAGCCGGTCATCCACTATGCGGAGGCGGCGCTGATCCAGGGTCACGCCGACTCGGCACTCAAGTACTTCGGCATGGTGGTCGCCCAGGCGGAGCAGGACTCGAGCCTGTTCTGGGAAGGCCGCGGGCTGTTCGGCCTGGCGCGATCGCAGGTGATGCTCGGCCGGCTGCCCGAGGCACGGCGCGCAAAGGCCCGGCTCGAGCGGATCATCGCGCGATATCCCAAGGTCCGGAACACGGACGACGTGGTCCCGGACGGCCGCACGCTCGACGGCTGGCTCGCGCTGGCGGCGGGCGACGCGGAGGGCGCCAGGACGGCCTTCCTGGACGCGTTGCGCTCGAACGGCTACTACGAGGGAAAGCGGAAGGAGCGGCTCCGGCCGGTGGTCGTGCTCGCCGCCGAGAGCTCGCTGCTGGCCGGCCGCCCCCGGGAAGCACTCGCGCTCGCGCGCCAGGCGCGGGCGATCGCGGCGGTCGATTCACTGGCCGACTGGCGGAGCGGCGCCGTCGGCGAGGCGGACCTCATCGAGGGCCGGGCGCTGCTCGTCATCGGCGACTCGGCGGCCGCCCGCCGATCGGTGGCGCACGCCCGCGCCGCGCTCCGCGCCGGTGCGGGCCCCGGTCACCCGCGCACCCTCCAGGCGGAGGCGCTGGCCGCGGCGTTCGAGCGCTGATGCCGGTCCCCGTCAGGCCGGCGCGTCCGGCCCGGGGCCATGGAGCCCGCGATACAGCAGCAGCCGAGCCTTCCGCCAGTCCCGCTGGACGGTCCGGTCCGAGACGCCGCGCAGCCCGGCGATCTCGACGAACGAGAAGCCGCCGAAGAAGTGCAGGTCCACCAGCTCCGCGAGCGCGGGATCGAGGTCGGCGAGCCCGCCGAGCGCCTCATCGAGGGCCTGCAGGTCCTCGTCGACGACGCCGTCACCCCCGAGCACCCCGTCGGTGAGCGTGATCTCGAAGCCGCGGTCGTGCTTCCTCGCCCGCCGGCGCCGTGCGTAGTCGATGACCAGACCCCGCATGGCGCGCGACGCGTACACGAAGAACCGGGCGCGGTCCGGAAACGTCATCTCGCCTCGGCCCGCCAGACTGAGGTAGGTCTCGTGCACCAGCATGGTCGTGCTGAGCGTGAGGCCCGCGCCACCGCGGCGCAGGTGCCGCTCGGCGAGCCGGTGGAGCTCCCCGTAAAGCAGCGCGAACAGCTGGTCGGCGGCCTGGGGCTCGGATTGTTCGACCCGGCGGAGCAGGGCGGCGACCTGCTCGTGCGGCTGGGGCTCCGTGGACATCAGTCACCCGGAATCGGTGCACCCTCGCCCGGACGCAGCAGCCGGAGCGGGGCGGGGAGGGTCTGGAGTCCTTCGGGGGTGTCCGTCAGGAGCATGCCGGTCACGCTATACCGGCCGGGCGGCGCACGGGAGCCGTCGCCCAGCCGTCCGCTCCACGCGGTCTCGAACACCAGCGACTCGGCGGGCTCGAGCGTCCGGACCGCGAGAATGGCCGGGACCACCGCGCCCTCGAGCCGTCGCCAGAGCACGCTGCCGACTTCACGCGCCACCGTGACGTCGAAGGCGATCGGACGCCCCTGCAAGGCGAGCGTGAGCGGCCGCTCGGTCCTGTTCGTCAAGCGGAGCACGATCGGCACCGGCCGCCCGGCCGGAACGGCGGGCGGCACCTCGACACGGAACGCGACCGAGTCCTGGAGGAGCAGGCTGTAGAGCACGAGCGCGGGAAGGATCGTCACGCGGGTGAAGAAGGTTCGGCGGCGCGGCTCGAGCCGCGCCGCCGACTCGACGATCAGAAGGTGGTCAGGGCGCCGAGCTCCTGCTCGACGTTGGTGATCGGGCTGTACACGAAGACGCTCGAGCCGCTCCCGCCCCACAGGATGCCGACCAGCGTCACGTTGCTGCCGCCGCCGATCTGGAATACCGGCGAGCCGCTGTCGCCCGAGCCGACCGTAGCGGTCACGAAGTTCTGGCAGAGCTCCGTGATGATGGTGCCCGAGAGATCGGTGTCCACGCAGGTGTTGGTGACCCGGCCCTGCGACCAGCCGGTCGTGCGGCCGACCTTGTTTACGGTCTGGCCGGCGGCGGCGCTCCCCTCGGCAGTGATGGTGAAGTCGCCCACGATGCCGAGCGAGCTGCGCGACGGCCGCTGGGTGCGGCCGATGCGGCCGAACGCGACGTCACTCGCCGCGACCTGGTAGCTGGCCCGAGAGGCGTCCGCCCTGCGGCAGATCCGACCCGGGGGGCAGCCGGCGAGGTTCGAGGAGTAGGTGGGGTCGGCCACCTCGACGGCGATCTGCGTCGGGTCCACGCTCTGGAGCGGCTGCCAGTACGGGGTGCCGTCTACACCGCCCTGGTTCTCGGTGCAGTGCGAGTTGGTGATGAAGCTGAGCGTGCCGCCCGACTTGGCGCTGAACCCCAAGGTGCAGAGAAAGCCGGGGAAGTTGATCTGGACCCCGCCGCGGAGCGGCCGCACCTTGCCCTGCAGTGACAACGACCCGCCCCCCGGCTTCCCCTTCGGCTTCGGTCCCACCGCGAACGTCACCGGCTCGGTCTCCTCGACCGCCACCGCCGACCCGGGGAGCCCGAGACGCCCCAACGCGGCGCGAGCCTGGCCGCCCTTCCCCCGCTCGACCCCCACCAGCACCTGGTTCCCGGCCTCGTCCGCGTCGACGAACACGGCGCCCGGCAGCCTGAGCACCTCCGCCGAGACCCGGGTCCGCCAGCCGTCGAGCTCGTCCCAGCCGAACCGGCCCGGACGGACCTGAATCCGTCCTGCCGCCAACCCGTGCTTCTGGAGGTATGGGGCCAGCGCGCGCTCGGCGTTGCCGCGTTGCGCGGCGTCCTTCAGGTACATGGTCGGCGTGCCCGCGTCGTCGAAGAAGAACCCGCCGAAGCCGCGGACGCCCTTCGCGAGGGCGTTGGGATCGTCCGGGCGGCCCTGGGTGGGCGCGTGTATCGACGGACTGGGCTGCGAGCTCGGGGCGGCGGGCTCGTTCTGGTCGGAGCAGGCGGTCGCCAGGAGTACGGCACCCGAGGCGAGCGCCAGCAGCGTGTTGCGCTGGGGCATCGGTGGGACCTCAGTGGGAGGGGAGCGGGGGACTGCGAACGCGCCGATTCACGTTACCGTCCGAACCGTGCTTGCGCCAGCGGCTCCTTCACTTCCCCCAGCGCGTCCACACCTCCCGCACGGTATCCCGCACCCGTTCCCACTCCTCGGGCTGGGTCAGCAGCAGATAGCCGGCGAGCATGCCGGCCATGTACACGGTGGTTTGCGCCAGCGGCGACGGGTCGGATGACAGGATGATGTGCAGCATGGCCCGCTACCTCGAGAAGGTGGTGGTCTGGATCATCTGGGCGTCGAGCGCCCGGCTGATGCGCTCACGCGCATCCGTCAGGTGCGCGCGGGTGTAGGCGTCCAGGTCCGTGCGGGGCACGGTCAGGGCGCGATCGATGTCGGCGCCGAGCCCGGCGAGCGTGACGCGCGCGAGCGCGCGGGCATCCTCGGGCGTACCCGGGATCGGGGCCACCGCCATCTGGACGAGCGCGTTGAGGTACAGCCGCTGTACGTCACGCCGTGGCGCCGCGATGTTCCGGGGCCGGCTGGCCTTCGGGCGCGCGCCGGCCCCGACCTCCGCCCAGATCGCGCCGGTGAGCGAGGTGAAGAGCTCGGGCAGTCCGACGGTGGGCTCTCCCGGCTCCGCGCGAAGCTCGGCATCCCGCAGCCGGGCCAGCACGGTGGGATCGAGGAGCTGGCCCAGCAGCGAGCCCTGCTGTGTCGCCGCCCACTCGAGCAGCGGGAAGTCGAGCCGGCCGTCGGCACCGGGCGTCGTGCCCCAGTGCATCCAGCGGTCCGCGGCCAGCCGGCTGAGCAGCGCCGGGCGGAAGCGCCAGGCACGTTCGCCGAAGCCGGCCTCCGCCAGGAACGCGAGCGCGGTGCGCTGCTCGCGTGCCGGGACGTTGACCAGCGCCGGACGGGCGCCGGGATCACCCCGGTGGTCACGCGCGGTCGTCGCGCCGCCCAGATACTTGGTCGTGACCAGCAGGGCATACCAGCGGTCGTTGAGGAGGTCGGTGAAGGCGGCGCGCAGCCGGCCATAGCTCTCCCCGGGAGCGACGACCCGCGATTCGAGCGAGTCGAACAGCCCGTCGACCAGGGCCACCCGGGTGCGTGCCCAGGCCAGCGGGTCGTCGGTCTGATCGTAGCGGCTGACGGTGGGATCGAGGCCGAGGCCGCCGAAGCCGGCGTCCTCGTCGGTGCCGTACAGGTGTGCCGGATCCGCCGCCTGCGAGGCGATGGCCCGGAGCCCGTTGATCTCGACGTCGGGGGTCCACGCGCCTGCCGTCGCTCCGGCGCCCTTGGCGGCGGAGATGGCAGGGGGGCTGGTCACGACGTCGGCGTAGCCGTACGTAATCGCCCAGCGATCGTAGCTTCCGATGGTCGGCGCATAGTAGTCACCCTGGCGTCTCGGGTCGAGGGCCAGCGCCGGCGGGCTGTAGTCCATCACCGAGACACCCAGACCGTGCGACGCCGTCCACCCCCGGTTGGCGAGCTGGCCGGCCGTCGCGCCGGCGGAGCCGCGGAAATTGTGCCGGAGCCCCAGGGTGTGCCCCACCTCGTGCATGACGAGCGCCTTGAGCGCCTGGCCCACGTAGGCGCGGCCCGGCTCGCCGCCCGCGGGGAGTTCGCCGCGCGCGGCCAGCACCGCGCGCACGAGCGTCCCGCTCCGGCTCAGGCCCTCGCCGTAGCGGCAAAGCCGGCTCTCGTCACCCGCCGTGGCCGCGGCCGAATCCTCGTCGAGCACCGCACGCACCGCGGCCAGGGGCGTGACGTACTGCCCCGACTGTCCGCGCCAGCGCTGGACCCATGCGGCCGAGATGAGGATGTCGGCATTCAGGATCTCGCCGGTCCGCGGGTCGACGTTGGTGGGACCGATGGCGTAGGCCGCCCCGTTCGTCGCCGTCCAGCGCACCGTCGAGTAGCGGGCGTCGGCGGCGCTCCAGGTGGTGTCATCGGGCGCATCGAGGACCCGGATCGCATCGCGGAAGCCGGCGTCCTCGAAGGCGCGGTTCCACTCCAGGATCCCGGCTCGCACGTAGGGTCGCCACTCCACCGGCACGGTGCCGTCGATGTAATAGGTGATCGGCCGCACCGGCTCACTCAGCGCCGCATCCGGATTCCGCTTCTCGAGCCGCCAGCGGTTCACGTACCGCACGAAGAAGCTCTCGGCGGTGTCGCGCGAGAAATTCTTGCTGGCGGAGATGAAATACCCGACCCTGTCGTCGGCCAGCCGCGGGCGCATGGGCGTGGCGGGCAGGTCCACCAGGGAGTAGTGGATGCCGATGGGGATCGAGCGATAGTCGGTAACGGTCTGCAGGCCGAGATCGCGCGGGGTCTGGAAGGTGAGCCGGACCTCGGCCTCCAGGTTGCCGCCAAAGAGATGGAGCGACTGGAGGCTCGAGCGCTCTTCGTCGAGCGTCACGGTGCCGGTCAACTTCCGCCGGGTGAGCGCGGTCTGGAAGACGGTGCCGACATCCGCCCAGTCCGACAGCAGAAAGGGGGTGACGTCCACCAGGACCTCGCTGGTGTCGCGCTCGGCGGCGATGGGGAACGACTGCGCGACGGAGTGCCCGAACGAGTACGCGACCGTGCGGGCCATCGGGGTGCCCGGCGCGGCGGTCACGCGGGGGTTGACCACCCAGAGCTCGATCCGATCGCCCTCCCGGTGGAAGCGGACCAGGTCGGAGCGGAGGGAGCTGCCGCCGTCGAGCCCGAGCTCGCCGATGCCCTGGGCGATCTGGGTGACGAGGAGGTAGTCGTGGTCGAGTTGCCGCGGGGTCAGCGAGAGATAGACGCTGTCGTGCCTGAAGTAGATGGTGAAGAGCCCGCTGCCGACGTCGCTGTCCCTGGTGAGTTCGCCGTACGCACCGCCAGCGCTCCCGGGCCGTTGGGCGGCCGCGGGAACGGCGCCGGCGACGGTCGCGGCCAGCAACAGCAGGGAGGCTGGGCGGGCGAGCTTCACATGGGGCTCCGCAGGACGGGTGGTGCGCCGAGGGGGGCGGCGGCCAGCTGCCAAGGCAAGTTGAGGGCCGTGCTGCGGTCAGCGGGCAAGCTGCTGCGGGGGCGGGGGTTCGGCGGGAGCGCGCGTGTCAAAAAGCCAAGCGGGCGGCAAAAAGCGGGAAAGGGTGAGGCCGGAGCGGCTCACGAGCGCGCTCGAATCCCTGACAGCAGGTCTCCGCTCGCCTTGACCTAACCTGCCGCAGCCTCTAAGTTTGTAGGTCTGCCCCCGAATGGGGGTCATTCGGGATCTCTAGCTCCAGGGTTATGCCGACCATCAATCAGCTCATCCGGCACGGCCGGAAAGACGTCGAGGCCAAGGACAAGGCACCGGCGCTCAAATCGAATCCGCAGAAGCGCGGCGTCTGCACCCGCGTGTACACCACGACGCCGAAGAAGCCCAACTCGGCGCTCCGCAAGGTGGCCCGCGTGCGGCTCACCAACGGGTTCGAGGTCACGGCCTACATCCCGGGCGAGGGGCACAACCTGCAGGAGCACTCGATCGTCCTCATCCGGGGCGGCCGCGTGAAGGACCTGCCGGGCGTCCGCTACCACATCGTGAGGGGCACGCTCGACTCGGCCGGCGTCAACGACCGCCGGAAGAGCCGGTCCAAGTACGGCGCCAAGCGGCCGAAGGCCGCGGGCGGCGCCGGAGCGTCCGCCGCCAAGGGAGGAAGAAAGTGAGCCGGCGCAACAAGGCGGTGAAGCGGCCGGTGCCGCCCGATCCGCGGTACGACAGCCAGACCGTCTCCAAGTTCGTGAACAACCTGATGTTCGAGGGGAAGAAAAGCCTCGCCGAGGGGATCTTCTATTCCGCGATGGATCTCATCGAGGAGCGGACGAGTCAGCCCGGCGTGTCGGTCTTCAAGCAGGCGGTCAACAACGCCAAGCCGACCCTCGAGGTGAAGAGTCGCCGGGTCGGCGGCGCCTCGCTTCAGGTGCCGGTGGAGGTGCGGCCCGACCGCCGGACCGCGCTGGCCATGCGCTGGCTCATCAGCTTCGCCCGCGCCCGGACCGAGAAGACGATGTCCGAGCGGCTGGCCGCGGAACTGATCCTCGCGTCCAAGGGCGAGGGGAACACCATCAAGAAGAAGGAAGACACCCACCGCATGGCCGAGGCCAACCGGGCGTTCGCGCACTACCGCTGGTAGCGCGGAAGCGGCAGGCGATGGCAGGAAAACTGGGTGCCGGGAGATCTTCCCGGCACCTTTTCAGTTGCCCCGCGCTGAGCCGCTACTTCCCCGCCGCCCGCGTCCGGCCGCCCCGGCGCATCGCTCAGGGCGTCGGAAAATTGTTGGCCACACCCCCCGCTCGAACCGTACGGGCCACTCGTTCGGCGAAGATTCGCGCTCCCACCTGAACCATGGTGGCCGGGTCGCCCTTGAGCTCGGTGGAATCGTCCAGGACGATGGTCCCGGATGGCACGTGCACCAGTTGCGCGCTGAGCAGCCAGATCAGGTTGCTGGTCTTGCTGACCTTGGCCATGACCACCCAGCGGGCACCGACCGCCGCGGCTGCCGCGCGCGCGCACGCGACGATGACATTGCAGGGTTCCCCGCCGGCGACGGCCAGCGATGAATCCGAATGCGCGGCGGCGTGCACCGCGGCGGTGTCGGCGACTTGCCCGGGCAGCAGCTTCGCGAGTGTGGCGTGGAGGACCCGGGTAGCCAGATTCGCCTGTTCGGCATCCGTCGCCTCCCGCACGTTGGCCTGGGCGTTGTACAGCGCCACGTCGAGCGCGGCCACGCGGGCGCCGGCCGGCTCGAGCGGATCGCCGCCGCCGCTCTGGGCCTGGGCCGGCCGCGGTCCGGCCCCGCCGAGAATCATGCAAGCCAGGAGGATCTGATATCGCACCGTCCACGTCCGTGGCAGGGGTGAACCCACTTCCCTGAAGCATAACGGAGACATCCGGACGCGGCGCTCCGGCGTACAGGAGATGGACCGCTACGGCCGCCACCGCCCCCATTTCCGGATGCTGCATGCCCGCCGCTCTTCCGATCACACGATCACCATGCTCGACGGCCGCAGCATTCCCGGCGAAGCCGGCCCCGGGGGCGACGGACCGCCGCCGAATTTCACCACCGGGTCGGCCCCGCCACCACCAGCCTGGCGCTCCGAGCCGCGGTGCTCGCGCCGGTGGATACGGTACACTCTGATTCCGGAGGATTCCCGCCATGAATGACCGTGCCGTGCCAGGCGCCGGCGAGCTGGAGTTTCTATCCCAGCTCGCCCGGGCCACGAGCCGTCGCAAATTTCTCGAGTGGTCCGGTGTGACTCTCGCCGTCGCCGTGGTGGGGTGCGGGGATGACGACAACGGGATGACCGGGCCCGGCGCGGTCAGCGCCGCGGACTCCACGGCGACCGTGCCCGCCACCGTCGCGGGCGGCAGCGCGGTGACGATCACCGTCCAGGCGAAGGACGCCGGCGGCCGCAACCTGACGAGCGGCGGCGCCGCCGTCGCCGCCACCGTCACCGGGGCCAACAGCGCCGGCCCGATCTCGGCGGTGGACAACGGCGACGGCACCTACACGCTCACCTACACCCCGGCCAACACAGGCAGTGACGCGGTCGCGATCACGCTCAACGGGACGGCGATCTCCGGCAGTCCCTTCACCGTCACCGTGACGTCCGAGGCGGTGAGTCTCGGCACCGGCGACGCCGGTGTACTCAACTACGCGTACGCGCTGGAGCAGCTCGAAGCCGCGTTCTATACCCAAGCGGTGGCCAGCCTCTATACCGGCGCCACGGCCGAGGAGACCCGGATCCTCACCGACATCCGCGACCACGAGGTCATCCACCGCGATTTCCTCAAGGCCGCTCTGGCTGCCGGGGCGATTCCCGACCTCTCGGTGGACTTCACCAGCGTGGATTTCACCAGCCGCGACAGCGTGCTCGGGACCGCCAGGACCTTCGAGGACCTGGGCGTGTCCGCCTACAACGGCGCCGGACAGCTTCTGGAGAGCGCGGACTATCTGCTCCTGGCCGGCAAGATCGTATCGGTCGAGGCTCGCCACGCCGCCGCCATCCGTGATCTGCTGAACCCGCTCAGCGCCGATTTCGCCGGCGACGACGTGGTGGACGCGCAGGGCCTGGACCAGTCGCGGCTGCCGGCGAACGTGCTGCCGCTCGCCGATCCCTTCATCACGACCCCGATCGACGCGTCGGGGCTTCCGACCGCCTAGAGGAGATCCGCAATGAAATCCCCCACCGTCCTCGGCGGTCTCGATCCGGACCTGACCGCCAAAGTCGTTTCCCGCCGCGAAGCCATGACCCGGAGCGGCCGGCTGGCGGGCGTCCTCGCGATCGCCTCGCTGCCGGCCGTGTTCGGCGTGTTCGCCCGCCGTGCCTTCGCCCAGGGCACGCTGCCGGCGGGCATCGTAGACGTGCTGAACTTCGCCCTGACGCTGGAGTACCTGGAGGACGAGTTCTACCGGACCGGGCTCGACGCCGACATCGCAGGCGACCTCGACCTGGGTGGCACCCGGGCCGTCTTCGCCCAGATCAGCAAGCACGAGACCGCGCACGTGGCGCTGCTCCAGTCCGTCCTCGGCGCCGACGCGGTGGCGAAACCGACGTTCGACTTCACCGCCGGCGGGACCTTTGGCGACGTGTTCACCAATCCAGGGACGTTCATCACCCTGGCCCAGGGGTTCGAGGACACCGGCGTGCGGGCCTACAAGGGACAGGCCGGCAACCTCATCGCCGACAACGGCGTGCTCACCACGGCGCTGCGAATCCACTCGGTCGAGGCGCGCCACGCCTCGGCGGTCCGCCGGCTGGCCCAGTCGCCGGCGGAGAAGGGCTGGATCACGCTCGCCAGCAACACGGTAGCGGCCCTCGACCCGGTCTATGCCGGCGAGGAGCTCACCACGCAGGGGTCGGTGGATCTCACCCAGTTCGGGAGCGCCGAGGCCGCGTCGGAAGCGTTCGACGAGCCGCTGAGCCGGGAAGATGTCGAGGCGATCGCGGGGATGTTCATCGTGAGCTGAGCGAGGTCCGTTGGCCCTGGACGGGTCCGAGGCGCGGGGCCCGGCCGGGGGGGTTGACTCCCGGTTCTAACCGACTAGTTTGCCACGGCTTGGCGGTCGGCGCTCAGGATTCCGTGCCGCCTCGAACGACATCGGACCACGTGACGGTTCCCGCCACCTCTGGTCCTCCGACGACAACGCGTGGGGAACTGCTGGACCCCTCATCCTGGGCGGCACGCCCGGATGTGCGCGGAGCGATACCACCGGAGCGCCGCATGACGGCGCCGCCCGGCTCGGTCGCCCCGCTTTTTCGCTGTAGTGACCGAGACCAGGAACCGGAACCGCAATGGCCCGCCAAACACCGCTCGACCGTATTCGCAACATCGGCATCATGGCCCACATCGATGCCGGGAAGACGACTACGACCGAGCGCATCCTCTACTACACCGGCAAGAACTACAAGATCGGTGAGGTGCACGAGGGCGCGGCCACCATGGACTGGATGGAGCAGGAGCAGGAGCGCGGCATCACGATCACGTCCGCGGCCACCACCTGCTTCTGGGTCCGGAACGGCACCCAGTACCGCATCAACATCATCGACACGCCGGGTCACGTGGACTTCACCGTCGAGGTGGAGCGCTCGCTGCGGGTGCTGGACGGCGCCGTCACCCTGCTCGACTCGGTGGCCGGCGTCGAGCCGCAGACCGAGACCGTCTGGCGCCAGGCCGACCGCTACGGCGTGCCCCGCATCATCTTCGCGAACAAGATGGACCGGGTCGGGGCGGATTTCGACCGCTGCCTCGCCATGATCCGCGACCGGCTCACCAAGCAGGCACACCCGCTCCAGCTTCCCGTGGGCTCGGGCGAGCTGTTCACCGGCCACATCGACGTGCTCCGCCGGGTCGAGGTCGTCTTCGATGAGGAGACCCTGGGCAAGACGTTCACCGAGATGCCGGTCCCCGAGGCCTACCGGGAGCGGATGGAGCAGGCGCGCCACGAGCTCATCGAGGCGGCGGTGGAGCACGACGAGGAGCTGCTCGAGAAATACCTTGCCGGCGCGGAGCTCTCGTACGACGAGATCCAGCGCGCCATCCGGAAGGCCACCACGGCGGGCGCCTTCGTCCCGGTGCTCTGCGGCGCGTCCTTCAAGAACAAGGGCGTGCAGGCGCTGCTCGACGCGGTGATCGACTACCTGCCGAGCCCGATGGACATCCCCCCGATCCAGGGCCATCTCCCGCTGCACGACGAGACCCGCGTCGAGCGCTGCGCCTCGGACACGGAGCCGTTCTCGGCGCTGGCCTTCAAGGTCGCGACCGACCCGTACGTCGGCCGGCTCACCTTCTTCCGGGTGTACTCGGGCTCGCTCAAGAGCGGCAGCTACGTCTACAACAGCACCAAGGACAAGCGGGAGCGGATCGGCCGGCTGCTCCAGATGCACGCCAACAAGCGGGACGAGATCGAAGAAGTGCAGGCCGGCGACATCGCCGCGGCCATCGGGCTCAAGGAAACCCGCACCGGGGACACCCTGGCCGACGAGGACAAGCCGATCATCCTCGAGGCCATGAAGTTCCCGAACCCGGTCATCGACGTGGCCATCGAGCCCAAGACCAAGGCCGACCAGGACAAGCTGGCCACCGCGCTGCAGAAGCTCCAGGAGGAGGACCCGACCTTCCGGGTGCGCTCCGACGCGGAGACCGGACAGACCATCATCGCGGGCATGGGCGAGCTGCACCTCGAGATCCTGGTGGACCGCATGAAGCGCGAGTTCAAGGTCGAGGCCAACGTCGGCAAGCCGCAGGTGGCGTTTCGCGAGACCATCCGGCGGAAGGTCAAGGACGTCGAGGGGAAGTTCATCCGCCAGAGCGGCGGCAAGGGCCAGTACGGCCACGTCGTGATCGACGTGGAGCCGACCGAGCCGGGCGCGGGGTTCGTCTTCGAGGACAAGATCGTCGGCGGCGTGATCCCCCGGGAGTTCATCAAGCCGGTCGAGGCCGGCATCCGCGAGGCGCTCGAGAACGGCGTCCTGGCGGGCTACCCGATGGTGGACGTGAAGGCCACGCTCACCTATGGCAGCTACCACGACGTGGACAGCTCCGAGATGGCGTTCAAGATCGCCGGGTCGATGGCCGTCAAGGACGCGGCCCGGCAGGCGGGCGCCGTGCTGCTCGAGCCGGTCATGGAGGTCGAGGTGGTGACGCCGTCCGACTTCCTCGGCGACGTCATCGGCGATCTCTCGAGCCGCCGGGGCAAGATCGGCGGCATGACCCAGCGCGGCGACGCGCAGGTCGTGGCGGCCGACGTACCGCTGGCCGAGATGTTCGGGTACTCCACGCAGCTCCGCAGCATGACCCAGGGGCGCGCGGTGTACACGATGCAGTTCGACCACTACGAGGAAGTGCCGAAGGGGATCGCGGAGCAGATCATCAGTAAGGCAAAGTCGTGAGTCGTGAGTCGTGAGTCGTGAACCGCAAATCACGACTCATGACTCACGACCCACGACTCAGCACCGTCACTTAACGCGGACATCGGGACTCTACTCATGGGCAAGGCCAAATTCGACCGGACGAAGCCGCACGTGAACGTGGGCACGATCGGGCATGTGGACCACGGGAAGACGACGACGACGGCGGCGCTGACGAAGGTGTCGGCCGACCAGGGCTGGGGGACGAAGTACGTGCCCTATGACGAG
>DASSBA010000122.1:0-5042 GCA_035699205.1 Gemmatimonadales bacterium
CCGCACGAACTGCCGCATGAATCCCCCCTCCGCCAGCGCGGGCAGGACGTGGGCCGGGATTCCGCCGGCCAGATAGACCCCGCCCGTGGCCAGCACCTCCAGCGCGAAGTTGCCGGCTTCGCTGGCGAGAATGGCGATGAACAGCTCGAGCGCGGCCCGGCTCAGGGGGTCGGGCGGCGAGCGCCGGAGCGCGGCCTCGCCGATGAGCGGCGTGGGGTCCGCCGCCGACGCGAGCGCGGCGGCCAACTCCGCGGACTCGGTCGCGTGTCCGTGATCGCGCAGGAACCGATACAGGTTCGGGATGCCGAGGCCGGAGCAGACCCGTTCCCGGCTCACGTGGCCGAATTGTTTCAGCAGGTGCTTCAGCAGCTCCGCCTCGAGGTCCGACGCGGGCGCGAAGCCCGCATGGCCGCCCTCCGAGGGGCAGGCCCGATACCGGGCGCCATCCCACACGAGGAACGCCTCCCCCAGGCCCGTGCCGGGCGCCACCACCGCGATGACGCCCTCCGGCACCGGCTTGCCCGGATTCAAGGTGTGGAGATCACCCGGGACGAGCGTGGGTACGGCGATCGCGATGGCGTGGAGATCGTTGAGCAGATGAACCGAGGTGAGGCCGAGGTCCCGCGCCAACTCGGCTTCATCCAGTGCCCAGCGCAGGTTGGTGATCGTCGAGCGGCCCTCGAGCACCGGCCCGGCCACGTCGAAGCAGGCTCGATCCACTTCGAGGGCGGTCGTGGCCAGGAACTCCCGCACGAGAACCGCGAGGCTGGCGTAGCGGGCGCTCGGGAATTCGGCGCGCAGCAGCGGTGTGCGCGGTCCAAGCTCGGGAGAGATGATCGCGAGGTCCGTCTTCGTCCCACCGATGTCGCCGGCGAGCAGCATGCTTCAGGCCTCCGCAGGTGAACGTTCACGGCCACTCAGTGGATGTATAATGGGTCGAGGAGCCTCACGTGACCGAAGTGGTGCAATTCGCCCCCGGATGGCCCGGGATTCCGCCACGCTGGACGTCGAGCGCGAAGACCGGCGTTGGCACCGCGCTCGGCGGGGCGAGCCGCGTGTGGTTCACGCTGAGCCACGGCATCCTCAACGAGGTCTACTATCCCCGGAATGACCAGGCATGCATCCGGGACATGGGATTCGTCGTCACCGGCGGGGTCGGGTTCGTCTCCGAGGAGAAACGGCACACCAGCCATGTCGTGTCCGCTGCCGCGCCGGGAGTTCCCCTCTTTCGCCTCATGAATACGTGCGACCGGGGTCGCTATCGAATCGAGAAGGAGGTGCTCGCCGATCCGCGCCGAGATACCGTTCTTCAGCACACCCGCTTCGTTCCACTCCTCGGCACCGTTCGGGATTATCGCGTCTTCGTAGTGCTTGCCCCGCACCTGGGCAACGCCGGCAACGGCAACACCGCCTGGGTGGGCGACTACAAGGGCCGGCCGATGCTGTTCGCCGAGCGGGGCGGCCTGTCGCTCGCCTTGGCCTGCTCGGCACCGTGGCGGGCGCGCTCGGCCGGGTTCGTCGGCGTGTCCGACGGATGGCAGCAACTCATGCGCGGAGGCGCCCTCGAAGCGCGCTATCTCCGCGCCGAAAACGGTAACGTCGCGCTCACCGGCGAAATCGAGCTGCGCGGCGCGGCAGCCGAGTTCGATCTGGCCCTGGGGTTCGGCGACTCGCCGGCCGAGGCCGGGAGCCGCGCGCTGGCGACCCTATTCGACGGCTTCGAGGCGGTGGCCGCTCAGTACCTCGCGGAATGGGATGGCTGGCAAGCGGGGCTGCTCCCGCTCGATGCCCTGGCGCCACGCGGCCGCGACCTGTTCCGCGCGAGCGCGGCCGTGATCCGGTGCCACGAGGCGAAGGCGTTCGCCGGCGCGGTCGTGGCCAGCCTTTCCATCCCATGGGGGCAGGCCAAGGGCGACGATGACCTTGGCGGTTATCACCTCGTCTGGCCTCGCGACCTGGTCGAGGCGGCGGGTGGGCTCCTCGCCGCCGGAGCGGCGGACGACGCGGTGCGGGTGCTCGACTATCTCCAGGTGACCCAGGAGCCCGATGGCCACTGGCCGCAGAACATGTGGCACGCCGGAGCGGCGTATTGGGACGGCATCCAGATGGATGAGACCGGGCTGCCGATCCTCCTCGTGGAGCTCACCCGGCGCGAGGAGGGTCTGGCCGAGGGCGAGCTCGCGCGCTTCTGGCCGATGGTTCGGCGCGCCGCGGGATACCTGGTTCGGAACGGGCCCGTCACGCCGCAGGACCGCTGGGAGGAACAGGCGGGCTACGCACCGTCCACACTGGCGGTGGAGGTCGCGGCCCTCCTGGTCGCGGCCGAGCTGGCGGATGAGTCCGGTGAACCGGCCGTGGCGGTGTACCTGCGCGAGACGGCGGACTTGTGGAACGCCAGCATCGAGCGCTGGACCTACGTGAGCGGCGACGAGCTTTGCCGCCGCCTGGACGTGCGGGGCTACTACGTGCGCATCGCTCCGCCCGACACCTCGGACGCGGCCTCCCCGGCCGAAGGCTTCGTCGCGATCAAGCACCGGCCACTCGGCGGGCGCACCATGCCCTACGCCAGGGTGGTGAGCCCGGACGCACTGGCACTGGTGCGCTTCGGTCTCCGCTCCGCGGCCGACCCGCGGGTCGCCGACACCGTCACGGTGATCGACGCGCTCCTGAAGGAGGAGGTGCCCGGCGGGCCTGCCTGGCACCGCTACAACGGCGACAGCTACGGCGAACACGCCGACGGATCCGCGTTCGACGGCAGCGGCATCGGCCGGCTCTGGCCGCTGCTCACCGGTGAACGGGGACATTTCGAGCTGGCCGCCGGCAGACCGGGCGCGGCGGAGCGGTTGCTCGGGGCGCTCGAGCGATTTGCCGAGGTGAGCGGTCTGCTCCCCGAGCAGATCTGGGATGCGGCGGACGTGCCGGATCGCGAGCTCTGGCGCGGACACCCGACCGGTTCCGCGATGCCGCTCGTCTGGGCCCACGCCGAGTACGTGAAGCTGCGGCGCTCGCTCCACGACGGCCGGGTGTTCGACATGCCGGCCCAGACCCACCAGCGCTACGTCGTGGAGGACACCATCACGCCGTATGCGGCGTGGCGCTTCAGCGAACCGATCCGGACGATGCCGGCGGGCAAGCTGCTCCGGCTGGAGACGCTCGCGCCAGCCGAGGTCCACTGGGGCATCGACGGCTGGCGGCAGGTGCGTGACTCGCCGACACGCGATACCGGGCTCGGCGTGCACGTCGCCGACTTGCCGATCGCCCACCTGCCGGGCGGCAGCCTGGTGGACTTCACCTTCCACTGGACGGCGGCGGGACGGTGGGAAGGGCGGGACTTCCGGGTGGAGGTGGTGGGTGGGTGGTGACTCCCTCCCCGTACCGCTACAGCAGCCCGGCCGTGGCGAAGCTCAGGAACCGGTCGCCGGCGATGATCACGTGATCGTACAGCGGGAGATCCAGGAGCCGGCCCGCCGCTGCCAATTGCTGGGTGACCACCCGGTCCTCCGCCGAGGGAGTGGGATCTCCGCTGGGGTGGTTGTGCACGACGATGATCCCCGCCGCCGCTTCGGCGATGGCGGCGCGGAACACCTCCCGCGGATGCACCAGCGAGCTGTTCAGCAGCCCGCGGGTGACCAGCACCTCGCGCAGCACCTGGCTCTGGCTGTCCAGGGCAAGGAGGTGGAACTCCTCGACCTGCAGGTCACGGAGGCGCCCATCGAAGAGGTGGACGACATCCTCGGGCTCCCGGATGCGCGGCAGCGCGGGGCGCTCCTCCCTGGCCGTCCGGACCCCCAACTCGAAGGCCGCGAGCAGACGCGCCGCCTTGGTGGGCCCGACGCCCTCGGCCCGGAGCAGCTCGGCCCGCGGACGCTGCGCCAGCCGGCGGAGCGATCCGTCGCTGACTTCGAGCAGGCGGGCGGCCACGTCGAGCACGCTCTCGCCGCCCCTTCCGGTCCCGAGCAGAACGGCCAGCAGCTCGCCGGTGGTCAGCGCCCCGGGGCCGAGGGCCCAGAGGCGCTCGCGGGGACGATCGGCGGTGGGAAGTCGGGCAACCGGAGTGGACACGCCGTCAATCTAGGACGGCCAGGCGGGTGCCGCGTGGGTGAATTCGTGCGGGCAGGTCGGAAGTTACGCCCCCTCCCCCGGAGGGAAATACGGCCGCGTGCCCGCGTCGTGGTCGGTGACGTCCCGGACGCCCCGGAGGCTCGGGATCGCGCGCCGGAGCGCGGTCTCGATCCCCTGGCTCAGGGTGACGCGCGCCATCCCGCAGCCCTGGCACCCACCACTCAGGCGCAGCACGACGACGCCGTCCTGCACGTCCACCAGTTCGACATTCCCACCGTGCTGGGCAACCCACGAGTTGATTTCGGTGCGGCAGACCCTGTCCGCCGCCTCGTAGACCGAGTCATCGTCCACCGCCCCCGTGGCCGCCATGCCCGGCGCCGCGTCCGGCTGCTCCATGGCGGCGCGGACCGCGTAGCGAAGCTGGGCCACCAGATCGCTCCAGGGCGGGCTCGCGCTACCCTTGGTGACGGTCAGCTCGGCTCCGGCAACCACCACCTCGACGATCCCGGCTACGCCGAGGACCGCCCGCGCGACCGGGGCATCGCCCGCCTCCCGGCTCAGGAGCAGCGTGCACCGGATGTCGTCCACGGGTTTGGCGATCACCTTCACGGGCACCGTCATGCCCTGAAGTGTGCTGGATCACAGCGGGAGGTCAAGCCGGGTCTCATTTAGAGAGGCAGGTCGGTCACCAGCAGGAGCCACCAGCGCGCGTAGTCGAGGGGCACATGCCGCTCTCCCGCCGTGAATTCCTCCGGGTCTCCGCTGCCGGCATCGGGCCGGGGACGGCGCTCGGATCCCTGGTCGGACTGGGAGCCAGCCTGGCGCCGGCCACCGCCAGAGCCCAACAGCTCCGCATCAAGGACGCCAAGGCCACGCCAAGCGTCTGCCCGTACTGCGCCGTCGGCTGCGCCACGATCGTCCACACCGTCGGCGGCGAAATCGTGAACATCGAGGGCGACCTCCGGGGCCCCCACAACCAG
>DASSBA010000123.1:0-5659 GCA_035699205.1 Gemmatimonadales bacterium
TGCTTCGCGAACGTGGTGTCCTGCGCCGGCAGCGCGGTGGCCACGGCGGCCGTGAACAGAAACAGCAGTTGGAGCGGCGCGACGCAGCGACGGCGTGAGGGCATGGCTCGACCGGATCAGGGGGGAGACAGGACGGCGGACTTCTCTCTGACGTAGCGCCGGCGGAAATGGTTGCGTTTCGGGACTCCGCTGCCTGCCGCCAGGCCAGACCACACGTGCGGCCATCACGACGCTCGCAGCCGCCGCCGACCGACCCGCTTCACATCACGAGCCCTCCCGCAGCCCCTGGACGGCGTCCGACCTACAGCCCCGCGCGCCGCGCCAGCCCGCGCTTCACCCACTCCGGAGCCCGCAGCGCTGCGATGTCCGCCTCGGCGATCCGCTTCGCCGCCAGTGACTTGTCGACATTGGGGGCTACCTCCACGTCGCCCAGGGCGAGGGACGCGAGGGCGCGCTCCACGATCGGCTCGCCTCCGGGTACGAGGCTGCCGAACTCCACCTCGGCGCGGCGGCAGAACCGCTCCTGCCGCGCGCGATCGGCTGCGTCGACGGCCACGCCGAGCCGGTGCAGCCGTGCATGCATGGCTTCGTGGAGAATCGTTGCCGCGACCTGCGCTTCGGTGAAGTTGGGGTTCACCACGAACGTGAGCTCCACCAGGCAGAGCCGCGGCTCGATCAGGTACGCACCGCGGCACTCGTAGCGCTGCACCAGGATACCGGCGAAGTCCCGCCGCAGATGCCGGTAGTAGTGCGGGGTATGGTGGCGGATGAGCCCCAGCACTGTTTCGAGGCGTGAGAATACCTGCTCTGTTTCGATATCGGGCCTGGTGTTCACCACGGTTACCGGCAGTCCATCGAGCACACGGCGCTGGGTGCGCCGTTCGACGGCGGTGCGTCGCAGCCACGTTCCGAGTGCGGTCGTCAACTTCATGCCAGGGGGCCCTCCCATGTCCGAAGATCGATCCGGGGTCGCGCTCACCCCCGCAATGCCGCGAACAGCGCACTCACCGCGATCACGATCCCCAGCGCCATCTTCGCCGCCGCCGCGACCGCGCGGCCGAGCACCGCTCCCCACCCGGCCCCGGCGGCCGCACCCGCCTGCCGCGCCCGGGTGTACTCGAACAATGCCGCACCCGCGAACGCGCCGACGAACCCGCCGATGACCGATCCGATGAGCGGTACTGGCACTCCCACCACGGCACCCACCAGCCCGCCGACGAGCGCCCCCCAGCCGGCCCGCCTGGACCCTCCGTACCGCCGGGCAAAGCGGAACCCGAGCCACGCCTCGATCACCTCGCCGACCAGTGCCAGCACGACGACGAGCACGATGATGCCCGCCGTCACCGTATGAAAGTCGGTCAGCCAACCGTAGGCCAGCACGCTCAGCACCATCAGCCAGAGCCCCGGGAGCCCGAAGGGGATGAGCACGAGCCCGACGACGCTGCCGGCCACGAGGACGAGCGCCGCGGGCAGGTCGCTCATCAGCCGTCGCTCGGCGGTGAGGCCGCCGCCGCGCGCCGCGCCTGCGCCAGGTAGGCGGGCTCGAGCTGCATCAGGCTCGCCATCTTGCGTACCAGATGGGTCTCGAGATCGCTGAGTCGTCCGTCGGCCAGGATCACGCCCCACATGACCTCGGCCAGCACCATCTTCTGGCCCAGATCGTACTCCGCGGCGATCAGCCGGGTGAACTGGAAATGATCCAGCGACTGCGATCGCTCCGCCTCGGCCAGGCGCAGCAGCTCGGCCCCGGTGGCCTCGTCCAGGCCGAAGTGCCGCACCAGGGTGCGCTCGATGTGCTGCCGCTCCTCGATGCTGAACTCGCCATCCGCGTGCGCCAGCTCCAGAAGCAGCGCGCACGCGGCCAACTGCACCCGGCTGGGCCACGCCGGCTCCGCGGCGGAAGTAGAGGAGGTGGAGCCGAGGAGGCGCTCACTGACGAAATGACGGATTGCTTCGAGCATTGACGCTCCCGTTGCTGTTCTCACCATACCCGTGGCGCGAGGAGCCGAGGCTGTCGCGCGGTGGGCGCGCCGTGCCGCAGGTCGATCCGATGTATGGTAGCCCCTTCGGGCCGTCGGCCACAGCACGGGGCACGGTCTGGTCGCGTCCGGTCCCTGCGCCTGCCTGAGGGCTGTGCTTGACGGGAATTTCGAGTCACCCTGAGCCCTTCGTGCCTCAGGACAGGCTCCGCGAAGGGGGCATGCGTCTGCTCCTGGCTCCTTCGCTCCGCTCAGGATGACTCTGCGCGAGGTTTCGCAAGGCGCTCTTAGCCGAGCAGCCGGTCCCCCAACCGCCGGCCGAGGTACAGCCCGACCCCGGTGCCGACCATGCTCACAAAGAATGCCGTGAAGATCCCCGCCGGGGCTCCCGCCCACCATCCGACGCCACCGCCAATCGTGGCGCCGGTCCAACCGAGCAGCGTCGTGAGGCTCAAGATCCCTCGCAGGTGATGGGCGTCAAATGAGCTGCAGAAGACCGCAAACCATGCCGCCAGGACTCCGGCCAGCTCACGGGCCGGCCGGGAGCCGCACCTTGCGTAGCATCCCGATGCAGTGCCTCCGACCTGGATCGGTGAAGACCAGGTAGACCGCGTCGGCAAATGCGAGGCCATGCACCACGACCTCGCCCTCCGGGGCCTGGCTCAGCGCTGTGAGCAATTCCGCGTAGCCCTCCGTCCGGACCCGGGGCCGGTCGCCCTGGGCCGCCTTCCGCCGATACACCCCAAGGGCGCCCGCCCGAGGAAACGGCCGCGTCGTCTTGGACGTGGGCTCGTCACACTTCCCGCGGAGTCGCTCGAGCAGATCGGCGGCCAACGGGTCGGCGCTTGCGATGAGCGCGGGCTCGAGCACGAGGGGAGAGATCCTTGGCATCCCCGTGTTCCTCCGGCTACCGCAGCACCGGCGGGAGCTCAGTCGGTTGCTTCGAAGCGTACATCGGCGCCGTCCGGCAGGCCGTGGAGCCGGCGGGCCAGGTCGGCCAGGAAGCGGCGCCGCTCGAGGGCATCGACCGCGCGCAGATCCCGCGAGGAGTGCTCCGCCTGCAACACGAAAGGTGGGTACGCTGCCAGAAGCTGCCCGGGTGCGAGCTCCGCCCCGCCCTGGCGGAACGTCAACAGCGGCTGATAGTCCAGCACCTGTTCGGCATCGCGCAACAGGCTCGCAATGAAAGTCTCGAGCGAGCCGGCGACCGCGGTAATTTCGCCGAGCTCGCCGCTCAGGCGGACGACGCGGCCACCCCGCAGAAGAAACTGGTCGCCGAAGGCGTCCTCCGCGAACGGCACATCCGCCGGCTGCACCTCGTCGAACAGAGCATGCAGTGCATCAGGGCCTTCCCATGCGTGCCGGAGGGAGTGCCAGGCCGGTGCGTGACAGGCCCCGCGGACGTGCAAGGCGCCGAGGTAGGCGATGCAGCCGTTCCGGGCGCGCAGCGCCGTCGCGAGCTCGGCCGGTACGCCGTCGAGGATCTCCAGGTCGTCCAGCGGCGCCCCGGCGTAGATCAGGTGCGGCAGGTCGAGGTTCATCCGGTCGGTGCTCCTCCAGCGCGGTCCACCACGCGCGCGGCGCCCTGCCGCTCATCCAGCCCTCAGCGCCCGACGATGGCAGCGACGAACGCGAGGATCAGGCCCGTCACTCGTGGATCGTAATGCGAGCCGGCGTTCGAAAACATACGCCGGCTGACATTCCCGATCTCGTGGAACGGAATCGCGGCGAACACCCTCCTGCCTGTGTTGTTGTAGATCCAGACGATGAGCACCCGATTCGCCACCGCGCCGATGATCCGGTGCCGGACGCGAAGATATTCGAGGAGGGTCGATCGATTGACTGCCGCGCCGGTGACGTCCGTGGCCGCGAGTCAGGCCAGGAGTGCCGCGAGCGCGTGGGCCGGCCCCAGCGCGGCAGCCGCACGGAGCACGACCTCACCATCGGCGGCGCGAACTTCGAGCATAGCCTCGGGGAAAGTGATGAGCCAGCGACGCCCGGGACTGTTCGGCTGCCGGCCGGTCGCGGCCGGCACTTCATAGAAGCTGCCCCGCGGCACCTCGCCGGGGCGCTCCACGCCGTGCACGGCGGGCGCGGCGCCCCACGCATACTCTTCGACACGATGAAAGCGGAGTACCGCACAGTGGTGCGGGTCGCGCGCGATCCGATACGATAGCCACAGCGTCCCATCGGAGGAGAGGACCGCGGGCGCCGGGGCCGTTGCGCTCATCGGAGGGGGTTCGGTCCATTCCTGAAGCATGCGGCGATCCTCGTGGGCCGTCAGCTCCGCGATCGTCAGCGAGGTCCGTCGTCGCGGCCTCAACTCCACTCGCCTCTGCGCTGCGGTGAATATGTGGTCGGTATCCAGGGTGCGCCAACGTTCACCCCGGTCTCACGCCGCGGGCCTCAGGTCGCCGCCCGCCGGCGGCTCTGCCGGCTCCGAGCCCCCACTCGATCCCGGGCCCGGATTGCCGAGCACCGTGCTGGCGCTGATCCACTCGCCGAACAGCTTCGGGTCATGCTTGAAGTGGACCTGATTGCGGGCATCCAGGGCCCGGACGATCGCCCGGCTTCCTGGGCGAGGGCCTTGAGCTGCGTCGTCGCGCCCTTGTGTCCGACAGGCCGTGCTTCGCCACCGGCGGGACGATCCGCGCGTGGGAGTGTCCTCTTCCGCGGCGCGCAGGACGTTCGCGCGGCGCTGTCGGATCGCTCCTCACTGGGCCGTACGACGCCTCGCTCGAGCTGGATCGTTCCTGCCGCGACCGTATGCAAGCCTGCTTCGGCCGTATCGTTCCCGCCGCGACCGTACGCGGCCTCACCTCCCTCGCAGGTCACTCGACGCGCGTGGTACGGGGCTCGCGCGAGCAGTGCGTCCGCGGCAGATCCGATACGACGTCTTCCATCGGGCATCCGTGGCCGGCGCGTTCGGCACGATGCCTTCGGTCGCCGGTCCGTCGGCGGCGTGATCAGTACGGCCGCGGTGGCAAGGCGTACGCCGGCGGCAGGTTCCGTACGGTTGCCGTCGTCGAAAATACCGGGTCCCGATGGCGCGAACGGCGCCTATCGCGGCCGGGATGTTCCTGGAATGTTCGGTACGGTGGTGCGGGGGAGAACTCATGGTCAGGAAACCTGCACGTGGAAATGCTGCTAGCTGGCGGTGGCCGAGTGCGGACGCGGGCACGCCGCTGCTGCCTTTGGGAGTGACTCTGTCCGCGGCGCTGCGGCTGGGCCGCGTTTGTCGGCGGCATTTGCGGGTCAGGCGGCGGCCCCGCGTGGGCACTTGCCCACCTCTTTCCTTACAACCTTCTCCGCGGTACCTTGTGCCGCCCGCCAGCTTCGGCGGGCCGTCCCGAACCTGGAGGTTCGTATGGCAAAACGTCGCGAACTGCTCGACGAACTCCACTGCTTTTGAGCGCACCAGCAAACGCAGGCGGGGCTATCCGTCCGAGGCGCGCGTAAAGCGCGGACACCGCGTGGTGCACGGCGACAAGGAGCTGCTCGAGAAGCTCGGTCGCAACGATCTGTGCCCCTGCGGGTCCGGCCGCCGGTTTCAAGCACTGCTGCCTCGGCAGCGGTAATTACGACGGGGCCCTTCGGGACTACTACTTTCAGGGATTGATCGGCCAAGGAGAGCGGACTTCACGCATGGGTCCGCTCTTTCCGTTTGAGCCGGCCGCCCT
>DASSBA010000124.1:0-41528 GCA_035699205.1 Gemmatimonadales bacterium
CTGCTCGAACTGGTCCACGGTGCACGCGTCCATGGTGTAGTGGCCGCTGTTGTGCGGCCGCGGCGCGATCTCGTTCACGAAGAGGCGCCCTCCGTTCGCCACGAACAGCTCGACGCCCAGCACGCCGGCGTACGCCATCCGTTCGGCCACCGCGAGGGCGAGCGCCCGCGCCTCGGTGGCCAGGCGCTCCGGCACGCGGGCAGGGACCACGGTGGTCTGGAGAATGCCGTCCTGGTGTTCGTTCTGGCCCACCGGGAACGCGGCCACCTCCGAGCCGCTGCTCCGCGCCAGCACCACCGACAGCTCTGCCTCCAGCTCCAGCCGTTCCTCCAGGACGCACGGTACGCGGCCGAACCGGTCGAACGCCTCCGCCGCCTCGGGGCCGCCGGTCACGGTCGCCTGACCCTTGCCGTCGTAACCCAGGCGGCTGGTCTTGAGCAGCGACGGCGAGCCGACGGCGCGGACGGCGGCGGCGAGTCCGTCGTGATCGTACACCGGCCGGAACGGCGCGGTGGGGAAGCCGGCGCCCCGCAGAAACGTCTTCTCCGCGATCCGGTCCTGCGCCACCGCCACCGCCTCGGCCGCCGGACGCACGATGCACCGGCGCGCCAGCCGCTCGAGCGCCGGCGCGGGGACGTTCTCGAACTCGGTGGTCACCGCCGCGCAGCCGCCGGCGAGCTCGTCGAGCCCCCGCTCGTCGGTATAGGCGGCGCGGAGGTGCCGATCGGCCACGTGGCCGGCGGGGCTTCCGGGATCGGGGTCGAGCACCACGACGCGATAGCCCATCGACCGCGCGCGCAACGTGAACATCCGGCCGAGCTGCCCGCCCCCCAGCACGCCGACGCTGGCGCCGGGAAGGATCACGCCGTTCCCGGCAGCCGGAGCGCCAGCACCCGCTCGGTCTGCGCGGTCCGGAAGGCCTCGAGCCGCCGGGCCAGAGCGGGGTCCGAGAGCGCGAGCAGCGCCACCGCGTACAACCCGGCGTTGTGCGCCCCGGCCTGGCCGATGGCGAAGGTGGCGACCGGGATGCCGGCCGGCATCTGCACGATGGAGAGGAGGGAGTCGAGGCCCTGCAGCTGCCTCGAGGTCACGGGAACGCCGAGGACGGGCAGGGTGGTCTTGGCGGCGAGCATGCCCGGGAGATGCGCGGCGCCGCCCGCGCCCGCGATGATGCATCGGAGCCCCCGCCCGCGCGCTTCCTCCGCGTACCGGAACAGCAGATCGGGCGTCCGGTGCGCGCTCACCACTCGGCTTTCGTGGGGGACCTCGAACTCCGAGAGCCGCTGCCCGGCGTGCTGCATGATCTCCCAGTCGGAGTCGCTGCCCATCACGATGCCCACGAGGGGTGCGGTCATGGCGTCCTCGAACAGGGATGGTGGTGCGCGGCCGGGTCACCCGTCACGGCTCGGTCTGCGCGCGGCCCTCTACCTTCACGACGACACCCTCGTGGGGGAGCCATGCAGCCGCAACACGACGCGCCGCGCTCGGCGCACGCAATCGAAGAGCTCAGTACCGGCGAGCGGCTCGTGCTCGCCATCCTGGACCACCAGGTGGTCCGCATCCGCTACCAGGGCCGGGACCGCATCGTGGAGCCGCACCTCCTGGGGATTCACGAGGCCGGCGAGCCGATCCTCGTGGCCTACCAGACGGGAGGCACCAGCGGGAGCGGGGACGTCCCCGGCTGGCGCAGCTTCATCTCGACCGCCGTGGACGACGTCGAGCTCACCGGCCGGCACTTCCCGGGGTCCCGCTCCGATCTGAACGCGGCCGCGCACCCGATGGTGGAGATCTTCGCCCGGGCGTGACGCCGGGGCTACACTGTCGCCCGGGTGCGATCCATGGTGCCGCGCGTCGCCAGCGCCGCCTGGGCGGCGGCCAGGCGGGCGATGGGCACGCGGAACGGCGAGCAGCTCACGTAGTTCATCCCCAGCCGGTCGCAGAAGGCGACGGCCGTGGGATCGCCGCCGTGCTCGCCGCAGATGCCGAGCTTCAGGTCGGGGCGGGTGCGGCGGCCGAGCTCGCAGGCCATCTGGATCAGCTTGCCGACGCCGGCCTGGTCGAGGACCTGGAACGGGTCGTTCTCGATGACGCCGTGCTCGAGGTAGTACGGCAGGAAGTGCCCGGCGTCGTCGCGGGACAGGCCCCACGTCGTCTGGGTCAGGTCGTTGGTGCCGAAGGAGAAGAACTGCGCCTCCCGCGCCAGCTCGTCGGCGGTGAGCGCGGCGCGGGGGAGCTCGATCATGGTGCCGAGGAGGAACGGCACCGTGATCTGCCGCTCGCGGAACACTTCCTCGGCCACCTGCCGGACGATCAGCGCCTGCCGCCGGAACTCCACCACGCTGGCCGTCAGCGGGATCATTACCTCGGGCATGACCCGGCCCTTGCGGACGGCCACGGTGCACGCCGCCTCGAAGATGGCCCGCACCTGCATGGCGGTGATCTCGGGGTAGACGATGCCGAGCCGGCAGCCGCGCAGCCCGAGCATTGGGTTCACCTCCTGCAGGCGGTCGATGATCGCCTGCAGCGCGTCCACGGCCATCCCGAGCTCACCGGCCAGCGAGACGATTTCTCCGTGCTCCCTCGGCAGGAACTCGTGCAGCGGCGGGTCGAGCAGGCGGATGGTGACCGCGTAGCCCTCCATGGCGCGGAAGATCGCCTCGAAATCGGCGCGCTGCATCGGCAGGAGCTTGGCCAGCGCCCGCTCCCGGCCGGCGGTGTCCTGCGCGACGATCATCTCCCGCATGGCGATGAGCCGCTCGCCGTCGAAGAACATGTGCTCGGTGCGGCAGAGCCCGATCCCCTCGGCCCCGAAGTCGCGGCCCCGGTGCGCGTCGGCGGGTGTGTCGGCGTTCACCCGGACCCGGAGCTGGCGGATCCGGTCGGCCCACTGCATGAGGCGGACGAAATCGTCGCTCAGCCCCGGGGTCCGGAGCGCGGCCTGGCCGGCGAACACCTTGCCCGTGCTCCCGTCCACGGTGATGAACTCCCCCTCCGCCACCGAACGGCCGTTGACCGACATCCGCGCGGCCCGCTCGTCCACCTGCAGCTCCTGCGCGCCGGCCACGCACGGCTTGCCCATCCCGCGCGCCACCACCGCGGCGTGCGACGTCATTCCCCCGCGCGCCGTCAGCACCGCCTTCGCCATCACCATGCCGTGGAAGTCCTCGGGCGAGGTCTCCCGCCGGACCAGGATCACGGCCTGCCCGGCGCGACCGAGCTGCTCCGCGCGGTCGGCGTCGAACACGGCGGTGCCGCACGCGGCGCCCGGCGAGGCCGGGAGGCCGGTGGTCAGCAGATCGAGCCGGCTGTGCGGGTCGATGGTGGGGTGGAGGAGCTGGTTCAGGTCCTGGGGCGGAATCCGCGCGACCGCCTCCTCCTCGGAGATCAGCCCTTCGTCCACCATTTCGCACGCGATCCGCACCGCGGCCTGACCCGAGCGCTGCCCGCGGCGCGTCTGCAGCATGTAGAGCGTGCCGCGCTCGATGGTGAATTCCATGTCCTGCACGTCGCGGAAGTGCCGCTCCAGCGTCCGCGCCACGCGCTCGAGCTCCTGGTAGGAGGCGGGGAGCCGGTCCCGCAGGGTGGCCATCGGTTGCGGCGTGCGGCTGCCCGAAACGACGTCCTCGCCCTGCGCGTTGAGGAGGTACTCGCCGTAGAGCGCGCGCTCGCCGGTGGACGGGTTGCGGCTGAAGGCCACACCGGTCCCGGAGTCCTCGCCCAGATTGCCGAACACCATCGCGACGACGTTGACCGCCGTGCCCATGGTGTCGGGGATGTCGTGCAGCTTCCGGTAGTCGATGGCGCGGCGGGTATTCCAGCTCTCGAACACCGCCGCGATGGCGCCCCAGAGCTGGTCCAGCGGATTGTCCGGGAAGTCCCGGCCCGTCTCGGTGCGGACGTGTTCCTTGAACCGGCCGACCACCGCCTGCATCTCCTCGACCGGAAGGTCGATGTCCCGCTCGACGGCGCAGCGGAGGCGGTGCTCCTCGAGGATCTGCTCGAACGGCTTCCTCGACAGCTCGAACACCACGCCGCCGTACATCTGTACGAACCGGCGGTAGGAATCCCACGCGAAATGCGGGTTGCCGCTCTGCCGGGTGAGGCCCTCGACCGACACCTCGTTGAGGCCGAGGTTGAGAATGGTCTCCATCATCCCCGGCATGGACACCGCCGCCCCCGAGCGCACGCTGACCAGCAGCGGGTTGTCGCCGTCGCCGAAGTGCTTGCCGGTGGCGGCCTCCACCCGGTGGAGGGCGTTCTCGACCTCCACCTGCAGGCGCTTGGGGAACTGACGGCTCTCGAGATAGCTGAGACAGAGACTGCTGGCGATGGTGAAGCCGGGGGGAACGGGAATGCCGATGGTGGTCATCTCGGCGAGGCCGGCGCCCTTGCCGCCGAGCACTTCCTTCATTGCCGCGGTGCCGTCGGCGCGCCCCTGCCCGAAGAAGTAGACGAGGGGCTGCGTGTAGGGGCCGCTCATGCCGGGGTCGCGACCAGCGGAGAGGCGTGCCGGAGCTGGACCAGGTCGCCGGGGATGGGTGTGGGATAGCGGCCCGAGAAACAGGCGTGGCAGTACTGGTTGCTCTCGCCGGCGGCGCGAAGCATGCCGTCGAGCGAGAGGTACCCGAGCGAGTCCACGCCGAGAAACTCGCGGATCTCCTCGATCGAATGGGTGGCGGCGATGAGCTCCTCCGGGGTCGGCGTGTCGATCCCGTACAGGCAGGGGCCGGTGATCGGCGGCGAGCCCAGGCGCAGGTGTACCTCTCGCGCGCCGGCGGCCCGGATCATCTGCACCAGGCTCTTGCTGGTGTTCCCGCGCACGAGGCTGTCGTCCACCACCACCACCGACTTGCCCTGGATGACGTCCCGCACCGGGTTGAACTTGATCTTGACCTTGGCCACCCGGTGGTCCTGCGTGGGGTTGATGAAGGTGCGGCCCACGTAATGGTTCCGGATCAGGCCGTACTCGAGCTTGACGCCGGACACCTCCGAGAAGCCGAGGGCCATGGCGTTCGAGCTGTCCGGCACGCTGAAGACCACCTCGCCCGCGGGCGCGGGATGCTCGCGCGCGAGCTGGCGACCGAGCTCGCGCCGGACCCGGTCCACCGACTCCCCGAACACGGTGCTGTCGGGACGGGCGAAGTAGACGAGCTCGAAGACGCAGCGGCTCACCCGGCGCGGCGAGAGCCGCGGCAGCTCGGTGACCGTGCCGTCCTCGATGCGGATGAACTCGCCGGGCTGGAGCTCGCAGGTGACATGCGCGCCAACCAGATCGAGCGCGCACGTCTCCGACGCCACCACCATCCCGCCGCCGAGGCGCCCGGTCACCAGCGGCCGGAAGCCGCGGCTGTCCACCACGGCGTAGAGCGTCCGGCCGACGGTGATCACCAGGCTGTAGGCCCCGTCCACCTGCTCCAGGGCCTCGCGGATCTGCCCTTCGACGGTGTCCGCCTCCGACCGGGCAATCAGGTGCACCAGCACCTCCGTGTCCGAGGACGTGGTGAAGATGGCGCCCTTCTCCACCAGCTCCCGCCGGATCTCGGCGGCGTTGATGATGTTCCCGTTGTGGGCGATGGCGAGCGGCCCGCAGCGGGTGGCCACGTTGCATGGCTGCGCGTTGGCGAGGACGGTGCTGCCCGTGGTCGAATAGCGGGTGTGCCCCACGGCCACGTCGCCGGGCAGGGTCGCGAGGGTGGACTCCTCGAAGTTCTCGCTGACGAGCCCCATGCCGCGGTGCGAGCGGGCCACGCCGTCGCGGTCGATCGCGACGATGCCCGCGCTCTCCTGCCCGCGGTGCTGCAGGGCATAGAGGCCGAGATAGGTCAGTCGGGCCGCGTCAGGGATCCCGGAGACGCCGATGATGCCGCACATGCCTTATTCTCCCGCCGAGCGGTCCACGTCCGGATGCTGCATCCGGCGGGGAATCGCCTCGAAATAGGTCTGGCGCAGCGCGCCGATGCCCCACGAGAACAGCCGACCCGGCACCCGCAGTTCCAGTACACCACCGGCGGCTTCGACCCGCCCCACCCATGCGATCGGGACGCCGTGCTCACCGGCCAGGGCCACCAGCCGCTCCACGTCCGCCGGGTCCGCCGACACCACCGCCCGCGCGCCGTCCTCGCCGTACAGCACGCCGTCGGCGGGCACATCCGCCGCGTAGTCGGTCAGGTCCACGGTGGCGCCGAGGCCGCCGGCGGCGTAGGCCGCGCCGATGGCCGCCTCGGCCAGCGCGACCAGCAGTCCTCCTTCCGAGCAATCGTGGGCCGAGCGGAGCAGCCGGCGGCCGGCCGCATCCACCAGGAGCTGCTGCAGCCGCCGCTCGGCAGCGAGATCGACCGGCGCGGGGCGCCCGCCGACGCACCCGCGAAGCTCCGCCCAGTAGGCGGAGCCGCCCAGCTCCCCGCGGGTGGCGCCCAGGACGAGGATCTCGTCGCCCGGGCTGGAGAAGTGACTGGGCACCCGGTCGGCGGCGCGCTCGAGCAGCCCGACCATTCCGATCGTGGGCGTGGGGTCGATCGCGCCGGTGGGACTCTCGTTGTAGAAGCTCACGTTCCCGCCGGTGACCGGCGTATCGAAGGCCGTGCACGCCTCGGCGATGCCCCGGCAGGCCTCGCGGAACTGGAAATAGACCTCGGGCTTCTCGGGGTTCCCGAAGTTCAGGCAGTCCGTGATGCCCAGCGGCCGCGCGCCCGTGCAGGCGACGTTTCGCGCCGCTTCGGCCACCGCCGCCTTGCCGCCCTCGTAGGGCTCCAGCGCCACCAGACGGCTGTTGCAGTCCACCGTGACCGCCAGACCGAAGGCGGTGCCCGGCACCCGCAGTACGCCGGCGTCGCCGCCGGGCCCCAGCACCGTGGACGCCTGCACGGTCGAATCGTACTGCTCGTAGACCCAGCGCTTGCTCGCCAGGTTGGGCGAATCGAGCAGGAGGGGCAGCGCCTCCTCCAGGCCGGCCCTGGGCGCACGGGTGGGCGCGGCGGCGCGGCGGGCCTCCGCGTCATCGCCTTCCCGGGCGGAGGGCTCGTACATGGGGCAGTCGTCCACCAGCCGCTGGCCGGGGATGGCCGCCACCACCAGGCCGTTGTGCCGGACGCGGTAGATGCCGTCGTCGGTGACGTGTCCGATGGGCGTGGCCGCGAGCTCCCACCGGGCGCAGACCGCCTGGATCTCCGGCACCCGGTGCGGCTCGGCCACCACCAGCATCCGCTCCTGAGACTCGGAGAGCAGGATCTCGTACGGCGTCATCCCGGGCTCCCGGGTGGGTACCAGCCCGGTGTCGATCTCGACACCCACGCCGCCCCGGGCCGCCATCTCGGCGCTGGAGCTGGTGAGCCCCGCCGCACCCATGTCCTGGATGGCCACGATGAGGTCCGAGGTGATCAGCTCGAGACTGGCCTCGAGGAGGAGCTTCTCGGTGAACGGGTCGCCCACCTGCACCTGCGGCCGGCGGGCCTCGCTCCGCTCGCTCAGCTCCTCCGAAGCGAAGCTGGCGCCGTGAATGCCGTCCCGGCCGGTCCGCGCACCCACGGCGAGGAGCACGTTGCCGACCCCGTGCGCGGCCGCGCGGATGAGATCGGCCTCCTTGAGGAGACCGACGCACATGGCGTTCACCAGCGGGTTCCCGGTATAGCCCGGCGCGAACCCGACCTCGCCGCCGAGCGTGGGCACGCCGACGCAGTTGCCGTAGTCGCCCACGCCGCGCACGATCCCGGCGAAGAGATAGCGGTTGCGCGGGCTTTCGAGCGGCCCGAGCCGCAGACTGTTGAGCAGCGCCACGGGGCGCGCGCCCATGGTGAACACATCGCGGAGGATGCCGCCGACGCCCGTGGCCGCGCCCTGGTAGGGCTCGACGGCCGATGGGTGATTGTGCGACTCGATCTTGAACGCCACCGCCCAGCCGTCCGGGAGCCGGAGGACGCCGGCGTTCTCGCCGGGTCCCTGGACCACCTGCGCGCCCGTGGTGGGGAACGTCCGGAGCACCGTCTTCGAGTGCTTGTAGGAGCAGTGTTCCGACCAGAGCGCGGAGAACACCCCGAGCTCGGTGAGGGTCGGGGTGCGCCCGAGCATGGCCACGATGCGGCCGTACTCGAGTGGGTTCAGGTTGTGCTCCCGGACGACCTCGGGGGTCACCGGCCGCTCGCCCGGGAAGGAGAACGCCTCGGTGGCGCCGGAGACGGTGCTCGAGCCCGTCACGGCCGCCCGCGCCGGGGCGCGTCCCTCAGGGTGGTGAAGGCGTCCGTGAGCACCCGGGTGAGCAGGCCGGGCCGCTCCTCGTGCGACACCGCATCGATTTCCCCGGCGTCGAGCCACATGCCGCCGCAGTGCGGGCAGGTCTCGATCTGCACCCCGTGATAGGTGCTGCTCGCGAGATCGTAGCCGTCCTTGGGACACTTCATGTAATGGCTCTTCCGCTCCGACTCGAGGGCGGCGGCATCCGCCAGCTCGCGCTGCTTCCGGAGCAGTTCGGCATCCTGCTTGACGAAGTACTCGTCCTCGTTGCGGCTGGGCTTGTCGGTAGTCATCGGCTGGACACGTTGAGCGTGGAAGCGCGCGGCTGCCAGGCCGCGAGGGACTGGAAGAACCCGAGCCCGTCGGGCAGGCCGAGCACGCGTTCGGACACCCGCTCGGGATGGGGCATGATGCCGACCACGGTCCCGGCGGCGTTGCAGATCCCGGCGATGTGGTTGGCGGAGCCGTTCGGGTTGGACTGGAACGGCGACGACTCGGTGGCGGCCACGTACCGGAGCACCACCCGTCCCTCCGCCTCGAGCATCCGGAGGGTATCGTCCGCGGCGGCGAAGCGGCCTTCGCCGTGGGCCACCGGCAGCCGGAGGCGGCTCCCCGGTGCGTAGGCCGAGGTGAAGACGGTGCCGGTCCGCTCCACGACCACGTCCACCGGCTTGGAGACGAAGGTCAGGCCCGCGTTCCGCATGAGGGCGCCGGGGAGCAGGTGCGCCTCGCAGAGGATCTGGAACCCGTTGCAGATGCCGAGCACCGGCCCGCCCTCGGCCGCATGGCGCCGCACCGCCTGCATGACCGGGCTGAACCGCGCGATGGCGCCCGAGCGCAGGTAGTCGCCGTAGCTGAACCCCCCCGGGAGCAGCACGATGTCCGCTCCCCGCAGGCTCGCGTCGCGATGCCAGACGAAGTAGGCGTTCGTGCCGACCAGCTCGGCCGCACGGAGCGCATCGAAGTCGCAGTTGCTGCCCGGGAACCGCACCACGGCCACGTTGAGCATCAGGCCTCCTCCACCTCGAGGCGGTAATCCTCGGTCACGGGGTTGGCCAGCAGCTTGTCGCACATCTGCCGCACCCGCGCCTCGGCCTCGGGGCGGGACGGCGCCGCGACTTCCAGCTCGATGGCCCGGCCGACCCGCACCTCCGCTGCGTCCTCGAAGCCCAGGGCCCCGAGCGCGTGCTCGACGGCCTGTCCCTGGGGATCCAGCAGCCCCTCCCGCGGCATCACCCGTACGTGCACTCGAAAGCTCATTGATCCTCTGATGACGTCTGGCGCCGGTCGCCCCAGCCGGCGCGCCGTTCGATGGCGGTGGGGTCGGGCGCCGCCGCATCGCCGAGGTCGCCGGCCTCCGAAAGCTGCTCGTCGGCTCCCAGGACCATCTCCTGCCGCTCCATCAGCCCCAGCACGGTGGCCCGGACCAGCCCGAACGCCACGTAGAAGAGACCCAATGGGAAGAGAAAATACTCGGGTGCGAGCAGCGCGCCGAGCAGGATCCCGAGATGCACCGCGAGCCCGAACAGCCCGCGCGCGCTCCGCAGTCCGATCGGCGGGAACTTCGGGTACTTCACGTTGCTCACCATCAGCAGCGCGAGCAGCAGCATCAGGACGACGAGCCCCTGGTGCTGCAGGTCGAGGTAGGCGATGGACGCGCGGTACCACTCCGTCTGACTGAACGGGTAGTACACCGCCAGCGTCATCCCGGCCGACGGGGAGGGCAGGCCGGTGAACCAGCCGGTGGACGGCTTCCCGGCGGAGAGCACGTTGAAGCGCGCCAGCCGGAGCGCGACCCCGGTGACATAGATGTAGGAGAGAATCCAGGCGAACCGCCCGGCGCTCGCGAAGTCGAGGAAGTAGATCAGCAGCGCCGGCGCGACGCCGAACGAGATCACGTCCACCAGCGAGTCGAGCTCGGCCCCGAAGCGGCTGCCCGTGTTCGAGAGCCGCGCCACCCGGCCGTCGAGCATGTCCAGGATTCCGGAGAACACGATGAACCACCCCGCCCAGCGGAAGTTTCCGTTGAAGGCGGAGACGATCGACCAGAACCCGAAGAACAGGTTGCCCAGCGTGAACGCGCTCGGCATGACCACCACGACCTGCCGGATCGTGGGGCGCCGGGCCCCGCCGCTGCGCCGCGGAATCAGCTCCATTCGGCCACCACCGTCACCCCCACCCGCGTGGTGTCCCCGACGTGCACCAGCACGCGGGCATCCAGCGGCAGGAAAAGGTCCACCCGCGAGCCGAAGCGAATCATGCCGAGTCGCTCGCCCTGCTGCACCGTCGTCCCCACCTCGTCATCGGTCACGATCCGCCGGGCCACCAGCCCGGCGATCTGGCGGATCAGCACCTTGCCGTGCGCCGTCGTGAGTCCCACCGAGGCCTGCTCGTTGGAGAGGCTCGACTTCTCCGCCGCCGCGTGGCCGAACGCGCCCCGGTTGTAGTGCCGATACGCCACCGTGCCGTCCGTCGGGTAGCGATTCACGTGGCAGTCGAACACGTTCATGAAGATCGACACCCTCCGGGCCCGCCCCCCGAGGAACGCGGGCTCGTCCGTCTCGATCACGCTCACGACCTTGCCGTCGGCGGGCGCCACGATCAGCCGGTCGCCCCGGGACCAGGCGCGCTCCGGGTCGCGGAAGAAGGCGACCACCCAGACCGCGAGCGCGAACCAGACCACGGCCGCGGCAATCCAGCCGGGCGTGCCGGTCCGGACCGCCGCGAGAATCAGCAGCGCCGCCACCAGCCACGCCCCGATGATGAACCAGCGCCCCTCGGGGGCGGTGCGGATCACGCCGGCGCCAGCTCCGCGCCGGTGAGGAGCCGGAACGCCTCGAGATAGCGCCGGCTCGTCGCTTCGACGACTTCGGCCGGGAGCGGCGGCGGCGGCGCCTCACCGTTCCAGGTGCCCGCCGCCTTCAGGCCGGCGAGATAGTCGCGGAGCGGCTGCTTGTCGAAGCTGGGCTGACCCCGCCCCGGCACGTACCGGTCGGCGGGCCAGAAGCGCGAGCTGTCGGGCGTCAGCAGCTCGTCGATGAGCAGCAGAGTGCCGCCCGCCGTGGTCCCGAATTCGAGCTTGGTGTCCGCGATGATGATCCCGCGCGAGGCGGCGTGATCGCGCCCCGCGCGGTACACGGCGAAGCTGGCGTCGCGCAGCCGGGCGGTGAGCTCGCGGCCGAGGGCGCCGGCCATGCGCGTGAACGTGACGTTCTCGTCGTGGCCACTCTCGGCCTTGGTGGCGGGGGAGAAGAGCGGCGGCTCGAGCCGCGCGCTCTCGGGCAGGCCGGCCGCGAGCGGCTCGCCCGCGAGGGTGCCCCGCCTCCGGTACTCGGCCCAGGCCGAGCCCGACAGGTAACCCCGCACGACGCACTCGAACGGTACCGGTACCGTCCGGCGCACCAGCATGGCCCGGCCGGCGATCTCGCCGGCGCGGCCGGCCAGCGCGGGGACGCGGGCGAGGATCTCGTCGCTGCGCGCGGTCACGAAGTGCGAGGGGAAGACGCTGGCCAGCCGCTCGAACCAGAAGGCGCTGATCTGCGTGAGCACGGCGCCCTTCCGGGGAATCGGCTCGCGCATCACGACGTCGAACGCGCTGACGCGGTCGCTGGCCACCAGGAGCAGGTGGCCCGCGTCGACCTCGTACACCTCCCGCACCTTGCCGCGACGGAGGAGCGGCAGCGGCAGCCGGCTCTCGGTCACCACGCTCATACCCGGACCTCGGCGCCGCCGCTCTCCGCCGCGAGCGGGCGGGCGCGCTCGAGCAACGGGTGGAGATACTCGTCGAGAAACTCGCCGACCTGGCGGGCCGCGCGGCCGGTGTAGGCCGCCGGCTCGAGCTCGGCGCGGAGCGCCGCGGCGGGGACGCCGCGGAACGCCGGGTCGGCCGCCAGCCGGTCGAGCAGGTCGTTGACTCCGCCGCGGCTGACCGATTCCGCCACCGCCAGGCTGTGGCGGCGGATCACCTCGTGCAGCGACTGCCGGTCGCCCCCGGCGCCGACCCCGAGCATCAGCCACCGCTCGGTGGCCATGAACGGCATCTGCGTCTCCACATGCCGGCGGACGACCTCCTCCCGCACCTCGAGGCCCGCCGCGACGTTGGTCGCGAGCACCAGGATGGCGTCGGCGCCGAGGAATGCCTCCGGCAGGGTGAGCCGGCGGTTGGCGCTGTCGTCGAGCGTGCGCTCGAGCCACTGGCTGGCGGCGGTGTGCGCGCCGTTGGCCTGGAGCGAGATCACGAACCGCGCGAGCCCGGTGATCCGCTCGGCACGCATCGGGTTCCGTTTGTAGGCCATGGCGCTCGACCCGATCTGCTCGGACTCGAACGGCTCCAGCAGCTCGCCCTCGTGCTGCAGCAGCCGGAGGTCGCCGGCCAGCTTGGCGGCCGACTGGGCGATCCCGCTCAACGCGTCGAGCACCACGCTGTCGGTCTTGCGCGGGTAGGTCTGGCCGGTGACGGCGAACTGGGCGGCGAAGCCCAGCTTGGCCGTCACCCGCCGCTCGAGCTCGCGGACTTTCGCGTGGTCGCCGCCGAACAGCTCGAGGAACGATGCCTGGGTGCCGGTCGTCCCCTGGCAGCCGCGGAAGCGGAGCGTCTCCAGCCGGTGCGAGACCTCCTCGACGTCGAGCGCGAAGTCCTGCATCCAGAGGGTGGCACGCTTGCCCACGGTGGTCAGCTGCGCGGGCTGGAAGTGCGTGTACGCGAGGCAGGGCAGGTCGGCGGTGCGGCGCGCGAATCCCTCGAGCGCCTGCAGGACCGCGATGACCCGGCCGAGCAGGAGGCGGAGCCCGTCGCGCATCACGATCAGGTCGGCGTTGTCGGTGACGAACGCGCTGGTGGCGCCCAGGTGCAGGTAGGGCCGCGCGGCCGGCGCCTGGTCGCCGAAGGCATGGACGTGGGCCATCACGTCGTGGCGGAAGCGCCGCTCGTAGCGGTCGGCGGACACCAGGTCGACGTCGTCGAGGTGCGCCCGCATCTGGACCAGCGCCTCGTCGGAGATGGCGAGCCCCAGCTCGCGTTCCGCCTCCGCCAGGGCGAGCCAGAGCCGCCGCCACAACCCGACGCGGTGGGCCTCGCCCCAGAGGATCTGCATGGCGGGCGAGGCGTAGCGGCTGCCGAGCGGCGAACGCCAGCGGTCGTCGGTCATCGGAAGACGAGGTCGGTGAAGGTGATCTGCCCGTCGCGCTCGACGTACACCCGGATGACTTCGCCGGAGCGCACGTTGAGGAGGTCTTCCACCTGCTCGGCATCGCGGACCGCCGTCCGGTTGACGCCCACGATCACGTCGCCCTCCTGCAGCCCCGTGGCGCGGCTCACCTGGGGCGAGATGCGGAAGATGAGCGCGCCGCGCTCGCTCCGGATCCCGCGCTCGGCGCGGACCTGCGGCGTCACGTTGATGAGCTGGAGGTCCTCGAGCACGGTGACCTTGGCCGCCGTGACCGTCGGGAGATCGCCCGTCACGATGCGGCGCCGGACCGTGCCGCCGTCGCCGCGCACGTTCAGCTCGACCGCGTCGCCCACGTGAAGGTCGAGCTTCACCGCCTCCCAGTCGAGATAGTTCCTGAGCCGGCGGCCGTTGGCCTCGACCAGCACGTCGCCCGGCCGGAGGCCGGCCCGGGCCGCGGGTCCCTCGGGCGTGACCGACGAGACGACCACGCCGCCCTGGCTCTTCCAGTTGCGCATCGCCGCGGCGCCCTCGACGTCGAGCCCGACCCAGGCCCGGCGCACCGAGCCGTTCTTGACGATCTCGTCGGCCACGCGGAGCGCGCGCTCGATCGGGATCGCGAAGCCCAGGCCAACCGACCCGCCGCTGTTGGTGAAGATCGAGGAGTTGACGCCCACCACCTCGCCCAGCGCGTTGGTGAGCGGCCCGCCCGAGTTGCCGGGGTTGATGGCGGCGTCGGTCTGGATCATGTCCAGGTAGAGCCCGGGCTGCTCGCCGGTGGGGAGGATGTTACGCGACGTGGCGCTCACCACCCCGACGGTCACCGTCGGTTCGGCGTTGCCCAGCAGATAGGCGTAGGGATTGCCCATGGCCACGACCCATTCGCCGATCATGAGATCGGTGCTCCGGCCCGGGGTGATGGTCGGCAGCCCGCGGCGCGCCAGCTTGAGCACGGCGATGTCGGTGAGCGGGTCCTCGCCCAGCACCTTGGCCGGGAGGTCGGTGCCGTCCGGCAGGGTGACCACGACCTTCTGTGCGTTGGCCACCACGTGCTGGTTGGTGACGACGATCCCGTCGGGCCGGATGACGAACCCGGTGCCGTATCCCTGCACCACGCGCGCGCCCTCGGGCACGAAGAAATAGTCCCACGGCGAGCGGGGCGCCGCTTCACGGGTGGAGGTCACGTTGATTGAGACCACCGCGCCCGAGGCGCGCTCGACCGCGGCCACGAGCGCGGTGCGGCGCGACGCGGCGAGGTCCGGGGCGGCCGCCGGTGCGGGTGGGCGAGCTGCCACCTGGGCGGCGGCGGAGCTGACCGAGACCGGAGCGCGGGCGCCCGAGCCGGTGGACGCCGGCGGCACGCCGTCTCGGCACGCCGCCGCCAGCAGCACGAGCGCCAGCGCGCGCCTACGCAAGCGGCGCCACCGCGCTGCCCTCGGCTGCCGGGGCGACGAACAGCCCCGGCGGGTAGACGGCACGCACGAAGTAGAGGCCCTGCGGCGGCGCGGGCGGGCTGGTCGACTGGTTGTCGTCCCGGCCAAGGAGCATGTCGATGTCCGACAGCGGCCGGCGGCCCAGACCGACGTCCACCATGGTGCCCACCAGCATCCGCACCATGTGGTGCAGGAAGCGATCGGCCTCGACGTGAAAGCTCACGCCGCGGGCCGCCGGCCGCTCCACCCATTCAGCCACGCCCAGCCGGCAGCGGTAGTGGGGCTTGTCCTGGCCCTTGGCGGCGAACGCCGTGAAATCGTGCTCGCCCTGCAGCAGCGTTGCCGCCGACCGCAGCGCGCCGAGATCGAGCGGCCGCGCCAGTGCCCATTCGAACGGATGCCGGAACGGCGACGCCGCGGCGTCGTCGGTGCCGATGTCGTAGCGGTAGCGGCGCGCCTGGGCGCTTCGGCGCGCGTGGAAGCCGGGTTGCATGGCGTGGACCTGCTCGACCCAGCAGTCGCGCGGGAGCAGGGCATTGAGGGCGCGGCGGATGCCGCTGGCGGCCCAGGTGTCCGGGGCGCAAAAGCTGACTCCAAGGCCGGTGGCGTGAACCCCGGCGTCGGTGCGGCCCGCCGCGTGGGCCGGCGCGGGCTGTCCGAAGAGCCGCTCGAGCACACGCTCGAACTCGGCCTGGACCGATCGACCGACGGGTTGGCGCTGCCACCCGACGAACCCGGTACCGTCGAACTGCAGCGTGGCGAGAAAGGTCCGGCTCATCGGCCCGGAATCTAGCGGACGCGGACCCCCCGGGCAAGCTGCGCAAATGCTTGTCACGATTGACAAAAGGCCGCTTCTTCGGGTACACTTTCCGGCGCTCCCCAGCCGCTCCGACGACGCTCCGACCGCGACCGCCCGTGACCCAGGACGCTCCGCTCCGCCACGCCATTCAGCTCCTCTCGCTCGGCGCATCGCTCGGCGGGGAGGAGAGCGCCGCCGCGTTCGGCGTCATCATGCGCGGCGAGGCCACGCCGGTACAGACCGCAGCGCTCCTGATGGGCCTCCGGGCCAAGGGGGAGACCGCCGCCGAGCTGGCCGGCGCCGTGCACGCCCTCCGCTGCGCGATGGTCCGGCTCGACGCCGGTGATCCCGACGCGCTGGTGGACACCTGCGGAACCGGAGGTGGGGCGGTCGGCACCCTGAACATCTCGACCGCCGCCGCGTTCGTCGTGGCGGGTGCGGGCGTGCCGGTGGCCAAGCATGGGAATCGGAGCTACACCTCGCGATCCGGCTCGGCGGACGTGCTCGAGGCAATGGGGATCGACATCAGCCTGCCGCCGGCGCGTGCGGCCGCCGTTCTCCACGACGCGGGGCTGGTCTTCCTGTTCGCTCCGAACTACCACCCGGCCATGCGCCACGTCGGGCCGGTACGCCAGGAGCTCGGCGTGGCCACGATCATGAACCTGCTCGGACCGCTGGCGAATCCGGCCGGGGTCCGCCGGCAGGTAATCGGAGTCTCCAGCGAAGACCGCGCGTCGCTCGTGGCGGAGGCGCTGGCGCAGCTGGGCGCGACGCACGCGCTGGTGCTGCACGCGGCCGTCGGCATGGACGAGGTGAGTCCTTCCGGCGCGACGCGGGTGTGGGAGGTGCGCGAGGGCGAGGTGGGGGAGTGGACGATCCTGCCCGATCACCACGGGCTCGAGTGCGACGATCTCGGCGCCCTCGCTGGTGGCGCGCCGGCGGAGAATGCGGCGCGGGTGGAGCGGCTGCTGGGCGGAGCGGGGCATGAGGCGGAGCGCTGCGCCGTGCTGCTGAACGCGGCCGCGGCGATGTATGTCAGCGGGAATGGCTGGACGTTCGGGGAGTCGGTGGGGCGGGCGCGGAGGGCACTGGAGAGCGGGGCGGGGGCCCGGGTGCTGGCGGCGCTGCGGAGCGCAGCGCCCCAGCGTCATCCTGAGCGAAGCCAAGGATGACTGTCAGTACTTCCGGATGACCCCGACCACGACACCCTGGATGAGGACATCCCGCTCCTGGAACCGCATGGGCTGCATGGTGGCATTGGCGGGCTGGAGCCGGATCCAGCCGCCGGCCTCGCGATAGAACTTCTTGACCGTGGCCTCGGTGCCGTTGACCAGGGCGATGACCATCTCGCCGTTCTCCGCGCTCTGCTTGCCGTGCACGACCACGACATCGCCGTCCATGATGTGCTCGTCGATCATGGAGGTGCCCTGCACCCGAAGCGCGTAGTTGGGGCCCCGGCGCGGCAGCATCTGATCGGGCACCGCGATGGTTTCCTGGTGCATGAGCGACTCGATGGGCGTGCCGGCCGCGACCTTGCCGAGCAGCGGGATCTCGCTGGCCGCACCGGTTCCGCGGGGCGGCAGCACCTCGATGGAGCGGCTCTCGTTGTAGGAGCGCCGGATGTAGCCCTTCCGCTCGAGGTTGGTCAGGTGCTCGTGCACCGTGGCGAGCGACTGGAACCCGAAGCGCTCGGCGATTTCCTCGAAGCTCGGCGCATAGCCCTGGTCCTGGATGTGGTGCTGCAGGTACGCGAGAATTTCGCTCTGGCGCTTGGTCAGGGGCATCAGGATTCTCCTCCGTATCGGTGCGACCGAATAGAGCCCGAACAACTATACCCGAAGACCGGCCGAAGGACAAGATGCCCGTCAGCCTCGACCAGATCCTGACCTCCACGCGCGACCAGCTCGTGGGCCTGCGCGCCCGGCGCGCGGCGGTCGAGCGCGAGGCGGCGGACGCGCCGCGGCCACCGTCGTTCGCGGCCGCGCTGCGGGGCGATCGCGTGGCGGTGGTCGCGGAGGTGAAGCGACGCTCGCCGTCCGCGGGGTCCATCCGGGACGATCTCGATCCGGCGGAGCGCGCCGAGCGCTATGCGCGCCACGGCGCCGCGGCCATCTCGGTACTCACCGACGGCCCGTTCTTCGGCGGCTCGCTGGGCGACCTCCGCGCCGCCGCCGCCCGGACCACCGTGCCGGTGCTGCGGAAGGACTTCATCCTCGACGAGCTGCAGATCCTCGAGGCCAGGGCTGCCGGCGCGGCGGCCGTGCTGCTCATCGTGCGCGCGCTCGCGCCCGCCCGGCTGCGGGCGCTGCATGCCTGCACGGTGGAGGCGGGGCTGGACGCACTCGTCGAGGTGCACACCGCGACAGAGACCGCGCGGGCGCTCGACGCCGGCGCCCGGCTCGTCGGGGTCAACAGCCGGGACCTCGACACCTTCCGCATCGACGCCGGCGCTGCCTGGTCCCTGCTGCGCGAGCTGCCCGTCGACCGCGTGGCGGTGGCGGAGAGCGGCATGGCGACGCCGGCCGACGTCGAGACCGCCGCCCGGGCCGGCGCGGACGCGGTGCTCATCGGGACGGCCCTCTCCGCGGCGGCCGATCCGGACGCGCTGCTGGCCCGGCTCACCCGGGTCCCGCGCCATGCCCGATAGCGCCGCGCCGGTGCGGGTGAAGATCTGCGGCCTCACCCGGCCTGAGGACGCCGCCGTGGCCGCGGCGGCCGGAGCGGCCTGCCTGGGCGTCGTTTTTGCTGGTGGACCACGGCGGGTAAGCGCCTCGGCGGCCGCCGAGGTGAGGGCCGCCGCGGACGGCGTGCCCGTCTTCGGTATCTACGGTGAACAATCAGTCGAAGAGATCCTCCGGGTGAGCGATGCCGGAGGCCTGGCGGGCGCCCAGCTCCATGGGCCCTACGCCCGGGCGGAGGCCGCCCGGCTGCGAGCCGAGGGGCTGCTGGTCTGGCGTGTCGTGCGGATCGCGGCACCCGACGATCTCGACGCGCTGGCCGAGGCGGCGCTGGACGCGGACGCGGTGCTGGTGGAGCCCCGGGTCGCGCAGGCGGCCGGGGGCAGCGGCGTTTCGCTCGACCTTGCGGTGGCTCGCGAGGCCCGCAACCGGCTCGCGGGGGCCACGATGGTGCTGGCGGGGGGTCTGACGCCCGGCACGGTCGGACACGCGGTGGCGCTCGTTCGGCCGGAGGTGGTGGATGTAAGTTCCGGCGTCGAACGCCTGCCGGGCATCAAGGACCCCGCTAAAATCAGGCGCTTTCTGGAGGCGGTGTGTGGCCATGGCGTTATCAGCTGAACGGGCCGTCGCCGGACGGTTCGGACCCTACGGCGGACGCTACGTCCCCGAGACGCTCGTAGCGGCGCTGGATGACCTGACGGCGCTGTACGACGCCGCGCGGAGCGATCCCGCGTTCTGGGCCGAGTTCGAGGCGCTGATGGCGGAGTTCGTCGGCCGGCCGTCGCCGCTCACCGAAGCGCCGCGCCTCGGCCGGGAGACCGGCGCGACGGTGGTGCTCAAGCGCGAGGACCTCAACCACACCGGGGCGCACAAGATCAACAACACGATCGGCCAGGCGCTGCTGGCCCTCCGCATGGGCAAGCGCCGGATCATCGCCGAGACCGGCGCCGGCCAGCACGGCGTGGCCACGGCGACCGTGTGCGCCCGGTTCGGGCTCGAGTGCGTGGTGTACATGGGCGCCGAGGACGTGGCGCGTCAGAAGCTCAACGTGTACCGCATGCAGCTGCTCGGCGCCACGGTGGTGCCGGTGGAGTCCGGCACCCGGACGCTCAAGGACGCCACCAATGAGGCGCTCCGCGACTGGGTGGCCAACGTGCCCACGACCCACTACATCATCGGCTCGGTGGTCGGGCCCGATCCGTTCCCGCGGATGGTGCGCGACTTCCAGTCGGTGATCGGCCGGGAGGCGCGGGCGCAGATGCTCACGCGCTACGGCCGGCTGCCGGATACGGTGGTGGCGTGCGTCGGCGGCGGCTCGAACGCGATGGGGATCTTCGCGGGCTTTCTGGACGACCCGGGCGTGCGGCTGGTCGGCGTCGAGGCGGCAGGGGAAGGGATCCCGAGCGGACACCACAGCGCCACGCTCGGCGCGGGCACGCCGGGCGTGCTCCATGGGAGCCTGAGCTACCTGCTGCAGGACGCCGACGGCCAGGTCATGCCCGCCCACTCGGTGTCGGCCGGCCTCGACTACCCGGGCGTCGGGCCGGAGCACAGCCAGCTCCGGGACACGGGACGGGTCACCTACGACTCGGCCACCGACGCCGAGGCGCTCGACGCGTTCCAGGCCGTCTCCCGGCTGGAGGGGATCATTCCCGCGCTCGAAACGGCGCACGCGTTCGCCTGGGTGCGCCGGCAGGCCGGGCGCTGGCCCGCCGAGGCGGTCGTGCTCGTCTGCCTGAGCGGCCGCGGCGACAAGGACGTCGCCCACGTGGCCGCACTGCTGGGAGCGCCCGTGTGACCAGCGGCCAGGCATCGGCCGAGATCCTCCCGGCCTCGCAGGTCGCCGAGCTCATCACCGGCCTGGTGAAGGCGCTGCGCGCCTACCACATGTACCTGCCGAACAACCCCATCTACCAGCGCGCCAGCGACAACCTGCGGATCGCCTTCCAGCCGATCTGGGCGGTGCTGGACGAGCTCACCCTCACGGTGGCGGAGACGGATTTCGTCTGGGACGAGCAGGTGGTCTATCACCAGCTCAACAAGAACGACAGCATCGCCTGGGGGCTGTTCAAGGACGGGATGCGCTCGCTCACGATCCGCCGCGGCGCGGAGCTCGACGAGCTGCCCCGGTTCCTGGAGATGATCAACCGCGCCCGGTTTCTCCCGGCCGATGCCGGCGACGACCTGCTGACGCTGCTCTGGGAGCAGGAGTTCGAGTTCATCCAGTACCAGTTCGTCGAGTTCCTCGGCGACGGCACCGGCCCCGAGCGGAGTGGCAGCTATCCCGCCGCGGGCGCCGAGGACCCGGCCGCCGCCGAGGCGCGCCGGACGGCCGCGGCCGAAGAGGCGCCGCCCCGCCCGAAGGGCGTCGTGGATCTCGAGGAGTTCGACTCGACGCTCTACTTCCTGGACGAGAACGAGATCAACCAGGTGGCGAAGGCGGTCGAGACCGAGTACGGCCGCGACGTCCGCTCGGGGGCGCTCAGCATCCTCTTCGACCTGTTCGAGCTGCAGACCGACGAGCCGGTGCGCGCCGAGATCATCGGGGTGCTCGAGTCGCTGTTCCCGAATTTCCTCAATGCCCGCGATTTCCGCACGGCGGCGATGGTGCTCCGCGAGTGCCGAGTGCTCGCGGCGCGGGCGCCGGGCCTCCTTCCCGGGCATGCCGCCCGGCTCGACGGCTTCGTGGCCAAGCTGAGCGAGCCGGCGATCGTGAGCCAGCTGGTGCAGTCGCTGGACGAGGCTCCCGCCCTGGCCGCCGAGGCCACGGTGGCCGAACTGCTCCGGGAGCTGCGCGCGAGCGCGCTCGAGCCGGTCCTCACCTGGATCCCCGTCCTCGCGTCGCCGGCGCTCCGGAGCGTCCTCGAGCAGGTGGCCGACCGCCTGGCCGAAGCGCACCCGGCGGAGGTCATCCGCATCCTGCGCTCGCCCGAGTCCGAGGCGCTGGCGGCGGTCGTCGCGCTGTGCGGGCGACTCCAGCTCACCCAGGCGGTCCCCGGGCTTGGCGAGACGGTGGCCCACCGCGACTCCGCCGTGCGGCTCGCCGCGGTGCAGGCGCTGGCCCTGCTCGGCACTCCGGCCGCGCTCGCGTTCGTGGACCAGGCGCTCGAGGACGGCGACCGCGCCGTCCGGCTGGCGGCCGTGCGGGCCGTCGGGGCCCGCGGCTACAAGGGCGCGCAGCGGCGGGTGGAGGGCGTGGTCCTGGGCAAACAGGTGAAGGAGATGGATCTGACCGAGAAGATGGCGTTCTTCGAGGCCTACGGCGCCATCGCGGGCGCCGGCGGCCTCAAGCCGCTGAGCGCGATGCTGCTGCCGCGCGGGCTGCTCCGGCTGAAGCAGTCGCCGGAGACGCGGGCCTGCGCGGCCATCGCGCTCGGCAAAATCCGCACGCCCGAGGCGCGGGAGATCCTGCAGCGCGCCGCCGAGGACAAGGACCTCGTGGTGCGGAACGCGGTGAGCCGGTCGCTCAGGGACGACGCACCGTGACCGCGCCGGCCGAGATGGTTGCGGGCAGCGCGAACGAGGGACGCCTGCGCCAGGGCGGGCGTCACCTCCTGCTGGCGCTGTACACGGCCCTCCGGAGTCTCAAGCTCTACCCGATCGAGAACGCGACGGTGCAGAAGGCGCTGGACGACCTCGGCACCGCGGCGCGGGCGCTGGTGGCGCTGGAGAGCGACCTGGAGATCCGCATGGCGGGAGATTTCATCTTCGTCAACGCCACCCGGCTCCGGCTCGAGCTCGACAACTACGCGGCGTTCAGCCACGTCCTGGCCGTGTTCCGGGCGTTCTCGATCGGCGCGCTCCGGGTGCACGCCGGCGCGGACCGGCGCGAGTGGCAGATCCTGTTGAGTCTGCTGCTGAGCCTCGCCGAGCGAGGCGAGCCGGACGAGCGGTTCGAGGAGCTGTTCGAGCGGCTGGCGGCGGGCGGGGTCAAGGGGATCGCGATCGAGCGGCTGGTCAACCAGGAGCACGACCCGGACGCCGAGGAGGCCAAGGAGCAGGCCAAGCGGATCTACTCGCAGGGGGTGGCGGTCACGAAGGACGTCATCACCGGCGCCCGCCTCGGCCGGGCCACCAGCGTCAAGCGGGTGAAGCGCGCCGTGCAGCTCATCGTGGATCAGGTGCTCAACAACGAGACCTCGCTGGTCGGGCTCACGACCATCCGCGACTACGACGAGTACACCTTCACCCATTCGGTGAACGTCTGCATCTTCTCGGTGGCGCTCGGGAAAAAGCTCGGCTTCACCCGGCTCCAGCTGTACGATCTCGGGATGACCGCGCTGCTGCACGACGTGGGCAAGGCGCGCGTGCCGGTGGAGATCCTCAACAAGACCAGCGGCCTCGACGAGCAGGAATGGCGCGTCATGCAGGGCCACCCCTGGCTGGGCGCGCTCACGCTGTTCGGCATGCGCGCCGGCGACGAGCTGCCCTACCGGGCCATCCTGGTGGCCCACGAGCACCACATGAAGACCGATCTCACCGGCTACCCCAGGACGATCCGGGAGCGCGCCCTCGGCATCTACTCGCGGGTCGTGTCGGTGGCCGACGGGTTCGACGCCGCCACCACGCGCCGGAGCTATCAGACCGTTCCCATCGAGCCCGACCAGGTGCTCCGCGAGATGTGGCAGAACCCCAAGCGCGGCTACGACACCATCCTGGTCAAGGCGCTGATCAATCTCATCGGCATCTATCCCGTGGGCACCTGCGTCATTCTCGACACGTTCGAGGTCGGCCTCGTGGCCGCCCCCAATCCGGAAGGCCAGCAGCTCAACCGCCCCATGGTGCGCATCGCCGTGGATGCCGACGGCGGCATGGTCCCGCCTCCCGGCACGCTGGTGAGCCTGAGCGAGCAGGACGAGGCCGGCGCATTCCGCCGCTCGATCGTGAAGGTCACCCACCCCGAGCGATACGGGCTCACGGTCGGCGACTATTTTGTCTGACGCCCGACTGGCGCCGGCCTGGGCCGCGCTCAAGACCCGGGAGCGGACCGCGCTCATCCCGTACCTCACGGCCGGCTATCCCTCGCTGGACGGCAGCCTCGCGGCGCTCCGCGCGGCGGAGCAGGTGGCCGACGTCCTGGAGGTCGGGGTGCCGTTCAGCGATCCGCTGGCCGATGGCCCCACCATCCAGCGAAGCACGTTCGAGGCGCTGCGGCAGGGCATGACCCTGGCCGGGACGCTGGCACTCATCGAGCGCGCGCGCCTCGCCAAGCCGGTCGTCGTCTTCAGCTACCTCAACCCCATCCTGCACTATGGCGTCGAGCGGTTCCTGCACGACGCCGATGCGCTGGGCGTGGCCGGCGTCCTGCTCACCGACCTCCCCGCGGGCGGCGATCCGGCGGTCGAGGCGGCGATCCAGGCGAGCCCGCTCGATCTGATCCGGCTGGTCGCTCCGACCACCCGCCCGGAGCGCCTGGCGGCCGCGCTCGAGGGGGCGGAGGGGTTCGTCTACCTGATCGCCCGCCTCGGCGTCACCGGGGCCAGTGCCGCCCTCGCGGCCGGCCTGGAGGAGTCCATCGCGCGGGTGCGCCGTGCCACGGCCCTGCCGGTGGCGGTCGGGTTCGGCATCTCGACGCCGGCCCAGGCGCGCGCGGTCGCGGCGCGGGCGGACGGTGTGGTGGTCGGGAGCGCGCTGGTGGACATCCTGGGCACGGGGGGCGTGGACGCGGCGCAGGCGTTCCTGGCGTCCTTGCGCGAGGCGCTCGACGCGCGGGCGGTTCCCGCGTGAACGACGTGCAGCCGTTGGTCGAGCGGTACGCCCGCGTGGTCGGGGTGGGCGGCCTCGGCGTGGCGGTGCTCGCGCTGGCCATGGACCAGCGGTGGCTCGACCAGCCGGTCGCGACGCTCCTGCTCATCGCCGGCGTCTTCGCGCTCCGGGCCTCACCCGTCCGGCTCAGCAAATATTCCTATCTCACCCAGTCCGGCGTCGTGGCGCTGGTGGGCACGGCATGCGTGGGCCCGTCGCCGGTGGTGCTGGCGCTCTGGGCCGGCGTGTTCGGGTCGGACGTGCTGTGGGTCAGGAAGCTGCCGCGTGCCGGTTTCATCAACGCGGGGCGGGAAGTGCTGGCGTTCGCGGCGGCGTACGGACCCTACGCCGGAGTGCTGGCGCTCACCGGCCATCCCGGGCTGTCGATCGACCTGCTGCCCGCCGCGGCGATCCTGGTGTGCAGCTACTTCTTCGCCAGCCGGGCGCTGTTCTACTTCACCCTGCTGGTGCGCGACAAGCTGGAGTACGCCGAGAAGATCCTCATCCTCCGGTGGGAGATCATCTCGTACCTGCTCACGCTGGCGGCCTCGGTGGTCGTGGTCGCCACCATCCGGACGCTCGCGCCGGTGGGCTGGCTGGCCGTGGCGCTCGCGCTGGGCGTCCTCGGCGTGCTGACCCGGCGTATCCTCGAGGAGGCAATCGGCGCGGAGGACCTCAACAAGGTGCACTTGATGGAGGTGGCGATCGCGAGCAACGCGACGCTGCAGGGCTCGTTCGACCAGATCGAGCGGCTGGCCTACCGCCTGCTCGACTGGGGCGACTTCCGGATCTACCGGCTGGTGGACGGCGCGCCGACGCTGGCCTATCGCGGAGCGCTCGGCCGGCCGGACCGGGGCGCGCCGCCCGAAGGCGCCGCGCGGTTCCGGGCCGAAGCGATCGCCGGCCCGCGCGACGTCGTGGTGAAGGACGTGCACGCCGACCCCGGAGTGAAGCCGCCGATGCCGAGCGTCGGGAGCCTCATCATCCACCCGATCCGGTTCGGCGAGGAGCTGCTCGGCACGGTCGAGGTGGACCACCCCAAGCGCCACGCCTACGGCGCGAAGGATCTCACCGCGCTCAACACCCTCGGCCACCAGATCGCGACCGCGATTCACATCTCCGAGCTCAGACGCCCGCTGCTCGGCACCGTGGAGCAGATCGGGCATCAGGTGACCGCGCTGGCCCGGGTGACCGACTCGCTGCGCGCCTCGGCGCTGGCGCTGGCGGACGCCTCGCACGGCATGCGCCAGGGCGCGGGCGAGCTGGAGAGTTTCGTGGCCGGCGGCCTCCAAGCCACCGACTCCCTGGGCGCCGCCACCCGGGCCATGGCCGACCAGGGCGCGCTGGCCGCCGAGGCCAGCGGAAACGCGGCCGAGGTCGCGGCCCAGAAGCGCGCGGTGATCGGCGATGCACTCGACCGGCTGGTCGGGCTCAACGGCTTCGTGACCGCGAGCGCGGGGCAGGTGGCGAGTCTCGGCGCGATGACGAGTCGCATCAAGGGGTTCATCGGCACCATCCGCGAGATCGCCGACCTCACCAACCTCATCGCGCTCAACGCGGCGATCGAGGCCGCGCGGGCCGGCGCCGAGGGGCGCGGGTTCGCCGTGGTGGCCGACGAGGTGCGCGACCTCGCCGCGCAGAGCCTGCACGCCGCCGGTGAATCGCGGGTGCTGCTCGAGGAGATCGCGGAGCAGGTGGCGGCGGTCTCGGGGCAGATGCAGCGGGGGCGGGAGGCGGTGGCCGGCGTGGAGGAGCTGAGCGCCGACGCCGCGCGCGCGCTCGACGCGATCGTCGGCACCACCGGCGAGGCGGGCCGCCACGCGCGGGCGATCGCCACGACCGCGGCCGAACAGCTTCGGGCGGTGGACGGCCTCACGGGCCAGATCCGCCGGGTCGCGGCCGGCTCCGCCCGCACGCTCAGCGAGACCGAGGCGCTCGCCCGCCGGGCCAGCGACGCCGCGGGAGGACAGGCCGATCTGGAACGGGCCATCCGTGAGCTGGGCGAAATGGCCGCGGACCTTCAGCGCATCGCCCGCCACTTCGTCGCCGATCGCTGAGATGGGCGATCCTGGGGCCGAGCAGGCCTTCGTCGCCCTCGGGAGCAATCTGGGAGACCGCGCGGCCCACCTCGGCGCGGCGCGCGCGGCCCTCGCGGGACTTCCGGAGACGCGGCTGGTGGCCGCATCCCGCGTGGAGGAGACCGCGCCGCTCGCGGGCATGAGTCAGCCGCCGTACCTCAATCAGATGGTGCTGCTGGAGACCCGGCTGGGCCCGCGCGCGCTGCTCGACGCCTGCCAGGCGATCGAGCACGCCGAGGGCCGCGTCCGCAGCGAGCGCTGGGGCGCCCGCACCCTCGACCTCGACATCGTGCGCTACGGCCGGCGGCACGTGGCGGAGCCCGGCCTTATCATTCCCCATCCCGAGCTGCCGAACCGCGACTTCTGGCTGCGAGAGCTGGCGGAGCTTGAACCCATGAGCGCTGACGCACGCCCCCTCACGGTGCCCGACCTGCTCGCCATGAAGGCGTCGGGCCGGCGGATCGTGATGCTCACCTGCTACGACGCGGCGTTCGCCCGGCTGCTCGAGCAGGCCGACGTGGACGTGCTGCTGGTGGGCGATTCGCTCAACCAGGTGCTGGCCGGGCGGGATTCGACGCTGAGTGCCACGCTGGACCAGATGATCTACCACGCGGCCTCGGTGCGGCGCGGCAGCGGGCGCGCGCTGGTGTTCGTGGACCTTCCATTCCTGACCTATCAGGTGTCGGTACCCGAAGCCATCCGGAACGCGGGACGCGTGCTCCAGGAAACCGGCGCCCACGGCGTCAAGCTCGAGGGCGGCCGTCCCATGGCCGAGACGGTGCGGGCGCTGGTGGACCGCGGCATCCCGGTGCTCGGCCACCTGGGGCTCACGCCCCAGTCGGTGCACGCGCTCGGCGGCTACCGGGTGCAGGGCCGCGACGACGCCTCGGCCGAACGGCTGTCGGCGGACGCGCTGGCGCTGGAGGAGGCCGGCGCCTGCGGGATCGTGCTCGAGCTCCTGCCGTCGGCGCTCGCGGGGCGGATCTCCGCTGCCCTCACGATTCCGACGATAGGCATCGGCGCCGGCCCCGGCTGCGACGGCCAGGTGCTGGTCCTGCACGACATGCTCGGCCTCAACGAGGGATTCAGCCCGAAGTTCCTCAAGCACTACGCCGAGCTGGGCCAGGCGGTGCGCGCCGCCGTGCGCGGCTACGCGTCCGAAGTGCGGCAGGGGAGCTATCCCGGGCCGGAGCACAGCTTCGATTGAGCCGCCGGCATCTCCCATGATCGAGCTCGCCGACATCGCCGACCTGCGCCAGTGGGTCCGCGCCGAGCGTGCCGCCGGACGTCGCATCGCCCTGGTCCCGACCATGGGGTACCTCCATGAGGGGCATCTCGCGCTGGTGGACGCGGCGCGCCGGCGTGCGGACCGCGTCGTGATGAGCATCTTCGTGAACCCGCTGCAGTTCGGTCCGACCGAGGACCTCGCCCGCTATCCGCGCGACCTGCCGCGCGACCGCCGGCTGGCCGAGGCCCGCGGCGTGAACGCGCTGTTCGTCCCGCCCGAGACGCTCATGTATCCGCCGGGCTCGGAAATCCGCATCGCGCCGGGGGCAACGGCCGACCGGTGGGAAGGCGCGGCGCGTCCGGGACACTTCGCCGGGGTGCTCACGGTCGTGGCCAAGCTGTTCCATCTGGCCGAGCCGGACCTGGCCGTCTTCGGGCGGAAGGACGTCCAGCAGGCCGCCCTGGTCCGGCAGATGGTCCGCGATCTCGACTGGTCCCTCGAGGTGGTGGTCGTTCCCACGGTGCGCGAGCCGGACGGGCTCGCGCTCAGCAGCCGGAACGCCTACCTGGACCAGGACGAGCGGCGCCGTGCCGTGGTGCTCAGCGCGTCGCTCCGGGCGGCGCACGAGGCGTTCCGGGCCGGTGCCCGGCGGGCCGGCGAGATCTCGGCCGCCGTACGCGGCGTGCTCGAGAGCGAACCTGCCGTGGCGGTGGAGTACGTGGCCGTGGCCGAGCCCGCCACGCTGGCGCCGGTCGAGACCGTGGATGCGGACACGGTGGTTGCGCTGGCCGCGCGACTGGGACGGACCCGCCTCATCGACAACATCGTCCTGGGAGCAGGCCTCGAATGACCGCGGCGACGGATCCGAGGCTGCCGTCCTGGGCGGAGGTGACGCCCGAGCGGCTCGCGCACGTGGAGCGGGTGGCGGCGCTCGCCGAGGACTGGGCGACACGGATGTGCGTGCCGGCGCCCGAGCGCCGGCGGTGGCTCCGCGCCGTCTGGCTGCATGACGCGCTCCGCGACGCCGCGCCGGCCTCGCTCGCGCGGTGGGCGCCGGACGCGCCCGGTCCCCCGGAGCTGCGCCACGGCCCGGCGAGCGCGTCACGCGCCGAGGCGGAAGGCGAGCGCGACCACGGTGTGCTCGACGCGGTACGCCATCATTCGGTGGGCTACGCCGGATGGGACATGGCGGGCCGTGTGCTCTACTCTGCGGACTACCTCGAGCCGGGCCGGGCGTTCCAGCGGGAGCGCCGCGCCGAGCTCGCATGCCGGTTCCCCGACGACCCGTCCGGCGTCGTGGCCGCCGTCGCCGCTGACCGGATCGCGCACGTGGTCCGATCGGGCTGGCCGCTCCTCGACCTCACGGTGGGCTTCTGGAACAGTCTCGTCGAGCCGTTCGCGTCGCGCTGATCGCGGCCGCGGTGCTCGCCCTGCTGGGCGTGCTGGCGCTCATCGTGCGGCCGCGGCCCGAGCACGTGCCCGGGCACGCCTATCCGATTCCGGAGCCGGGCAAGCGCATTCGGGTGGAGGTGTTGAACGGGACCCGACGGCAGGGCCTCGCCCGCACCGCGACGCGGGCGCTCCGCGCCCACGGCGTGGACGTGGTCTTCTTCGCTACCGGGCCGGCCGCGGACTCGACCCGGATCTTCGTCCGCCGCGGGGAGCCGGGGCAGGGCCGGGACGTCGCGGAGGCGCTCGGCGCCGGGCGTGTCACCCTCGAGCCCGACACCCTGCGCCGAGTGGACGTGACCATCCTGCTCGGGCCGGACTACCGGCCGCGCATGCGGTGGCATCCGTGAGAGGGGCTGGAAAGGCGGAAAGGTGGAAAGGCGGAAAGGTGGAAAGGCGGTCGCCGCCGATCCTGTCATCCCCAGCGGAGCGAGGGACCTAGCCGGGCTGAGTTCGAACTCCGGGTCAGCAGGTCCCTCGCTCCGCTCGGGATGACGGTATCGGTAGCAGGCGACGTTCCACCTTTCCACCTGTCCGCCTTTCCACCTTACATCCTTCCTCAAACCACCCCGATCACCACATCCATCACGTTCGTCCCGGTCAGCCCGGTGCGCAGCAGGGCACCGGCAGCGTCGAGCGCGGGATAGGCGTCGTGCGCCGCGAGGGCGCGCGCCGGGTCGCGGCCCGCGTGCTCGATCGTACTCCAGGTCCGGCCGTCCACCACCGCCCCCGCCGCGTCGGTCGGGCCGTCGCGCCCATCGGTGCCGGCGGCCAGGAGCGCCACGCCGGGTGGCGCGCCCGCGAGCGCCCGGGCCGCCGCCAGGGCCAGCTCCTGGCACCGGCCGCCCAGACCGGGTGGCTCGTCGCCCAGCGTGACCGTCGTCTCCCCGCCCCAGATGAAGCAGCGTCGCGCGGACTGTTGCGTGATCTCCGCAGGGCCGCAATGTTGCAAAAGAGTAGCGGCTACACTCGCCCCGGCCGCCGACGCCTCTCCGGCGAGCGGCCTCTCCGCCACGTCCGGAGCGAGACCCAGCTCCACCGCACGTCTGGCCGCGGCGTCGACGGCCAGGCGATTACTCGCGATCAACTCGAGGGTGACTCGCGCGAAGGCCCGGTCACCGGGCTTTGGCGTTTCGGCCGTTTCCCCCGACTCGACGGCCAGGAGCGCGCGGCGGGCGGCGGCAGGAATACGCTCCCAGAGACCCGCGCCCTCGAGCATGCCGCGCACCTCGGCGGCGGTCGCTGGATCTGGAACGCAGGGGCCGGAGCCGATCGAGGCGAGATCGTCTCCGATGACGTCGGAGACAACGAACACGCGGACGCGCGCGGGGGCCAGCGCGCGGGCCAGCCGGCCTGCACCCCAGCGGGAGAACCGCTTCCGGATCCGGTTCATCGCGGTGATTTCGAGCCCGGAACCGAGCAGCAGGGCATAGAGCGCGCGCAGCTCGTCCGGCGAGATGCCCTCGACCGGCGCGGCGAGCAGACTGCTGGCGCCGCCCGACAGGAGGATCCAGACCTCGTCGTCGGCTGCCACCTGGCCGGCGGCGTGGCCCAGCGCGTCGGCGGCGGCGAGGGAGCCGGCGCCCGGCTCCGGATGATCCCCGGGCGCGACCCGGATGGCCGCATGCGGCGCAGGGTGGGCGGCTGGCCCGACGGCCACACCACCGGCCGGTTCGATTCCCCACCGCGCCAGCGTCTGGACGGCCGCCCGCGCCATCGGCTCGGCCGCCTTGCCCAGGGCGAGCACCCACGGCCGGCCACGGATTTCAGCCTCGAGCGGCGCCAGCCGGGCGCTGAGTGCCGGGGCCGGATCGACCGCCGCGGTGGCGGCTGTGTAGAGCTCGATCAGCAGGTCGCGGGCGGGGGTGGGAGGGCGCACGACTCGGCCTTGTGAAAAAAAGCACAAAGTAGTATACATGGGCTGACGTATAAAAATGCAGGCAGGTGCGCCTGCAATGTACCAACATCCGGCGGAGGCGTCCTGCCTCGGCCTCGTTCTTTCTCCCACCGAGAGGTTCCGCGCATGGCCGGCCGCAACTTTCTCCTCGTTCCGGGTCCCACGAACACGCCCGACCGAATCCTCCGCGCCATGCACGTCGCGATGGAAGATCACCGGTCGTCGGACTTTCCTTCGCTGGCGACGCCGCTCCTCGAGGACCTCAAGCAGATCTTCAAGACCGCCAGGGGCCAGGTCTACATCTTCCCTTCGAGCGGCACGGGCGCGTGGGAAGCGTCCCTCTCGAACACGCTGAGCCCGGGCGACCGCGTCCTCGCGGCGCGGTTCGGCCAGTTCAGCCATCTCTGGATCGACATGGCCCAGCGCCTCGGCCTCGAGGTGGACATCCTCGAGACCGAATGGGGCGAGGGCGCCCCCATCGAACGGCTCCACGACGCGCTCGCCGCCGACGGGGCGCACGAGATCAAGGCCGTGCTGTTCACCCACAACGAGACCGCCACCGGCGTGACGAGCGACGTGGCCGGCATGCGGAAGGCGCTCGACGCCGCCCGGCACCCGGCGCTGCTGATGGTGGACGGGGTGAGTTCGATCGGCAGCATCGACTTCCGCATGGACGAGTGGGGCGTGGACTGCGCCGTGACGGGATCGCAGAAGGGACTCATGCTGCCCGCTGGCCTGGGCATCGTGGCGGTGAGTCCCAAGGCCGCGGCGCTCTATGATTCGGCCAGGCTGCCGCGCTGCTACTTCGATTTCGCGGACATGCGGAAGGCCAACGCCACGGGCTACTTCCCGTACACGCCGGCGCTCTCCCTGCTCGATGGTCTGCGCGAGTCGCTGGCGATGATCTTCGAGGAGGGGCTCGACAACATCCTCGCGCGCCATCACCGGCTCGCCGAGGGCACCCGGGCGGCGGTGAAGGCGTGGGGACTCCAGCTGTGCGCGAAGGAGCCGCGCTGGTACTCCGACACGGTCAGCGCGGTCATGGTGCCGGCGGGGATCAACGCCGCCGAGGTCATCGACATCGCGTACCGCCGCTACGACCTGGCGCTCGGCGCCGGCCTGGCCCGCATGGCCGGAAAGCTGTTCCGGATCGGCCATCTTGGCGACCTGAACGAGCTCATGCTGCTCGGCGGCCTGTCCGGCGCGGAGATGGCCATGCGGGACGCGGGCGTCAAGGTCACCCCCGGCAGCGGCGTGGCCGCCGCCGAGGAGTACTGGCGCGGGACGGCCAAGCCGCTCCCGAAGCGCGAGCTTCCGCCGCGCGCGCCGGACGCCCAGCCGTCCGCCCCCGCGGCCAAGGAGAAGGCTACGGCCGGCGCCGGGCGATGAGCCACACGCGCCACGAGCCGGCCCGCCAGCGGCTGCAGCGGAGCGAGTTGGCGGTGCCGGGCTCGAGTCCGGCGATGTTCGTCAAGGCACTCGGCGGCGAGGCGGATTACGTCTTCCTCGATCTGGAGGACGCCGTCGCGCCGGGTGACAAGGAGCAGGCCCGGAGCAACGTGATCCAGGGGCTGCTGGAGCACGACTGGCGCGGGCGCGGCAAGACCATCTGCGTGCGGGTCAACGGCATCGACACGCACTACATGTACCGGGACCTGATCGAGGTCGTGGAGCAGGCCGGCCATCGCCTCGATACCATTCTGATTCCCAAGGTCGGCGTGGCGGCGGACGTGTACCTGGTGGACGCGCTGCTCACGCAGATCGAGGCCGCCAAGGGAATCGAGCACCGGATCGGCATCGACGTGCTCATCGAGACCGCGCTAGGCATGGCCAACGTCGAGTCCATCGCCCAGTCGAGTCCCCGGCTGGAGGCCATGCACTTCGGCGTCGCCGACTACTCGGCCAGTGTCCGGGCGCGCACCGTCGTGATCGGCGGCCTCAATCCCGATTACCCGGGCGACCAGTGGCACGCCGCGCTGTCGCGGATGATCGTGGCGTGCCGGGCCTACGGGCTCCGCCCGATCGACGGGCCGTTCGGCGACTTCAAGGATCCGGACGGGTACCGGCTCGCGGCCCGGCGGGGCGCGGCCCTCGGCATCGAGGGTAAGTGGGCGATCCATCCGTCCCAGATCGCCCTGGCCAACGAAGTGTTCAGCCCGCCGCCCGCCGAGGTGGAGCGGGCCCGGCGGATCCTCGCCGCGCTCGACGAGGCGGCACGGGAAGGGCGCGGCGCGGCGCAGCTCGACGGCAAGATGATCGACGCGGCGTCGGCGCGGATGGCCCGGAACGTCGTTCAGACGGACGAGGCCGTTGGAAGTCGTAAGTCGTAAGTCGTGAGTCGTAAGTCGCACGTGAAACTCGCACCTACGACCTACGACCTACGACCTACGACCTACGACTCACGACTCACGACTCACGACTCACGACTTACGAGACCCCACCATGGACATCCACGAATACCAGGCCAAGGAGCTGCTGGCCGGCTTCGGCGTCGCGATCCCGCGGGGCGGGGTGGCGTACAGTCCCGAGCAGGCCGTCTATCGCGCGTCGGAGATCGGCGGGGCGCGCTGGGCCGTGAAGGCGCAGATCCATTCCGGCGCCCGGGGCAAGGCGGGCGGGATCAAGCTCTGCTCCAACGAGGACGAGGTGCGGCAGGCGGCCAAGGCGCTGCTCGGCAAGCGTCTGGTGACCCACCAGACGGGTCCGGAGGGACGCACGGTGCACCGGCTCTACGTCGAGGCCGCGGTTCCGATCGAGCGCGAGATCTACCTCGGCTTCGTGCTCGACCGGAAGAGTGAGCGCACGATGATCGTGGCCTCGGCGCAGGGGGGCATGGAGATCGAGGAGATTTCCGAGCGCTCGCCCGAGGCCATCATCCGCTCCGTGGTGGAGCCGGCGGTGGGGCTCACCTCGTTTCAGGCGCGCGAGATCGCGTTCGCGCTGGGCCTCGAGCCGGCGCAGGTGACCCGCGCCGTCACGACCCTGCTCGGCTGCTATCGAGCATTCCGTGACCTGGACGCCACGATGGTGGAGATCAACCCGCTGGTGACCACCACCGATGGGCAGTTGCTGGCGCTCGACTGCAAGATGACGTTCGACGACAACGCGCTGTTCCGCCGGCCCAACGTGAGCGAGCTGCGCGACTACGCCGAGGAGGACCCGCGCGAATCCCAGGCGGCGGAGTACGGGATCAACTACGTGGCGCTCGACGGCGAGATCGGCTGCATCGTGAACGGGGCCGGGCTGGCCATGGGCACCATGGATCTCATCCAGCATGCCGGCAGCTCGCCCGCCAACTTCCTCGACGTCGGCGGCGGCGCGTCCCCGGAGAAGGTCTGCAACGCGTTCCGCCTGGTGCTCGCCGACCCCAAGGTCAAGGCCATCCTGGTCAACATCTTTGCCGGCATCAATCGGTGCGACTGGGTGGCGCAGGGCGTGGTGAACGCCGTCCGCGAGCTGCAGCCCGCCGTGCCGCTCGTGGTGCGGCTGGCCGGCACCAACGTGGAGGAAGGCCGCAAGATTCTGCGGGAGAGCGGGCTCGAGCTCGTCACCGCCGACACCCTCACCGAGGCCGCCGAGAAGGTCGTGGCCGGCCTCAAGGCCTCGGGCAGCACGGCCGGGAACGGAAAGCCATGAGCATCCTGATCGACGAACGGACGCGCGCCATCATCCAGGGCTTCACGGGAGACAAGGGGACCTTCCACGGCAAGGAGATGCTGGCCTACGGCACCCAGCTCGTGGGCGGCGTGACGCCGGGGAAGGGCGGCAAGCGGCATCTCGACCGGCCCGTCTTCAACACGGTCAAGGAGGCGGTGAAGGAGACCGGGGCCGAGGCGACCATCATCTTCGTGCCGGCGGCCTTCTGCGCCGATTCGATCATGGAGGCGGCCGACGCGGGCGTGCGCCTCATCTGCGCGATCACCGACGGGATCCCGGCGCAGGACATGATGATGGTGAAGCGCTACCTGTGGCGCTATCCGAAGGAGCGGCGGTCCACCGTCATCGGCCCCAACTGCGCCGGGATCATCAGCCCCGGCAAGACGATGCTCGGCATCATGCCGGGGCACATCTACCAGCGGGGCACGGTCGGCCTGGTGACCCGCTCGGGGACGCTGGGCTACGAGGCGGCCTCGCAGATGAAGGCACTGGGCGTCGGCGTCAGCACCAGCATCGGGATCGGCGGCGATCCGATCAACGGGAGCTCGTTCGTCGACATGCTCAAGCTGTTCGAGGAGGACCCCGAGACCCAGGCCGTCATGATGATCGGCGAGATCGGCGGACCGCAGGAAACGGAGGCGGCGCTGTTCGCCAAGGCGAACATGAAGAAGCCGGTGATCGGCTACGTCGCCGGGCTGACCGCACCGAAGGGCCGGCGGATGGGCCACGCGGGCGCGATCATCCGCGCGTTCGGCGAGAGCGCCGCCGAAAAGGTGGAGATCATGCGGGGCGCGGGACTCACCGTGGTGCCCAGCCCGGCCGACCTGGGGGCGACGGCCAGGCGGGTGCTCGATTCCCTCTCGAAGCGCGTGGCGGTCGGAACGTGAGCGCGCGCCCGGTGGTAGTCGTGACCCGCCGGCTCCCGGAGGCGGTGCACGATGCGCTGGCCCGGGAGTTCGACGCCCGGCTCAATCCGGAGGACCGGCCGCTCACGGCGGACGGGCTGCGCGAGGCGGTGCGGACCGCCGACGCCCTTCTCCCGACGGTGACGGACAGGGTGACGGCCGAGGTGCTGGCGGCGGAGCCGCGCCGGCTCAGGCTGATCGCGAATTTCGGGGTGGGCTTCAACAACATCGACATCGACGCCGCCAGGGCCCGCGGTATCGCGGTCTCCAACACTCCCGACGTGCTGACCGACGCGACGGCCGACCTTGCGATGACGCTGCTGCTCATGGTGGCGCGGCGCACCGGCGAGGGCGAGCGCCACGTTCGCGGTGGCCAGTGGACCGGCTGGCGTCCCACCCATATGCTGGGCACGCAGGTCAGCGGCAAGACGCTCGGACTGATCGGAATGGGGCGCATCGCCCGCGCGGTGGCGCAGCGGGCACATCACGGCTTCGGGATGAAGATGATCTTCCACGATCCGTACCCGCCGCCGGCCGAGCTGGCGGCGTCGCTCGGCGCCGAGCCGCGCGGGAGCGTGGAGGAGGTGCTGGAGGAGGCTGATTTCGTCTCGCTGCACTGTCCGGCCACCCCGGAGACCCGGCACCTGATGAACCGGGATCGCTTTGGCCGGATGCGGCCCGACGCGTTCCTGATCAACACCGCCCGGGGCGACGTGGTCGACGAGGCGGCGCTGGTCGAGGCGCTGGAGTCGGGAACGATCGCCGGCGCGGGGCTCGACGTATTCGAGCAGGAGCCGCGGGTGACCCAGGCGCTGGTGACGATGGAGAACGTGGTCCTGTTGCCGCATCTCGGGAGCGCCACCGAGGAGACCCGGGTGGCGATGGGGATGCGCGCGCTCGAGAACCTCCGGTTGTTCTTCGCCGGGCAGCCGCCCAGGGACCGCGTCGTGTGAGCCACGTGGCGCTGGAGCCGTTCGCGGCGGCCACCGAGCTCCCCGAGTCGCCGGACCCGGTGGCGGCGAGCGCGGCCCACTACGCCAACGAGGTGGTCGATCTCCTCAGCGATCTCATGCTGCAGTTGCTCCGCCGGCGCGCGCCCGAGCTCGAGCCGGTCCTCCGCGGCGAGCGCGCCGCGCAGGAGTTGAGTCCGGAGCTCCTCTCGCGGACCCTGCAGGTGCAGGGGATCTGGTTCCAGCTCCTGAACATCGCCGAGCAGAACGCGGCCATGCGTCGCCGCCGGCAGATCGAGGCGGAGCGCGGCTACGAGCAGCTCCGCGGGACCTTCGCGCAGGTCATCGCGGACGCTGCGGCCGCCAAGGTGCCGGCGGCCGAGCTTCAGGCCCTGTTCGAGCATCTGCGCGTCCGGCCCGTCATCACCGCGCACCCCACCGAGGCCAAACGGGTCACGGTGCTCGAGAAGCACCGGCGCATCTACCGTCGCCTGGTGGATCTCGAGTCGCCCCGGTGGACGCCGCGGGAGCGGCAGGCTCTGGTGGCCGGGCTCCGCAACGAGATCGAGCTGCTCTGGCTCACTGGCGAGCTCCGGCTGCAGAAGCCCACCGTGCCGCAGGAAGTATTCTGGGGACTTCACTTCTTCAACGAGACGCTGTTCGAGGCGGTGCCCGACCTCTTGGACAAGGTCGAGCGCGTGCTCGCGCAGTACTACCCCGATGAAGCGTGGGTGGTGCCGCCGTTCTTCCAGTTCGGGTCCTGGATCGGCGGCGACCGCGACGGCAATCCGTTCGTCACCAATGACGTCACCCGGAGCACGCTGCTCGAGGACCGGCTGACGAGTCTCCGCCGCTACCATCGCCGGATCGAGGAGCTGGTCCGCGCCCTCAGCATCACCGAAAAGGCGGTGCCGCCGTCGGACCGGTTCCGGGCGGCGCTCGAGCGCGAGCTGGGGGCCACGGGACAGGCCGAGGAGATCGCCACCCGCAATCCCGGCGAGGTGTTCCGGCAGTATCTCGTCTGCATGCTGGGCCGCATCCGGGTCATGATCGAGCGCACGGAGCAGGGCGACACGCGTCCCGACCCGGCCGGGTACGCCTCGGCCGACGCCCTGCTGGCCGATCTCAGGTTGATCGAGGACGAGCTCACCCGGGCCGGCCGGCCCGAGCTCGCGATCGCCATCGTGCGCCCCGTGCGCCGCGAGGTGGCCTCCTTCCGCTTCAGTACGGTCCGGCTCGACGTGCGCGACAACACCACCAAGCTCAGCGCCGCGCTGCGCGACCTCTGGCGCGCCGGCGGTGAATCCGGGGAGCCGCCCGACGACCGCTCCGACGCGTGGCGAGCCTGGGTCGCCGGCGAGCTGGCGCGCCCGCTCGCGCCCGGTGCCGCGTTCCCCGAGCTCCCCGGCGAGAGTGCGGAGACGGCCGGGATGTTCCACGTCATCCGCCGGCTCCGCGAGGAAATCGACCGCGAGGCGTTCGGCGCCTTCGTGCTGAGCATGACCCGCAGCGTGAGCGACATCCTCGGCGCGTACCTGCTGGCCAAGGGCGGCGGGCTGTTCGCCGACACGGCAGGGGTCGAGAGCTGCACGCTGCCGATCGTTCCGCTCTTCGAGACGATCGACGACCTGCAGCGCGCCCCGGCGATCATGCGGGAGCTGCTGAACATCCCCCTCGTCAAGCGGAGCGTGCGCGCGCAGGGCGGGGTGCAGGAGGTGATGATCGGGTACTCCGACTCCAACAAGGACGGCGGATTCCTCACCTCGAACTGGGAGCTGTACAAGGCGCAGATCAAGCTGACGCGGGTGGGAAAGGAGACCGGCGTGCCGATCGCCTTCTTCCACGGCCGCGGCGGATCGGTGAGTCGCGGCGGCGCCCCGACCGGGCGCGCCATCGCCGCCCAGCCGGCCGGATCCATCCAGGGCCGGATGCGGATCACCGAGCAGGGTGAGGTGGTGTCGTTCAAGTACGCCAACCGCGGCACCGCGCAGTACCAGATCGAGCTGCTGGCGGCCAGCGTCGTCGAACACACGCTCAAGTCCGAGCGCGAGGAGGCGCTCGCCCCCACGGCCGAATTCGACGAGGCCATGGAAGCGCTCTCGGGGCCGGCGCAGGCCGCGTACCGCCGCCTGGTGGAGCACCCCGATCTCTTCTCGTACTACCAGACGGCCAGCCCGATCGACGAGATCTCGCTCCTCAACCTCGGCTCGCGCCCCGCGCGGCGGTTCGGCGCCCGTTCACTCGGCGACCTGCGCGCCATCCCCTGGGTGTTCGCCTGGTCGCAGAACCGCCATTTCGTCCCGGGCTGGTACGGGATGGGCAGCGGCGTGCTCACCTTCCTGCAGGTCCGCGGCCAGCGCGGCGCCGCGCTCATCCAGCGGATGTTCCGCGATTCGCGGCTCTTCCGCCTGATCGTGGACGAGGTGGAGAAGACGCTCTCCTACGTGGACCTCGAGGTGGCGCGGGAATACGCGGACCTGGTACCCGAGCCGCGGCTGCGCGACGCCGTCTTCCCGCTGATCGAGGAGGAATATCAGAAGACGGTCGAGGCCGTGCTCCGGATCAGCGGCGACACCGGCCTGGCCGAGCGGTTCCCGCGCTTCCGGCGCAAGCTGGCGCGCCGGCTGCCGATTCTGAACCAGATTTCGCGCCAGCAGATCGAGCTGCTCCGGCGCTTCCGGGAGAGCGGGAGCGACAAGTCGCAGGAGGAGCTGCTCTCGGCGCTGCTGCTGTCGATCAACTGCATCGCGACGGGGTTCGGGGCGACGGGCTAGGGACGGAAGACGGAAAGACGGAAAGGCGGAAAGGTGGAAAGGTGAGAAGTCGGTCGGGACTGTCATCCCGAGCGCAGCGAGGGATCTTGCCCGGCCGAGTTCGACCTACCGGTGAGTAGATCCCTCGCTCCGCTCGGGATGACAGCGCCGGCGGCAAGCGCCGTTCCCCCCTTCCGCCTTTCCACCTTTCCGCCTTTCCGCCTTTCCACCTTTCCCTCCGTCCATCTTCACCCTCAACTGCCCGCACGCCGCGTCGATATCGAGGCCTCGGCTGCGCCGCACGGTGGCCTCGACGCCCTGGTTTCGGAGCCGCGCGGCGAATGCGCGAATCCGGTCCGCCGCCGTCGGCGTGAGGTCGGGCGCGCCACCGGGGTGCAGCGGCAGGATGTTGACCAGCGCGCCGAGCCGGCGTGCCAGACGCGCCAGCCGGTCGGCGTCCGCGTCCGCGTCGTTCACTCCGCCGATCATCACGTACTCGAAGGTCACCCGCTTCCGGAACGCGGCCGCCGCGCTCAGCACCGCCTCCAGATCGTACTTCTTCTCGACGGGCATGATGCTGAGCCGCTGGGCGGAGGTCGTGGCGTGCAGCGAGATCGCCAGGCGGAATTGCTCCGGCCGCCGGGCGAACGCCTCCAGCCCCGGCAGGATCCCGACGGTCGAGACGGTGATGTGCCGCGCGCCGATCCCGAGACCGTCGGGAGCGTTGAGCACGGTCAGCGCGACGTCCACCGCGGGCCAGTTGAGCAGCGGCTCGCCCATTCCCATGAAGACGATATTGGTGGGGAGATCGGCCGGATTCCGGAGGGCGATCTCGCGCACCTGGCCCGTGATCTCGAACGGCGAGAGGTTCCGCCGGAAGCCCATCCGGCCCGTGGCGCAGAAGGAGCACCGGAGCGCGCACCCGGCCTGGCTCGAGATGCAGAGCGTGCGGCGGCTGCCCGACGGGATGAGTACCGACTCGACCGCCTCGCCGTCGGTCAGCCGCCAGAGATACTTCCGGGTTCCGTCCGCCGAGACCTGTTCGACCTCGGCGGTGAGGCGCGGCAGCGGGAAGGTGGACTGCAGCTCCGCCCTGAGCGCCGCCGGCAGCTCGGTGGCATGGGCCCACGCGGCCACGGGCGCCCGCCACAAACGGCGGAGAGTCTGGCGCGCGCGGTAGGGGGGCAGGCCGCGATCGGCCACCCATCGCGCCAGGCGGTCGCCGGCCGCGGCGGGGGTCAGGTCCAGGAGACTCGAGATCGGCGGAGAAACCGCGGGGGCCGTCGTGCTCATCGGGGTGGAACCTAATCGGATCGCGGCGATGGCCGGTGCGCCGAGCCTTCCCGAAGTCGCCGCCGAGACGGGCTAAATAGCCGCCGTTCCTCGCATTGCACCCCCCCTCGCCGCCGGTTACGTTTGTCCCATGCCCCGCCAGGTCACACCGTGCTCCTGACCGAGCTGCTCTCGCCGGCCCGGGTGGTGGTCCCGCTTCCCGCCGACGATCGACAGACCGCCATCGCAGCCCTGACGCGGCGGCTGGCCGAGCTCGCCGGAGCACAGTACCAGGAGGTGCTTGGCGCGGTGCTGGAGCGCGAATCCGTGCTGAGTACCGGAATCGGGTTCGGCGTCGCCATTCCCCACGCCCGCTCGGCCGCGGTGCGGGAGCTGATCATGGTGGCCGGGGTGACCCCGCGGCCGGTGCCCTTCGACGCCATCGACGGCGAGCCGGTGCGGCTGCTGTTCCTCATCGTCGGCCCGGAAGCGTCGGCCGGCTCCCACGTGAAGATCCTGAGCCGGATCGCCCGGCTGGTGCGCCGGGAATCGGTCCGGCAGCAACTGCTCGAGGCCGTTGACGCCGATGCCTTCTGCCATGTCCTCCTCGACGCCGAAGCGCGTTGAGCGTCCCATGTCCGACAGCCTGAGCGCCACGGCGCTTCGCACCCATCGCGGCGGGGAGCTCACCCGCAGCCACGCGGGCCGGCAGGTGCGGCTGGGCGGCTGGGTGCATCGCCGCCGCGACCTCGGCGGCCTCGTCTTCATCGACCTGCGCGACCGCGCGGGCCTGGTGCAGCTCTCGTTCAATCCCGAGTGGACACCGCCCGAGGTGATGGAGCGCGCCGCGGGGCTGGGCGCGGAGTCGGTCGTGCTGGTGCATGGGACGGTGGCGCTCCGGCCCGAGCCCTCGCGTGACCTCGATCTGATCTCGCGCGAGGTCGAGGTGCACGCGACCGGGCTCGAGATCGTGGGTCCCGCCGAGACCCCGCCCATCCCGGTGGCCCGGAAGGAGAAGGAGGAGCTCCCGGCCGAGGAGCTTCGCCTGAAGCACCGGGTGCTCGACCTGCGCCGCCCCGAGCTGCAGCGGAACCTGCTGCTCCGGCACCGGCTGCTTCAGCAGGCCCGGCGCACGCTGACGGAGCTCGACTTCCTGGAAATCGAGACGCCGATCCTCACCAAGCCCACGCCCGAGGGCGCGCGGGACTACCTCGTCCCCAGCCGGGTCCATCCGGGCGAGTTCTACGCGCTGCCGCAGTCGCCGCAGATCTACAAGCAGCTCCTCATGGTGGC
>DASSBA010000125.1:0-12511 GCA_035699205.1 Gemmatimonadales bacterium
CTCGAGGGTGACGTGCCCCTCCCACTCGGGCTCGAACGGGGTGACGTTGGTGATGATGCCGCACCGGGCATAGGTGCTCTTGCCGACGCAGATGGTCAGGACCTCGCGGGGAATCCGGAAGTATTCCACCGAGCGGGCCAGCGCGAAGCTGTTGGGCGGGACGATGCAGACCTCGCCATCGAACTCCACGAAGCTGCGCGAGTCGAAGTCCTTGGGGTCCACGATGGCGCTGAGCACGTTGGTGAAGATCTTGAACTCGGGGGCGACCCGCATGTCGTAGCCGTAGCTCGAGACCCCATAGGAGATGACCCGCCGGCCCTGCGCGTCCGTCTGCCGCACCTGGGCATCCACGAACGGCTCGATCATCCCGCGCTCGCGGGCCATGCGGCGGATCCAGCGGTCGGACTTGATGGTCATGCAGCCTCGAATTAGTGGGCGCAGCCGGTCGTCGGGCGGGGAATATAGTCGGATCCGGAGCGGGTTGAATTGACCTCCTAAGTCGGTTACCTTCTGCACGATAAGTGAAAAAATTCACGAAAGCCGAGGCGTATGCTTCAGCCCTACATTCCGATCCTGATCCTGATCGTCTTCGTCGTGGCGAACGCGATCCTGATGCTGGGGCTGTCGCACCTCCTCTCGACCTACCGCCGGACCCCCACCAAGATCGCCCCCTACGAATCCGGGATGCCGGTCCTGGGCGACGCCCGCGAGCGGTTCCCCATCAAGTTCTACCTGGTCGCGATGCTGTTCATCATTTTCGACATCGAGGCCGTGTTCATGATCCCGTGGGCGGTGGCATTCCACCAGTTGGGCGACATGGCGGGGCTGCTCATCGTCGAAATGTTCGTCTTCATCGCGGTTCTCGCGGTGGGGTACGTGTATATCTGGAAGCGCGGAGCACTGCAATGGGATTGACCAATCCCGCCACCGAATATCGCGGGGCCGACTCGGGGACGACCGTCACGTCGGTCTCGCCGAACTGGGTCACCACCCGGCTCGATTTCCTCACCAACTGGGCCCGGAGCAACTCGCTGTGGCCGATGCCGTTCGGCACCGCCTGCTGCGCCATCGAGTACATGGCCACGGCGGCCAGCCGGTTCGACATCGCCCGCTTCGGGATGGAGCGCCAGAGCTTCTCGCCCCGGCAGGCGGACGTGCTGATCTGCGCCGGCCGGCTGCCGTTCAAGCTGGCGCCGGTCATCCGGCGCATCTGGGACCAGATGCCGCAGCCCAAGTGGTCAATCTCGATGGGCGCCTGCGCGTCGTCGGGCGGGATCTTCGACAACTACTCGATGGTGCAGGGGATCGACACGATCATTCCGGTGGACGTCTACGTTCCGGGCTGCCCGCCGCGGCCGGAAGGGCTCATCTACGGGATCCGGCTGCTGCAGAAGAAGATCATGGGCGAGAGCATCGACAACGACATGCTGCGGGATGAGCAGCCGGTCGGGCCGTCCGGGCTGTTCCTGCCGGCGGAGCGGGTGGACGAGCTCTCCGAGCCCTTCGGCAACTCCGTCTCACAGACGCGGTCGACCTGATGCGCGCTGCGCCAGACTTCGCGCCCTGCGGGGCGGGGGGGCGGTTGCGTGTCGGGGTTCGTGCGCTGCCCAGCCGGGATTCGGCCGAGGGGCGCCCCCGCTCCCCTTCGCTGACGCTCAGGGCAGGCTCCCAAGCCGACAGTCCTCCGCGGGGGCACCCCTCGACCGGTGCCCTCCCCACCGGGTCACACGCCGTGCCCCCGGGGAGGCTCGCATGACGGCCGCCATTCCTGCGATCTCCCCGTCCATCGCCCCGCTGCGCGCTGAGTTCGGCGGTGCCATCACCCGCCACGTGGTCTCCTGCGGCGACACGATCGTCCATGTCCATCGCGACCGGGCCCACGATGTCCTCGCCTGGCTCAAGGACGCGCCCGGCCAGGAGTTCAATTACCTGACCGACATCACGGCGGTCGAGTACCGGGATCCCGAGCGTCCGCTCGAAGTGGTCTGGCAGCTCCGCTCGCTGGGGCGGAAGGCGGATCTGCGGGTCAAGGCCGAGCTCGACCAGCGCGGGCCGCTCGAGGTGCGCTCGGTCTGGGACCTGTGGCGCGGCGCCGACTGGCTCGAGCGCGAGGTCTACGACATGTTCGGCATCGTCTTCGCCGGCCATCCCGATCTCCGCCGCATCCTGATGTGGGAGACCTATGCCGAGGGCTATCCGCTGCGGAAGAATTTTCCCCTGCGCGGCCACTTCAGCCGGGCGGAGCAGACCCGCCAGGCGCTGGCCGCGAATCCCGAGGCGCACTATTCCATGGAAGAGTTGTCCATCGCCGAGGCGTATCAGGAGCTGCCCGCCGACATGCGCGAGCGGTTGGCCCGAGGCGAGCGGGGGTTTCTGAAATGAGCGTGCGGACGGTGGAGCTGGAGCTCGCCACCCCGGGCCTCGACGCCGACGGGCGCCCGACCCGCGTGCCGCTGAGCGCCATGGACGGCGCCGGATCCACCGGCGAGCCCATGCTGGTGAACATCGGCCCGCAGCACCCGGCGACCCACGGGGTGCTCCGGCTGGTGCTCGAGCTGGACGGCGAGACGGTGAAGCGCTGCATCCCGCACCTCGGCTATCTGCACAGCGGGTTCGAGAAGCTGGGCGAGTACCGGCAGTACAATCAGATCATCCCGCTCACCGACCGCACCGACTACCTCTCCCCCATGGCCAACAACGTCTGCCTCGCGATGGCGGCGGAGAAGCTCATGGGCATCGAGGTGACGGAGCGCTGCCAGGTGCTCCGGGTCATCGCCTGCGAGATGAGCCGGATCATCTCCCACCTCGTGTGGCTCGGCACCACCGGCATCGACCTCGGCGCCTACACGCCGTTCCTGTGGTCGTTCCAGGAGCGCGAGCGGGTCTACGACCTGCAGGAGATGTGGACCGGCGCCCGGCTCACCACCAGCCTGACCCGCGTGGGCGGGCTCATGGCCGACGTGCCCGATGGCTTCGAAGACGGTCTCCGCGAGTTCACCCGGACTTTCCCCAAGACGCTGGCCGAGGTGGACACCATGTTCACCCGGAACGCGATCTGGATCGGGCGGACCCAGGGCGTCGGCGCGCTGACGGCCGAGGAGGCCATCAATTACTCGCTCTCGGGCCCGATGCTCCGGGCCAGCGGCGTGGACTACGACGTCCGCAAGGACCGGCCGTACCTGGACTACGAGACCTACGACTTCGACGTGCCCGTCGGCGAGCACGGCGACGTCTACGACCGCTACCGGGTGCGGCTCGAGGAGATGTCGCAGTCGAACCGGATCCTGGAGCAGGCGCTGGACCGGCTGGCCCGGCTCGGCGGCGCGCCGATCAACGTGGACGACCCCCGGGTCATCCTGCCGCCCAAGTCGCTCGCGATGAGCGACATGGAATCCATGATCCACCACTTCAAGCAGGTGATGGAAGGCATCAAGCCGCCCGCGGGCGAGGCGTACGTGGGCATCGAGAATCCGAAGGGCGAGCTGGGCTACTACTTCGTCTCCGACGGCACCGCCAAGCCGGTGCGCTGGCGCATCCGGCCGCCGTCGTTCATCAACCTCGCGAGCCTGCCCAAAATGTGCGAGGGCGCGCTCCTCTCCGACGTCATCGCCATCAACGCGAGCGTCGACATCGTGATGGGGGAAGTCGACCGATGAGCGCACACTCCGCCCACGGGGGCCACGACAGCGCGACCACCGTCCCGCACGAGCCGGTGTTCGTGGGGGAAACGCGGGAACGGCTCGAGCGGCTGTTCGCCCTCTACCCGACGAAGCAGGCGTGCCTGCTGCCGGCGCTGTGGATCGTCCAGGAGCTGCGCGGGTGGATCTCGGAGCCGGCCATCGGCGAGGTGGCGGAGGCGCTCGAGCTCACGCCGGCGTACGTGAAGGGCGTGGTCACCTTCTACACGATGTACCATACGCACCCGGTCGGCCGGCACTTCATCCAGGTGTGCACCACGACACCCTGCAACATCTGCGGCGCCGAGGACGTGGTGAAGGCGCTGCTCGCGGCCACCGGCTGCGGCGAGCTGGGCGCTACCAGCCCCGACGGCCGCTTCACCATCATCGAGGTCGAGTGTCTCGGCGCGTGCGGCTTCGCCACGCCGATTCTGGTGGACGACGACTTCATCGAGAACGTCGCTCCGGACAAGGTGCCGGGCATCCTGCAGAGGTATCCGTAATGGGTTATCCGCATCCGAGCCACCCGAAGGAGACGGTGGTCCTGTCGCGCTACTTCGGCGACCCCGAGGCCCGCAGCTACGACGGCTGGGTCAAGCGCGGGGGCTACGAGGCGCTGCGGAAAGCGCTGGGCATGAGCCGGGAGGCCATCGTGGACGAGGTGAAGGCCTCGGGCCTGCGCGGGCGCGGCGGCGCCGGCTTTCCCACCGGCCTCAAATGGTCGTTCATGCCGAAAGCGGTGGTGAAGCCCCATTACCTGCTCTGCAACGCGGACGAATCCGAGCCCGGGACGTTCAAGGATCGTGAGATCATGCGGTGGACGCCCCACGCCCTGCTCGAGGGCTGCGCCATCGCCGCGTACGCCATCGGCGCGGAGCGCTGCTACATCTACATCCGCGGGGAGTTCACCGAGCCGTGGGCGGTGATGGCGGCGGCGGTCGAGGAGGCCTACGCCCGCGGCGCCCTCGGCGCGAATGCGCTCGGGAGCGGCAAGCGGGTGGACGTCGTGCTGCACCGGGGCGCGGGCGCCTACATCTGCGGGGAAGAGACCGCGATGATGAACTCGCTCGAGGGGAAACGCGGCAACCCCCGTATCAAGCCGCCGTTCCCGGCGGTGGCCGGACTGTTCGGGATGCCGACGACGATCAACAACGTCGAAACGCTGGCGGCGGTCCCGCACATCCTCAACCGCGGCGCGGCCTGGTACAAGGCGCTCTGCCTCGGCAACCCGAAGAGCACGGGCACCAAGCTGATCTCGATCTGCGGCCACATCCAGCGGCCGGGCAACTACGAGGTCACCATGGGCACGCCGGTCAAGGAGATCCTCTACGACATGGCGGGCGGTCCGCCGCCGGGCCGCACCGTCAAGGCCATCATCCCGGGCGGCAGCTCGGTCCCGATCATGACCCGCGAGGAGGCCGAGGCGGCGCTGTTCGATTACGAGGGCATCGTCGAACAGGGCTCGATGCTCGGCTCCGCCGGCATGATCGTCATGGACGACACCACCGACATGGTCTACCAGATCTGGCGGCTGGCCCGGTTCTACGCCCACGAGTCGTGCGCCCAGTGCACCCAGTGCCGCGAAGGCACGGCCTGGACCACGCGCGTCCTGGCGCGAATCCTGGCCGGGCAGGGCAAGCAGGAGGACTACCAGCTCCTGCTCGATCTGGCCGAGAACATGACCGGGAAGACCATCTGCGTCCTGAGCGACTCCTGCGCCGCGCCGGTGGTGAGCGGCATCCAGAAGTTCCGGTCCGAGTTCGAAGCGTACATCGCCGGGGCGCGCGAGCCGGCGCTGGCCGCGGTTTGAGTTTCGTCATGATTCACCACGGAGGTACGGAGGGCACGGAGGCACCTGGGACGAGGAACGCTTCCGGGAGCGGAGCCACCACCAACTCGTTGGTGTTGTCCGGGTCCAAGGGACTCTCCTTTGCCGTAATCCCTCCGTGCCCTCCGTGCCTCCGTGGTGAATCACGCGGCCAGAGCCGCCGCGGAGCCCGATAAGGAAGCCAGATGGCCGACGACCTGGTCACCGTAACGATCGACGGCATGCCCGTCAGCGTGCCCAAGGGCACCACCATCATCGAGGCCGCCAAGCAGAGCGGCATCCTGGTGCCGCACTACTGCTACCATCCGTCGCTGCCCGCGCCGGCGGTGTGCCGCATGTGCCTGGTCGAGGTGGAAAAGGCACCCAAGCTCATGCCGGCGTGCGTCACCGCCGTGGCCGAAGGGCAGGTGGTGCACGTCAACAGCCCCGTCGCCAAGCAGGCGCGCGAGGGAGTGCTCGAGCTCCTGCTCATCAACCACCCGCTCGACTGCCCCATCTGCGACCAGTCCGGCGAGTGCGAGCTGCAGGACTACACCTTCCAGGAAGGCCGCGCGGCCGGCCGGTACGCCGACTATCCCAAGCGCTACAACCCCGTCGAGGACTTCGGGCCCGACATCCTCTACGTCCCCAACCGGTGCATCCTCTGCACCCGGTGCGTCCGCTTCATGGAGGACGTGGCGAAAGACCCGGTGATCAACGTCAGCGAGCGGGGCGACCGGGCGTACATCGGAATCTCCGAGGAGCAGGCCCTCGACCATCCCTGGTCGGGTAACGTGGTGGACCTGTGTCCGGTGGGATCGCTCCTGTCCAAGGACTTCCTGCACAAGGCCCGCGCCTGGGACCTCGACAAGACCGCGAGCATCTGCCCCGGCTGCACCCAGGGCTGCAACATCAACATCGACACCCGCGACGATATCGTGGTCCGGCTGCGGCCCCGGCCGAATCTCGAGGTCAACCGGCACTTCATCTGCGACTACGGCCGGATGAACTACCGCTGGATGAACCGCGGCGACCGGATCGAGGCACCGCTCGTTCGCGAGGGCGGCCGGCACGTGGCCACCGACTGGGACACTGCCCTGGCCCGCCTCCAGCAGTTGCTCCGCGGCGCCTCCGGCGCGGCGGTGGTGCTGGCTTCCGGTCGCGCCTCGACCGAGTCGCTCGGCCTGGTGCGCCGGCTCGTGGACCGGTTCGATGTCACCGCGGCGGTCCAGGTGCCGCTGGGCAACGAGGCGCCGCTGGTCGGTGTCCCCAACCTGGCGCTCCGGCGCGAGCGCGCCCCCAACCTGGTCGGCGCCGAGCTGCTCGGCTACACCCGGCACTGGGAAGCCGCCATGCGGCAGGCGCTCTCGGCCGCGGTCGTGATCGTGCTGGACCCCGAGCTGGACGAGGCCGACGAAGCCGCCCTCGCCGGCGCACCCGGCGCGGTCATCATTCTCGGCACGGTGTTCGCCGACGGGCTGCGCAACGCGGAGCTGGTGCTGCCGGTAACCACCATGGCCGAGGAGAACGGCACCTACGTCAATCGCGACCGCCGGGTCCAGCGGTACCTCCAGGCCAGGGCGCAGCCCGGGATGGCGCGGCCCGCGTGGTGGGTGGCGGGCGAGGTGCTGGCCGGGCCGGGGCCGAGCGCGGATGCGCCGTCCACCGCCTCCGAGGCGTTCCAGCTCCTGGGCGAGCGGTGGCCGGTGTTCGCGGGGCTGAGCCACGCCGACCTCGGCCTCACCGGCCGGGTGCTCCCGGCCCAGCCGGCGCCCGCCCTGACCGGCAGCGAAGGGGCCGCCCGATGACTCCCGAGCTGAAGGGCTTTCTCCTGCTCAGCGTCGTGAAGATGCTCTTCGTCTTCACCGTGATCATGATCGGCGTGGCGATGCTCACGCTGATGGAGCGGAAGGTCAGCGCGTGGATGCAGAACCGGCTGGGCCCCAACCGGGTCGGCTGGGCGGGACTGCTCCAGCCGGCGGCGGACGGGGTGAAGAACATCCTGAAGGAGGAGACCTATCCGGCGCTGGCCAACAAGTGGCTCTTCCTGCTCGCGCCGGCCATGTCCTTCATCCCGGCACTGCTCCTCTCGGCGGTCATCCCGTTCGCCGCCCCGCTGCCGGTGGAGTTCGACTTCACCCTCGGACCGCTCGGACGCTTCGTCCATCACGGCCTGATGCCGATGGTCGTGGCCGACGTTCCGGTCGGCTTCCTCTTCGTGCTCGCGATCAGCTCCCTCGGGGTCTACGGGATCGCGCTTGCCGGGTGGTCGTCCAACAGCAAGTACGCGCTCCTGGGCGGGCTCCGGGCCAGCGCGCAGATGATCTCCTACGAAGTCGCCATGGGCCTGAGCCTCATCCCGGTCCTGCTCATGAGCGGGAACGTCAGCTTCGACGCCATCATCCGCCAGCAGCAGGCGGGGCTCTGGTACGTGCTGCCCCTCTTCCTCTCGTTCTTCGTCTTCCTCGTCTCCGGCTTCGCCGAGACGAATCGGCTCCCCTTCGACCTCCCGGAGGCGGAGTCGGAGCTGATCGCCGGCTACCACACCGAGTACAGCGCGATGAAATTCTCCTTCTTCTTCATCGCTGAGTACGCCAACGTGGTGACGGTCTGCGCCATGGTCACGACCCTCTTCTTCGGCGGCTGGGACATTCCCGGCCGGTGGGACGAGCAGGGCGGGGTGCTCCAGACTCTCGCGACCGGCGGCTTCTTCTTCGTCAAGCTGATGTTCTGGATCTTCTTCGTGATGTGGATCCGCTGGACGCTGCCGCGCTTCCGCTACGACCAGCTCATGGCGCTCGGGTGGAAGGTGCTGATGCCGCTGGCGCTGGTCTACATCATGGTGATCTGTACGGCGATCTACCTCATCGAGCACGTCGCCGGGATCACCGATCCCAAGCTGAGCGCGCTCGCCCTGTTCGGGGTGAACGTGGTGCTCGGGCTGCTGGTATTCGGGCTGCTGGACAGCGGAGCCTTCGTCAAGGGCTCCAGCCGCCGGCGGCACCCTTCCGAGGTGATAGGCTGATGGCAATCGGCGTCAAGGTCATGAGCCGTCCCGAGCGGCAGGTCAGCTACGTGCGGGCCACGCTCAAGGGGATGGCGCTCACCTTCAAGCACATGTTCGAGCCGAGGGTGACGATGCAATACCCCGAGCAGAAGAGCACCACCGACTGGAGCCTGTCCCAGCGGTGGCGCGGCACCCACCGGATGCTCACCGACGAGCAGGGCCGGTCGAAATGCGTGGCCTGCGGGCTCTGTCCCCAGATCTGCCCCGCCAACTGCATCAAGCTCGTCCCGGGCGAGGACGAGCAGGGGAACCGCTACCCCCTGATCTACGAGATCGACGAGTTCCGCTGCATTTTCTGCGGCTACTGTCAGGAGGTCTGCCCCGAGGAGGCCATCCACGTCGGCGTCCACTTCGAGAACTCGGAGTACAGCCGCGGGCGGTTCGTGTACGACCTGGAGCGGCTCCAGTCGCAGACCCACGCCGTCTCGACGCTCTGGGATCCCTCGGACCCCCGAGGCGAGTAGATGACCGCCCTCGTCTTCTGGGTCTTCGCGGCCGCCGCGGTGCTCGGGGCGGTGTTGTGCATCCTGAACCGCAACCCCGTCGCGTCGGCCATGTGGCTGATGTCCACCATGTTCTCGCTGTCGGCGCTCTTCTTCCTGCTCGGCGCGGAGCTGATCGGCATCCTCCAGATCCTGGTCTACGTCGGCGCGATCATGGTGGTGTTCCTGTTCGTGATCATGCTGCTGAACGTGACCCGCGCGGCCACCGACCTGCGCGGGCCCGGAATGATCGGGGCCACGGTCGTGATCATCGGGCTCCTCCTGGTCGAGCTGCTGACGCTCTGGCGCTACACGCCCCGGCGGCTGGCGGCCGATCTGGCGCAGTCGCCGATGCTGTCCGACCCGGCCACCATCTTCGCCGCCGGCGAGCTCAGCCGCCACGAGACCGCGGCGCGCGGCGTCGTGGGCGGCCTCGCGGGGCCGCTGTTCCAGGTCTACCTGGTGCCGTTCGAGATCACGTCGGTCCTCCTGCTCACCGCCCTGGTCGGGGCGGTGGTGCTCGCCAAGCGGAGAATCTGATGCCCGCGACGTCCCTGCTGGGCCCCTCGCTCGCGCTCTCGGCCGTGCTGTTCAGCCTGGGCGTGGCGGGGGTGCTGCTGCGCCGGAACGCCATCGTGCTGTTCATGTGCATCGAGCTGATGCTCAACGCGGTGAACCTGTCCTTCATCGCGCTGGCGCAGCTCCACGGGGCCAGCGGCCACATCATGGTCCTGTTCGTGATGACGGTCGCCGCGGCCGAGGCGGCGGTGGGCCTGGCCATCATCCTCGCGATCTTCCGCCTCAAGCAGTCCATCGACCTCAAGCAGATCAACCTCCTCCAGGGCTGATGACCTTCTCGCATGCGGTCTGGCTGGCCGTCGCGCTCCCGCTCGCCGGGTTCCTCGTGAACGGCGCGCTCGCGCTCAAGCGCCCCCGGGCGACGGGGCTGATATCGGTCGTGGGGCCCGGCGTGCTCATCGCGGCGTTCGTCGTGTCGGTGGGCGTGTTCGTCGAGCTGTGGCGCGAGCCGCCGGGCGCGCCCATCATCGTCCGGCTCTGGTCCTGGTTGCCGGCCGGGCGGCTCCAGGTGGACCTCGCCTTCCAGGTGGACCAGCTCTCGACCGTGATGATGCTCATCATCACCGGGGTCGGGAGCCTGATTCACCTGTACAGCGTGGGATACATGAAGGCGGATCCGGGCTACGCACGGTTCTTCGCCTACATGAACCTCTTCGTCGCCCTCATGCTGGTCCTGGTGCTCGGCTCCAGCTTCCCGGTGATGTTCATCGGCTGGGAGGGTGTGGGGCTCTGCTCCTACCTGCTGATCGGGTTCTGGTTCAACGACAAGGTGAACGCCGACGCGGGCCTCAAGGCGTTCATCATGAACCGGATCGGCGACGTCGGCTTCCTGGTGGCCATGTTCCTCCTCTGGCGCGCCTTCGGCAGTCTCGACTTCGGGTACGTTACGCAGCACGCGGCGGGCACGCTGGCGCGCGGCGGGGCGATCGTCACCGCGATCACGCTGTTCCTCTTCCTCGGCTGCACCGGCAAGTCCGCCCAGATCCCGCTCTACACCTGGCTGCCCGACGCGATGGCCGGCCCCACGCCCGTGTCCGCGCTGATCCATGCGGCCACCATGGTCACCGCGGGGGTCTACCTGGTGGCGCGGACCAACGTCCTCTTCGCGCTGGCGCCGCTCTCGAGCACGATCGTCGCGGGCATCGGGGCGCTCACGGCGCTGTTCGCCGCCACGATCGCCCTGCGGCAGTACGACATCAAGAAGGTGCTCGCCTACTCCACCGTGTCCCAGCTCGGCTACATGTTCGTGGGCGTGGGGACCGGCGCCTACGCGGCCGGCGTGTTCCACCTCGCCACCCATGCCTTCTTCAAGGCGCTCCTCTTTCTCGGCGCCGGCAGCGTGATCCACGCGATGCACCAGGCGTATCACGCCAGCCATTCGCACGAGGACGCCCAGGACATGCGCAACATGGGCGGACTCCGGCACTCGATGCCGTGGACCTTCGGTCTCATGATGGTGGCCACCCTGGCGATCGCCGGCATCCCCCCGTTCTCCGGGTTCTTCTCCAAGGACGAGATCCTGGCCGCGGCGTTCGCGCGGGGCGGGCAGGCGCCCGTCTACTACGTCTTCTACGGCATGGGGATCCTCGCCGCGCTGCTCACGGCCTATTACATGGCCCGCCTCATGGCGATGACGTTCATGGGCGAGAACCGGACCGGCGAGCGGGAACGGGCGCACCTGCACGAGGCGCCGTGGATCATGACCGGGCCGCTGGTGGTGCTCGGCGTGCTGAGCTTCGTGGGCGGCGTGCTCAACCTGCCGCACCTGGTCGGCGGGCACGCGGCGCTGGAGCGGTGGCTCGAGCCGGTGCTGGCGCCGGCCCGGGCCATGGGCGGGCTGGTCATGCCCGAGGGCAGCACGGAGTACATCCTGGTCGGTGCCGCCGTCGCGATCGGGGTCGTCGGCCTTCTGCTCGGCTTCCGGGCCACGCTGGGCCGCCGGATGGTGCCGGCGAAGGATGCAGCGCCGGACACCGGGCTCGCCCTGGTGCTCAACCGGAAGTACTACGTGGACGAGCTGTACGACCGGCTGGTCGTCCGGCCGCTGGTGTGGCTCTCGCGCGTGGTGCTCTGGCGCGGGGTCGACCAGGGGCTGGTGGACGGGGCGGCCGTCAACGGCTCGGCCTGGGCGTCGCGCCTGGCGGGCGGCGGGCTGCGGCTGCTGCAGAGCGGGCACGTGGGTGCCTATGTGGTGCTGTTCCTCGTAGGCGCGCTGTGGATCCTGCGCGCCGTGATCCGGTGACCGCGCCATGACCGAGCTCCTGCAGTCGATCGACTACGGCGCGTGGATCCTCCACGCGCTCGTCATCCTCCCTCTGCTGGGCGTCGTCCCCGTGCTCCTGGGCGACCCGAAGGCGGCCCGGCGGACGGCCCTGGTGGTCACCACGCTCGAGTTCGTGCTCTCGCTGGGCCTCTGGTGGGCGCTGGTGCCGGGGGAGGGAGGACTCCAGCTCGTCGCGAACATCCCCTGGATCCCGAGCTGGGGGATCAGCTACCGCGTCGGCATCGACGGCATCTCGCTCGTGATGGTGCTCCTCACCACCGTGCTGATGCCGCTCAGCGTGCTCGCCAGCTGGCACTACATCGCCAGCCGCGAGCGGGGCTTCTACGCCCTCATGCTCACGCTGCTCACCGGCCTCGTCGGCGTGTTCATCGCGCTCGACCTGTTTCTGTTCTACGTCTACTTCGAGATCACCCTGATTCCGATGTACTTCATCATCGGGATCTGGGGGGGCACCAACCGGGTCTACGCGGCCATCAAGTTCTTCGTGTACACCATGACCGGCTCGCTGCTCATGCTGGTGGCCATCGTGGTCCTGGTGTGGAAGGTGCAGGCCGCCACCGGCCAGCTCTCCTTCGCCTACGAGCATCTGCTGCGGAACGCGGGCGCGGCCGGGAG
>DASSBA010000126.1:0-7628 GCA_035699205.1 Gemmatimonadales bacterium
AGGGCTCGTCCCCGCGGAGCTGCTCGCCCTGCGGGACGACCGGGACCTGTATCTCGCGCTCAGGATCCAGCGGCCCGCGAGCGGGCTGCAGGGCATCCTCGACATGTACTTCGACAACGACAATGACGGCGTTCCGTTCGAACGGCTCGACGATCTGTTCAGCGCCGGCGGCATTCCGCCGGCGAGCGAGTTCGGCGACAACTACATGCTGGGAAGTGGGAATGAGGTCGCCAACGACCCGGAGGACGGCGGGACGACCGACGGCGTGGCCGCAGTCGGCAGCGACGCCGGGTCCACCACGTACGAGATCCGGAGACCGCTCGACAGCAAGGACATCCACGACTTCGCCCTCACCAGGGCCATCGCCGAGGTCGGCGTGCAGTTCACGATCCTGATGACGATCCCCGGTGCATCCGCCGCCGCGGGGTCCGGCGAGGGCACGTCCACGCAGATCCCCACGTTCGGGAGCTACTGCAAGCTCACCGGCTTCCGGGCCCTGAGCATCAGCGGCTGCGTCGACCACGAGGTGGCCACCGTCCGGATCACGCCGCGCCAGTCGGATCCCGTGGTCAGGCTGATCTCGATGGGGACGCATCAGACCTTCCTCGAACCGCTCGGCTTGTTCACCTATGACTACCTGGGCAACCCGGTGACCGCGAGCTGCACCTGGCAGTCCGACAACCCCGATGTCGTGCAGGTCGATCAGCAGGGCCACATCACGACTGGTGACGCGACGGGGGTGGCGGTGGTCGGCGCGGTCTGCCTGAACACGAAGGGGCTGCCCATCCTGGGCTCCGTGCGGATCACCGTGACGTGAGGCGCCGAGAGTCCCCGCCATCACTCCCATCGGCTACGGAAATGGAGCACAGGTCGGGGCGAGGTGAGGCACTCCGCTTCCGATCGGGGCGTTGCTCCTTAGGCAGGGCATTCGATCCGGCCCCCCGGCCCCAATCAGGAGCTTATCCGTGGATACCACCGTGCCACCATCCGAAGCCGTCGTCGCCGGCACCGAGGATAAGACGGTCGCCATTCTGAGCTACGTCACCCTCATCGGATTCATCGCCGCGATCCTCATGCACCAGAACCACAAGACCAGGCTGGGCGCCTTCCACCTCCGGCAGATGCTCGGCCTGGCGCTGACCTCCGCGGCCGGAGCGGTCCTCTGGGTCGTCCCGATTCTCGGCTGGATCGTCTGGTTCCTGTTGCTCATCCCTCTGTTCGTGCTCTGGATCCTGGGGCTCCTCTCCGCGATCAAGGGCGAGATGCGGCCGGTTCCCATCGTGGGCGCGCATTACCAGCAGTGGTTCGCGAATGCGTTCGCCTCGGTTGGCGAGACGACCGCCCCCCGACTGGAGGGGAGATGAAGCAGCTCGCGATCGGGTGCGCGGTGCTGCTGGGGCTCGGGATCGCCGGTGGCGCCGCGGCCTCGTACCTCACCTATCGCAAGGTGACCTCCACCTTCGCGGGTTTCGCCGAGATCGGCACGCTTCCGGAGCTGGAGCGGTCCGTTCGGAAGCAGGGCTCCTACACCCCGCCGGCCTCCGGCGAGCCGAGCCGGGCGCAGGTCGAACAGGTGCTCGCGGTCCAGCAGGCGGTGCGGGCCCGGCTCGGCACCCGGGCGGACGAATTCGACCATCGCTACCGCAGGCTCCTGGCTCAAGACCGCGCGACCGCGGCCGACCTGCCGGATCTCGTCAGCGCCTACCGTGACCTCGCCGCGGCCTACGTGCACGGCAAGCGGGCCCAGGTAGACGCGCTCAACCGCGCAGGGCTTTCGCTGGAGGAGTACCGCTGGACCCGAGCGCAGATGTACGCCGCGCTCGGTATGCCGCTCATGGACATCGACGTGTCCCGGATGATCGAGGACGTGAAGGCGGGGCGGCAGCCCGAAACTCCGGTGTACCAAATGACGGTGGCTCCGACGGGATCGCCCGTCGTGCAGCGGCTCGTCGAGGCGCACCGGAGGGCGCTCGAGGCGAACGCGGGCCTGGCCATTTTCGGGCTGTAGAGGCTCGCGCAAAGACAGCAAGCGGCCCGACGGGCGTGCGCCTGCGGCCCGGCTCTCCCCACGCTCGATGGAGGCGACAATGTCTCGAGTTGTTCGATGCCCATGCCTCTTGCGAGGGTCGCTCCTGTTGCCCGCCGCCATCGCGAGCGCCGAGGCGCAGTATCCCGCCGCTCCGCGGAGCCCGACGCAGAGCACGACCAGCGTGGTGGGCCAGCTCCCGCTCAACGATTCCGCTTCCGCGCCTCCGAAGACCGGTGTACTCCGGCAGCTGGTGTGCCGGGGAGGTGAGGGCGTGCAGATCACCACCCAGCAGTATCCGAGCCCGCGCAATCCCGCCCAGGTCGCCGTCTCGCTGTCCTATCGGCGTAACTCGCGGCCGGCGGGCAGCGGCTACGAGCAACTCGAGCCCGGCGCCTGCTCCTGGAACCAACTCGGCGACGCCGGCATCCCGGCCGAGCCCGGGATCGTCCACTTCGACCTCGCCCGGCAGGGCGCCGAGGAAATCCCCGATCCGGCCACTCTGCCGGTTTACCTGGGCGACTCCCGGCACTACTGGGTCTTCTACGTGGACGACGTCACCCAGATTTCCGGCAGCCACAGCGCCTATGGCGGCCGGTTCCGGGTGGACAGCACGCTCACCCGGCCCCGCAAGGCCAGCGCGACGGCGCTGCGGCGGGAGCGGCTCCGCTGCCGCGGCGGCGCCGGCCTGGCGTTCCACCGGGGGTCACGCGAGGGCCAGAACCTGTTCGGCATGACGCTCCGCTACCAGGTGGCCTCCACCGCCGCCGGGCCCGTGGGCACGGGACTGCAGCCCGGCACCTGCGCCTGGGCCGACCGCACCGACGCACGAGCGGAGCCGGGCCGCATCCGGTTCACGACGGCGGGCAACGCCCAGCTCAAGCAAAAACAGAGCGGCAGCGCCGTCGATACGTCGGCGACCGCCGCCGAGCGCTGGCCCGACGTGCACACCATCCCGGCCTACATGACGGACCCGGCGCACCTCTGGACCTTCACCGTCAGCCTGGCGGACCCCGACAGCGCCCGGCAACATCACGCCTGGCTGCCGTCGATTGCCGAACAGATCGCATCGCAGCCGCCCGCGAGCGCCTCGCCGACCCTCGAGCCCGAGGGCCCTGCCGGCGCCAAGCCCCCCGGCGGCAGCGGCACCAGCGTGAGCTTCCCCGGCGCGTCGCCCGGCGGCGAGCGCTACACGCCGGGCGAGGGCGCGCCGTCGTTCAATCCGAGCGCACTCTTCGACATCAAGAACGTGCAGGTCACCTCGGGGCTCGAGGGGGTGGCGATCCGCTTCGAGGCCGCGCCGAACCTCGCGCCCACGGTGATGGTGTATACCGCCGCGCCCGTCGGCGCCGCCGGCGACCTCCGGTTCGACGGGCAGCCGGTGAAGCTAACGGTGGCGGGGACGGCCACCGGCGGCACCCACTGGCGCTACAGCGCCGCGAGCCCCACGCCGCTGGCGCGCGGCACCCGGTACTGGTTCATCGCCGACGCCCCGGAAGGACCCAACTCGCGGGCGAACCAGACCGCCGGCGAGTTCCGCACCCTGACGCAGCGGGTCCGGCTCAACTTCTCCGAGATCACCCTCATCAGCGACGGCGACTCGGAGTCGGACGGCGACCTCGTTTTCACGACCGTCACTTGCCCCCGGATTTTCCCTGCTGGCTTCTCTTATGACCTTGCCGGCACCTATGTCACCCCGGTCTCGTGGGCCGAAGGCCGCCATCCAATCTCCGTGGAATTCGTGAGCGGCGAAACCTCCGTCCCCGACCGCTTTCGTCTACTCATCGTTGGCATGGAGGATGATCACGACGCGGGGGACCGCAGCAACCCCGCTCCGACTGGGCGCATCTCCTGCGAACGCAGTCCGGATCTCGAGCCGGGATCGAACAGTACTGACGAGTGGAACTCGATCGCCATCGACTTCGACCTGACCAGGTACCCCGGTGCATCCGCCGGCGAGCAGTTCATCCGCCGCTCCAAGCCGCTGCGCAACGGGAGCACGTTGATGTTCGAGGTGCGGGGGCATGTGACGGTCACGCGCGAATAGACCCATGACCTCGATCATTGAACACCAGTTGGGAGCGCGACACCATGCCGTTCACTCCTCGCCTGTTCCTCCGCGTCGCCGGGCTCGCGCTCGCGATCGCGACCGCCCAAGGCGCCGTCGTGCCGCTCACGGCTCAGGGCCGAAGCGTCGAAGATGCGAGAACCGTGGATGCCTACCAGCTCACGATGCCGACCCTCAGGAAAGTGCTGCCCGCGCTGTACGCCGAGGGCGCCGACGCCTGCGAGCAGCAGAAACGTCGCGACCCCCGCACGCTGAGCATCGCGCAGATGACGCGCTCCCTCGAGCGCTGCGCGCCGGTGCTGCGGGCGCTCGAGCGGGCCGAAGTGACCCCGCGCGAGGCGGCGATCGTGTTGGCGGCTCTGTACCGCGCCAGTGAGCAGGTCGCGCTGCGCGGCGGCAAGACGACCTCGCTGCCGCCGGGCGTCCTGCGCGACAACGCCTTGCTGCTGGAGCGGAACGACCCCGAGATCAGGCGGCTCACGAAGACAGGAGCACCAACATGAACCCCACGACTTCACGTCGCGCACTACCCGCGCTGGCCCTAACCCTCGTTGCGGCGGGAGCCGCTGCCCAGACGACCGCGCCCGCGTCGCCCGGCGGCACCCAGATCTGCCTCGCGCCGGCGACGGTGGAGGCGGCCCCCAACGGCGTGGATCCCATGACTGCCGTGCGGGAGACGTTCACCAGCTTCCTCACCGGCCCGTCGCTCGCCGTCACGCCGCTCCAGGCACGGCTGGCGTCGCAGGTACGCGAGGAGGCGAAGCTCGCCGGCTGCCCCTTCCTCCTGCTCCCCACCATCAAGCATCAGCGGAAGACCGGAGGCGGCGGCCTGCTGGGCAAGGTCGCGAGCGGGGCGGTCCAGCAGGGGGCGTGGTCGGTGACGGGCTCCACCAGCTCGACCGTGGGGCGCGTGGTGGCCGGCGCGGCGGCCGGGGCGGCAACGAGCGCGGCGTACGATTATGCCTCGAGCTCGCGGGTCAAGGACGAGCTCACGCTGTCATACCGGCTGGAGGCGGCGGCCGGCGCCATGCTGCTCGAGAAGTCCGAGAAGCGGAAGGCGAAGTCGGACGGAGAAGACCTGCTCACGCCACTGGTGCAGCGGGCCGCGGAAGCGATTGCGCTGGCAACGAGCACGCCAGGGGCGGCCGCGAAATGATCAGACCGTTCATCCCCCACAACCGGAGCACCTCCATGCACACGCTCATCCGCTCGGCGGCGCTCGCCGCCATCCTGGCCGGCACCGGGTCCGCCGACCTCGTCGCCCAGAGCGACAAGCGGGACGCGTCGGCCAACCCCGCCTGCACTCTGCTTATGGAGCAGGAGATCGATGCCGCCACTGGCCTGGACTACGGCCCGGGGGAGGCACTCAACGCCGGCGAGGAAGGCTTCGGCGGCACAACCTGCCTGTGGGACACGGGTCCGGTCCCGGTCGGGGGCAAAATTCAGCCGCAGGTCGGCATCGTCTTCATGCCGCGGTTCTACGGGTCGGGCAAGCCGAGGGCGGGGTGCACCCGCGAGCCACTGCGCGGCGTCGGCGACGTCGCCTTCACGGAGTCGTGTAAGGATGGCGTACAGGTGTACGTGAAGACGGGAAAGAACGACTTCTTCGTGTCGGTGGACATACTCTCCGATTCGCATCGCACGCCGGCATGGGCCCAGCCCGTGGCGGTGGCGCTGGCGAAGGCCGCCGCGCCCAGGGCGCGGAACAAGTAGTGCTCGAAGCCAACGTGGGGCTGGCGTTCTTCGGCCTGTTGAGGGTGCCGAGGTGAACAGTCGGGTCGGAGGTCAAACCATGAGCCGCCGTAGCGCCACACGATTGCTCGCCTGTGCTCTCCCAAGGGTCCTGGCCTCAAGCGTGCTGGCCTGGACTTTGGGGCCCGCCGCTGCAGTCATCGTGCTTGCCGGTTGCGATGCCGGGAGGCAGGGCCACCGCGCCACCGCCAGCTTGACCCCGACGGAGGACAGTCAACGCCGAGATGAACCTGCGAATGCAGAAGCGCGTGCCCACGACACCTCGTCCACTCACTCGCCCGACCCTATGGACCTCGGCGATCTCGCCCGTCGGGGCTCACGCTTGGCGGATCGCTTCCGGCGTGCGGACTGGGACCTCGGGTCCAAGGCCTCGGAGCTCGGCGACGGCGTCGAGCCGGCCTTCGCGTTCGTCCGGGACAGCATCGGCTATGAACCATACGCCGGCGTGCTGCGGGGCGCCGACGGCACGTATGCGACTCGCGCGGGCAATGCCGCGGATCGGGCGCTCGTGCTCGCGCGGTTGCTCCAGGCGAAGAACATTCGGACCCGCTTCGCTACGGGTATGCTCCCACAGGACGAGCGCGAGCAGCTCTTCCTTCGGGCGTTCACCCACGGCGCCCCGCCCGCGCAAGGGGCGTCGCATCGCCTGGATGACGGCGACGGATTCCACCAACGGCTCTTTCGGCGCGCCAAACGGGACTATGACGCCGTCCATGCCGTGCTGGGCGGCCGCCTGGCCCCGGTCCTCACGCCATCGCGCGCCGACATCCTCGCGGAGATGGCTCCGCATGTGTGGGTGCAGGCGGAGGTGGACGGTGGCTGGATCGATCTCGATCCTTCACTCGCCAATTCGGCGCCCGCTCGCGCGCCCGCGGCGCCCGAGCGCACGCTCGACAGCCTCCCGAACGAGCAGTTTCAACGAGTCAGTGTCCGCATCACTGTCGAGCACCTTTCGGATGGGCACCTGGTCCCTTCGACCCTGCTCGAGGTGACCCGGCGGACCGTCGATCTGATCGACACGCCTATCCTTGTCTACCATGAGCGGCCCATGGCGGCGGCCGGCATCGGGAGTGCCATCGCGGGCGCACTCGGACAAAGGGTGGGCGACCACTGGACGCCGGTTCTCTGGATCTCGGGGGAGCAGACCTTCGGGACTGTGGTCGACGCCGCGGCGCCCGATTTCGTCGCTGAATGGCTCGAGTTCGAGCTGACGTGGCCTGATGGCCGGCGAGAGGTCACCCGCCGCGCGCTGGTTGACCGCGGCGGCGCGGCCTGGCGGGCGGCGGCGGTGCCAGACCCGGCGGCCCTGAGGCCCGTCGCCCACGACGAGAGCGGCGCGCTTGCCCAACAGGCCGTTCACAATCTCTGGCTCAGCGCCGGGCGGCACCGGCTCGTCGATTTCGCGAATGCGGCAAGTTCGCTGATCCTGGAGGCAGCAGCCAGGACTGCCGCCGAGCACGACCGCGAGGCCAGGGGTGACGGGGTTACCGACACAACTCCTCAGCCTCAGGAGACACTTCCCCGCGAGGCGTGGCCGTTCGTCCTCCAGAACTTTGGCTTCATGATCTGGACCGACCACCTGATCCTTCCCCTGCTGAATGACACCCCGGGCATCCGACTCTACGCGGACGGTCCCCGCATCAGCATCTTCACCATGGCCCCGGTGGCCGAGGGCAAGTTCGCCAGCTTGGTGGACCTGCGCCGCGACCGCCTCCGCGGGATCGCCATCGACGCGGCGAAGGCAAGCCTCGTGGCTGACATGAGGCTGCGCTTCGGACTGCT
>DASSBA010000127.1:0-3776 GCA_035699205.1 Gemmatimonadales bacterium
ATTGTCATGGAGCTGAGGGGGATCGAACCCCTGACCTCTGCAGTGCGATTGCAGCGCTCTCCCAGCTGAGCTACAGCCCCAGGGGTACTTCCCGCGAGGCGGAAAACTAGTCGCCGGAGGGGGGTGCGTCAACGCTCGGGCGGCGGAAACCCATGCCGGGCGCTAGATTGACTCCTTCCCCAACAGCCCGGCGGCCACCCGCCCCATGGACCTCCGCGACCAGCTCCAGCACGCCCTCGGCTCGTCTTACCGCCTCGAGCGCGAGCTCGGCCAGGGCGGCATGTCCACGGTCTACCTGGCCGACGACCTCAAGCACGACCGCAAGGTCGCGGTCAAGGTGCTCCGCCCAGAGCTCGCCGCCGCGCTCGGCGCCGACCGGTTCACCCGCGAGATCCGGATCGCGGCCCGGCTGCAGCACCCGCACATCCTGCCCCTGCTCGACTCCGGTCAGGCCGAGGGGTTCCTCTATTACGTGATGCCGTACGTCGACGGCCAGAGCCTCCGCGACCGGCTGGGCCGCCAGGGCGAGCTCCCCGTGCACGAGGCGGTCCGGCTCCTGGTCGAGATCACCGACGCGCTCGCATTTGCCCACGCGCAAGGCGTGGTCCACCGCGACATCAAGCCCGACAACATCCTCCTCTCCGGCCGGCACGCGCTGGTCATGGACTTCGGCGTCGCCAAGGCGGTGAGCGAGGCCACCGGCCGCCACTCGCTCACCACCGCCGGCGTCGCGCTCGGCACCCCGGCCTACATGGCGCCGGAGCAGGCCACCGCCGACCCGAACCTCGACCACCGGGTGGTCATCTACGCGGTCGGCGTGATGGGTTACGAGCTCCTCACTGGCCGCACCCCGTTCGCCGGCCTCTCGCCGCAGCGGATGCTCGCCGCCCACGTGACCGAGGAGCCCGCGCCGCTGAGCCGGTACCGGCCGTCGCTCTCGCCCGCCCTGCAGAGCGTGGTGATGCGCTGTCTGGCCAAGCACCCGGCCGACCGGTGGCAGACCGCCCAGGAGTTGCTGACCCAGCTCGAGCCGCTGATGACGCCGAGCGGCGGGATGACGCCGGCGCAGACGCAGCCGGTTCCCGCGGTGGCGCCGGCTGCGCCGGCCGGCGGGCGCGCGTGGCGCTGGCCCTCGATCGCCGCGGGCGCGGCGGCGCTGGCGCTGGCGGTCGGCGCAGCGGGCGTGCTGGCTGGCCGCCGGCCCGCCGAGCTGGCCCTCGGACGGCGCACCCAGGTCACCCGCGATCCCGGGCTCGAGATGGACCCGGCGATCTCCCCCGACGGGAAGCTCGTCGCCTACGCTGCCGGGCCGGCGGGCAACGAGAAGATCTTCGTCCGCCAGATCGACGGCGGCGGCACCATCGCGCTCACCCCCGGCGTGGCGGGCGATCTGCGCCGCCCGCAATGGACGCCCGACGGCTCGCGGCTTGCCTTCCAGTCGCCACGCGGGATCGAGCTGGTGCCGGCGCTCGGGGGCGTGCCCAAGGTGCTGGTCCCCTCGCCCCTGCCCGATACCGTGGCCGACCTGGCGTGGGCCCCCGACGGGGAGCGCTTCGTCTACCGCTCGGTGGACAGCCTCTTCGTGCGCGCGACCGGCGGCGGGCCCGCGCGCAAGCTGGTGGGCGGGCACGAGGTGTATTCGCCGGCGTGGTCACCCGACGGGGGCTGGATCGCCTACGTCGCCGGCAACCCGCTGTTCCTCTACGGCGGACGCTCGCAGATCGGCAACATCGCGCCGAGCGCGGTGATGGTGGTTCCCGCCGGGGGCGGCACGCCCGTACAGGTGGCGGGCGACCAGTCGCAGAACCTGAGTCCCATCTGGCTGCCGCACGGCCGAGCGCTGCTCTTCATCTCCAACCGGGACGGCGGGCGCGACATCTACCGGGTCCGTCTGTCTTCCGGCGGCCGGCCCGAGGCGCCGCCCGAGCGGCTCACCACCGGTCTCAACGCGGGGACGATCAGCCTCACCTCGGACGGCCGCCGCCTCGCCTACTCGAGCTTCACCCAGGTCTCCAACGTCTGGGCACTGGCCATCCCGAAGGGCGGCCCCGTGTCCGCCCGCACGGCGCGGCCAGTCACCAGCGGCAACCAGTTGCTGGAGTCGTTCGACGTCTCCCCGGACGGGAAGTGGCTGGCCTTCGACTCGGACCGGAACGGCAACCAGGACATCTTCCGCAAGCCTCTGCCCGACGGGCCCGAGGAACAGCTCACCAATGATCCGGGCGACGATTTTCAGCCGACCTTCTCGCGGGACGGCCGCTACCTCGGGTTCCACGCCTACCGGAGCGGGAGCCGCGACCTCTTCGTGATGCCGGCGGCGGGCGGCGAGCAGCGGACGGTCGTCGCGACCGCCGGCCAGGATCGCGACGCGGGCTGGTCACCTGACGGCCGGCGGATGTCGTTCGCGTCGGACATCACCGGACGGAGCGAGGTCTACACCATCGCGCGGCAGGGCGACGGATGGGGAAAGCCCGTCCGGCTCTCGCGCGACGGAGGCATCTTCCCGTTCTGGTCGCCCGACGGGCGGTACATCGCCTTCTCCTGGAACCAGGGCCTGGAGCTCGTCCCGGCCGATGGCGGCGAGGTCCGCCCGTTTCCGCTGACCGGCCCGCTGGCCGGAAAGCAGATGGACGCGTACGCCTATGCCTGGGCCCCGGACAGCCGGCACGCCTATATGGTCTTCTCGAGCGACTCGGCGCCGTACCAGACCCTGTGGTCGGTGCCGGTGGACAGCGGCCGGCCGCGGCCGCTGATCCTGTTCGATGACCCGCTGGCCGCGTTCGGCCGCGGCGCGTTCGCGGCGCACGACAGCACGATGTACTTCGCGCTGCTGCAGTCCGAGAGTGACGTGTGGATGGCGGAGATGGCGCTGCGGTGATCGGAGACGTGGACCCGGTTCCCGGCGAATGGCCGTTCCGGACATTTCCGGATCGGTGCCGGAGGGAAAGCTTCGGGGGACGGCACACGCCGAGGAGACTGACGATGCGCGGGACATGGATTGCCATGGCGGCGGTCATCTGCGGAGCGGGACCGCTGATTGGGCAGGAACACGAGCATCAGGGACGGACGGATTCCTCCGCGGGGGACCGCACCCCGCTGTACACCAACCTCGGCTCGTACCACAAGGCGATCACGACCGGCTCGCCGGTGGCCCAGAAGTACTTCGACCAGGGACTCCGGCTCACCTACGGCTTCAACCACGACGAGGCGATCAAGTCCTTCCGCGAGGGTATCCGCGAGGACTCGACCTGCGCGATGTGCTGGTGGGGCGTGGCCTACGCTCTCGGTCCCAACATCAACCTGCCGATGGACACCGCCGCCGTGGCGCCGGCCTGGGAGGCAGTGCAGCAGGCGGTGCGGAACGCGGGGTGGACCACGAAGCAGGAGCAGGCGTACATCGAGGCGCTCGTGAAGCGCTACTCGCCCCACATCAGCGCCAACCGCGCGCCGCTCGATTCCGCCTGGGCCCGGGCGATCGGCCAGGTGCACCGTCGCTATCCCGCCGACGACGACGCGGCCGTGCTGTACGCCGAGGCGCTGATGGATCTCCGGCCGTGGAACTACTGGAGCAACGCGGGCAAGCCGCGCGCACCGAGCACGCTGGAGACGGTCAAGGTGCTCGAGCGGGTCGTGAACCGGACCCTCGACAACCCGGGTGCGTGCCACTTCTACATTCATGCCATCGAAGCCTCCACCTTCGCCGAGCGCGCTGTGCCCTGCGCCGAGCGCCTGGGGAGTCTGGTGCCCGGCGCCGGCCACCTGGTCCACATGCCGAC
>DASSBA010000128.1:0-3438 GCA_035699205.1 Gemmatimonadales bacterium
GGTAAATCTATCCGGGCTCTTGGGTTACTGCTACGGCGGTGGCGGGCGGCGGTCGGGGTCCGCGGCTTCGGCCGGAGGGCGACGCTCGCGCCGGTCGCTGCAGGCCGCCGTTGGGCGTCCGACCCGGAAGGGATCGCTCGGCCCGGGTACCCGCGTAGCGGGTGGTCTCCCTCTGCGAGCATCGCCGCCCGGCCTGCGCCCGCAGATCGGGGTACCGCCGGCTCGCCCTCAGCGATCAGGCGACGTCGTACCCCAGGGCCCGAGCGTTCGCTACGACGCGAGCGTCCCGGGCGATGACCGTGACCAGTTGGGGCGGCTCGCCGAGCGCTTCCACGGACGCAAGATGGATGGCGTCCAGGGTACGGACGGGCTCCACGGGGAACGGACGGCCGGCGCGAAGCAGCACCTGCTCGGAGACGGCCATGAGCTCGCAGCGGCGGCTGAAGGTGTCGAGACCGCGGATCAGGCGTCGTTCGTCGTCGGGCTCCAGACGGCCGGTCACGCGGGCCCGCAGCACGGCGCGATGCGCCTCCGCGAGGGTCAGGCGGGATGTCACGAGCCGGCCGGGGGCGCCGATGGCGCCGCGAGCCGCGGCGTCGCCCTCGAGGACGGCGGCGACCAGCGCGCTCGACTCGACGTAGCGGATCTGGGATGGTTCCGGAGGTTCGGGCTCCGGCCGGACGGCCCGGCGACTCCTACGAGTCGCCACGATCGGCGTCGATCAGGGCCGCGGCGGTGCCACGCGGGAGGTTGAGCGCGGGCAGGTCGGCGAGCGGGTCACCCTGCTCCAGCGCCGGGCGGACGACACCGGCCGCGACGAGCCGTTCGTACCCCGACGGCCCGCCGGGCGCCCCGCGACTTGGCGGCACCAGCTCGGCCACCACGCGGCCGCGGTCGGTCACCGACACGCGCTCCCCCGCGGCGACGCGGCGCACGTAGCGGCTGAGCTCGTTCTTGAGGTCGCGGATGCCGACGAAAGCCATGCCGACAATGTAGCTACTTGTAGCCACATTGGCAACGGTTTCAGCGACGACGGTTGGCGCGGGGCTCCCCCGAGACCTAATATTCCAGCGGCTGCCCACTCCCCCAGTCCCCGGGACAATGACAGATCTCCGCACGCAACTGCAGGACGGGTTGGGCGGTAGGTACACGCTCGAGCGCGAGCTCGGCCGTGGGGGCATGGCCACGGTCTTCCTCGCGCAGGACCTGAAGCACGACCGCCCGGTCGCGCTCAAGGTGCTGCACCCGGAGCTGGCCAACTCGCTCGGCCCCGAGCGGTTCCTGCGGGAGATCAAGCTCGCGGCGCGGCTGCAGCATCCGCACATCCTCTCCAGGATGGGAATGCCCGAGGCTGCGGACTGAGCCGTGAGTCGCGGAGATCAGTGCAGCAGGATCTCCGACTGCAGGATTCTGACGTCGTCGAATGAGGTGGCGCCTCTCGGCAGGACGCTGTGCGAGACGGCCTGATAGTGCAGCTCCTCGCCGGTTGCCACGACGGTCACGGTCCCGTTCGCGTGGAGGCTGGACGAGTTCCCGCCCGGCGCGATCGGGAAGTCACTCGCCTCGTTGTCGTTGAGCCGCAGCCGGGCGGTCCCCACGGCATAGGGCTCGGTGGTCCCGAGCACCCCGCAGAGGTCGTCCGATACCAGTTGCCAGACGGCCACCGAGGTCTCCCGGTTCGTCAGCAGCAACTTGAGGCCTCCTTCCGGCCGGAGGACGAACAGAGCGGGTTGGGCCTCGGGCTCCTCGGTGCCGCCGCAGAAGCGCAGGTCCGAGATCCCATCCGCGGGGATCCCGATGACGGTCGTGAGCCCCCGCTCGGGGTCGCTGAACCAGAAGCCGGCCCCAAGCGCGCCGCCACGGCCAATTCCGCCGCCGCCTGCGCCATTCTCGCCGCGAGCGAAGGAGGGGACAGCGGACGGCAGGGAACGCTCGGCTGGTGCGGTGGGCGCCTGCTGCTCGGCGCAGCCGAGCGTGAGTGTGGCGGCGAGCGCAGCCGGGGATATGCGATAGAAGCGAGGCATCGTAACCTCAAGCAGCGGGGGTTGCCGTATGGTGTCGTGCGGCCCCACGGTGCAGCCCGTCACATGGACGGTCAATGGGCAGCTTCGGGGGATGAGGTGATGGCGTGTCTCGGCGACGTCCGGATGGCAGGTTTCGCCAGGAGGAGGGGATAATGTCCCGGTTACGTCTCGGTATCTCGATGTCCCTGGACGGCTACGTGGCCGGTCCCCGCCAGAGCGTGGACGAGCCGCTCGGGGTCGGCGGGGAGCAGCTCCACGAGTGAGTCCTGCCGCTCGCGGCCTGCTCGCGGGTGAACCCCGACACGGATAACTTTCGCCATCCCATCGCGGCAGCCCAATGACCGACCGATCGCAGCGGCCAGTGCGAAAACAGCACCTGCACGATCCCGAGCCGTCCGACGACCTGTGCGACATCCCGCCGGGCGATCGCATGGCCATGGTCTGGCCCATCACCGTGACCGCCTGGGCGTTCCTGGGGGAGCCGGTCGGTGAATCCCGACTTCAGCGACATACTGTTCGCGTTCTCCGCGGAGGACGTTGAGTTCCTGGTGGTCGGCGCCTATGCGCTCGCCGCGCACGGGCTGCCCCGGGCCACCCGGGATCTGGACCTGTGGGTCGGGACCACCGGCGGGAATCCGGAGCGGGTCCGCCGGGCGCTGATCCGCTTCGGCGCTCCCGTGGAGGAGCTGTCCCCGGACGACCTGCGGCGGCCGGACCTGGTCTTCCAGATCGGGGTGGCTCCCCAGCGCATCGACGTGCTCACGTCCATCGACGGCGTCGAGTTCGCCGCCGCGTGGCCAGGGAGACTCGAGGCTCAACTCGAAGGAATGCGGGTGCCGGTGCTCTCCCGCGAGCACCTCATCCAGAACAAGCGGGCCGCGGGCCGGCCGCAAGATCTGGCCGATGTGGCGTGGCTCGAGGGGAGGCGTTGACCGGCAGCACGTAGGCTGCGGCTGCCCCACCCGAAGTTTGCCGAAGTCCGGCGGGCTCGGCCCAGGCGGAGTATCGACCTTTCGCACGGTATTCCGCGGGCCTAGTATTGGCGTGGCCCCTCACGCCATCCCCATACACCGGCACCGCATGACCAACCTCCGCTCGCAGCTCCAGGAAGGGTTGAGCGGGAGCTACGCCCTCGAGCGCGAGCTCGGGCGCGGGGGGATGGCCACGGTCTTCCTCGCGCAGGACCTCAAGCACGACCGCCCGGTCGCGCTCAAGGTCCTCCATCCCGAGCTGGCCAACTCGCTCGGCCCCGAGCGCTTCCTTCGCGAGATCAAGCTCGCCGCGCGGCTGCAGCATCCGCACATCCTCTCCAGGATGGGAATGCCCGAGGCTGCGGACTGAGCCGTGAGTCGCGGAGATCAGTGCAGCAGGATCTCCGACTGCAGGATTCTGACGTCGTCGAATGAGGTGGCGC
>DASSBA010000129.1:0-10149 GCA_035699205.1 Gemmatimonadales bacterium
CTGGGGTTCAAGGTGGCCGCGGTGCCGTTCCACATGTGGGCGCCGGACGTGTATGACGGCGCGCCCACGCCGGTCACCGGGTTCATGGCCACGGGCGTCAAGGCGGCCGCCTTCGCGGCGCTCGTGCGGGTGCTGCTCGAGGCCTTTCCGTCGGCCACGTCGCTCTGGCAGCCCATCGTGGCCGGCCTGGCGATCGCCACGATGGTGCTCGGCAACCTGGCGGGGCTCGTCCAACGCTCCCTCAAGCGGATGCTGGCGTACAGCTCCATCGCCCATGCCGGCTACCTGCTGGCCGCCGTGTGGCCCGGCTCGCAGCCGGGCGCGGGCTCGGTGGTGTTCTATCTGCTGGCGTACAGCCTGGCCACGCTCGCGAGCTTCGGGTTCTTGGCCGTGTTCGGCCGGGGCGGCGAGCGCGACGTGACCCTGGACGACATCGCCGGCCTGGCCCGGAGCCGGCCCTGGGTCGCGTTCGGGTTCAGCGTGTGCATGTTCTCGCTGCTCGGCTTCCCCGGCACCTTCGGCTTCATGGGGAAGTGGTACATCATCTCCGCCCTGGCGGCGGAGGGGCAGTACATCCTGCCGGTGATCCTGGTGCTCACCAGCGTGGTGAGCGCAGGCTACTATCTGCCCGTGGTCATGGCGATGTACATGCGGCCCGCGCCCGCCGCGGACCGGTACGCCGGCGTCCGGCTCGCGCCGGCCGCGCTCGGCGCGATCGCGATCTCGGTCGCCGCCGTGCTCCTCTTCGGAGTCTGGCCCGGCCCGCTGCTCGACCTCGCGGGGCAGAGCGCCGTGACCCTGACCCAGACAGGGCTGCCGATCGCGCGGCCCTGATGAACGTCCCCCGATCCATCTTCCGGCAGTACGACGTGCGCGGGCTCGTGGGGAGCGAGCTGACGCCCGAGCTCGCGCGCGGCATCGGGCGGGCCTTCGCGTCGGTGGGATGGGAGCGCATGGGGCGGGCCCCGGTGATCGCGGTCGGACGCGACAACCGGCCGTCCGGCGCGGGGCTCGCCGAGGGCGTACGGCGCGGCGTGGCGGAGGCCGGCGGTACCGCGGTGGACGTGGGGATGCTGCCGACGCCTGCGCTCTACTTCGCGGTCACGGCACTCGGCACCGATGGCGGCGTGCAGGTGACCGGGTCGCACAATCCGCCCGAGTTCAACGGGTTCAAGCTGGTGCTGGGCGGCGACGCCTTCCATGGCGACGAGATCACGGAGCTGTGGGAACTCATCGTCGCCGAGCGCTGGCGGAGCGGCAGCGGCCACGAGACGAGCGACGGCTCGGTCCTCGGGCGCTACCGCGACGCGATCGTCGGCCGGCACCATCTCGAGCGGCCGGTCCGGGTGGTGGTGGACTGCGGCAATGGCGTGGGCAGCCTCGTCGCCGTCTCCACGCTGCGGGCGCTCGGCGCCGAGGTGACGCCGCTCTTCTGCGAGTCGGACGGGACCTTTCCGAACCACCATCCCGATCCCACCGTCCCCGGAAACCTGCGCGACCTCCAGGCCGAGGTCAGGCGCACCGGCGCCGAACTGGGCCTCGCGTTCGACGGCGACGCCGACCGGATCGGCGCGGTGGACGAAACCGGCGAGATCGTGTGGGGCGACCTGCTCCTGGTGGTCCTGGGCCGCGACGCGGTCCGCCGATTCGGTCCGGGAACGCCCGTCATCTTCGATGTGAAATGCTCCGAGGTGCTGCCGGCGGCGCTGGCGGCGGCGGGTGCGCGGCCGGTCATGTGGAAGACCGGCCACTCTCTCATCAAGGCCAAGATGAAGGAGCTGCAGGCGCCGCTCGCCGGCGAGATGAGCGGACACATGTTTTTCGGGGGCGACTATCTGGGCTTCGACGATGCCCTGTTCGCCGCCGCGCGGCTGCTGGAAATCGTGAGCCGCGGTCCCCACGGACTCGCCACGCTCCTGGCCGACCTGCCGCGGACCACCGCCACGCCGGAGATCCGCGTGGACGTGCCCGAAGAGCGCAAGTTTCCCCTGGTGGAGCAGGCCGCCCGGCACTTCGCGGCGAAGTACCCGGTGAACACCATCGACGGCATCCGCATCAGCTTCCCGCACGGCTGGGGGCTGCTCCGCGCCTCGAACACCCAGCCGATCCTCGTGCTGCGCTTCGAGGCCAGCGACCCGCAGGCACTGGACGCCGCCCGCAGCGAAGTCGTCGGCTGGCTCGCGGGGCAGGGCGTCCGCGCGTAGCGCCGTGACCCGCCGCGGGCGCCGGCTCGCCCTCGCGCTGGCGGCGCTCGTCCTGCTGCTCTTCGCGGGCCAGTGGGCGTCGCGGCTGCTGGCCGACCGCTGGTGGGCCGCGGAGACATCGCCCGCCGCCGTCGCATTTCTCACCGACTGGGACCTGTTGCATCTCACCCTCCGGGTGGCGGGCATCGTGGTGGCGGCCGCCTGGTTCATCGGCCACCTGCTGGTGGTCTACCGCGCGGTGGGCTCGGTGCAGGTGCGCCGCAACGTCGCGAATCTCGAGTTCCGCGAGGCGCTCACGCCGGGCTCGCTGCTGGTGCTGGCAGTCGGCGCGGGTGCCCTCCTGGGGCTGCTGGTCGGAGGCAACGTCGCCGCCCACGCGCCCGATGTCGCGCTGGCGTGGCAGGGCGTCACCTACGGCGTGGCCGATCCGCTCCTCGAGCGCGACATCGGACTCTACGTCGCCCAGGTGCCGCTGTGGCTCGCGGCGCACGGGTTCTGCTTTCTTCTGGTCACCCTCGCGCTCGGCATCGTCTTCGGCCTCTATCTGCTCGTGGGAGCCATCCGCTGGATCGACGGGCGCCCCGCGATCAACGGTCACGCGCGCACCCATCTCGGCTGGCTGCTGGTCACCCTCGCCCTGACGCTCATGTGGGGCTACCTGCTCGAGCGGTACGAGCTCGTCACCGGACTGCGCGGCCGTCCGGACCGGGCGCTCTGGACGGCGACGGAGGTGACGGCCCCCATCCTCGCCGGCGTCGCCCTGGCGACGGCGCTGCTCTCCGCGGTGTGGGCGGTGCGCGCCCGCCACGCGCTCGCCGCCGCCGGGTGGATCGTGCTCCCACTCGCGTCGCTGGTGGGGCACTGGATGGTGCCCGCCGCCGTCGAGGGCCAGGGCGAGCCGGCCGCGGATCAGCGCGCCACCGAGCTGCTCCAGCGTCTGGCCTACGGCCTCGAATCGTTGAGCGAGACGCCGGCTCCGTCCGGCACCCGGATCCAGCCGCCGCCGGTACCCTCGCTCTGGAACGCGACGACGGCGTCGCGACTCGTCGCGGCCGATTCCGTGGACGTGGTCTCGGCGAATCCGGCCCTGGTGACGGTCGGCGGCCGGCGACGCCCGGTCTGGCTGGTGACCCGCGTGCTCCCGCGCGACCGCCTGGTGGTGACTGCGCAGGCGGACGACCGCGCGGGTCCCTCGGGCGAGGCGCTGTTCTACCGGCGGCAGGACACCCTGCCGGTGCCGGCCGCGCTCCCGCTGCTCGAGCTGGGAGATCGCGCCTTCCATCCCCGGGCGCCGGCCTACCGGCTCGGCCGGAGCGAGGATGCCGGCGTGGTGCTCGACTCGTGGCTCCGGCGGGTCCCGCTCGCCTGGGCGCTGCAGGCGCCGGAGCTCCTGAGCCCGCTCGCGCCCGGCGCGCGAGTGGACTGGACCCTGTCGCCGGCCGGGCGGCTGTCGCGGCTCGCGCCGTTCGCCGAGTGGAGCGACCCGGTGGCGTGCGTGGTGGATGGTGAGCTCGTGTGGGTCGCGGAGGGCTATCTGCCCGTTCCGACCTTCCCGCTCTCCTCCCGGCTCGAGTGGCGCGGGCGCCCGGTGGCCGGCGTTCGCGCCGCGCTGCTCGGCAGCGTGTCCGCCCGGGACGGGGGCGCGCGGGTCTTCCTCCGGCCGGGGAGCGACGCACTGGCCGCCGCGTGGGCCGCGATCGCCGAGGGAGTCGTCGAGCCGGCCACCGCGATCCCGGACGGGATCTGGCGCGCGGCCCCATACCCCGCGGAGCTGTTCCGCCTCCAGGCGCGCGAGCTCGAGCAGTCCGGTCGCAAGCTCGGGACCCTCGACGGCCGCACCGGCAACGAACCGCCGGAGACGGTGAGGGCGGAGATGTCCTGGTCGCCCGATACGGCGGGGCCCGTGCTCACGGTCACGTACGAGCGCCCGGGCGAGCGGCGCCTGAGCGCCCTGCTCCTGGCCACCCACGACGAGGGTGGCGACGCGCTGCGGCTGGCCCGCCTCGATTCCGCCGCCGCGCTGCCGTCCCGGAGCGCCCTGGAGAGCCGCTGGGCCCGGTTCCCCACGTTCGACGCGCTGAACGACTCGATCCGCGACGACGGCGGCCGGCTGGAGCGCGGGCCGGTCCGGCTCGATGTGGGACCCGGCGGCATCATCGCCTACCAGTCGCACTTCGCGAGCGTTCCGGGTGACCGGCCGGTGCTCGTGTGGGTGACGCTGGCCGCCGGCGATCGCCTTGGCGCGGGGCGGAACCTGCGGGAGGCGTGGAGCAATCTGCTCGGCGCCTCGGTGCCCACCATCGCCGGGCAGGCGCAGGCGACCCGGCTCGACGAGGCGCGCCGGCTGCTCATCCGCGCCGACTCGGCGCTTCGCGCCGCCGACTGGGACGCGTTCGGCCGGGCCTGGGAGGACCTCCGCGGCGCCCTTGGACTCCCGGCCGACTCGGGTGCGCCATGAGCTTGATCGTCCGTGGGGCCAGGACTACCTTCGGGGGCTTTTGCCCCGGCGGGCCGGCGTGAGGACGGCGGTGCTGGCGCTCGGGGGCAACGCGCTCGCCCGCGAAGGCGAGGAGCCCACCATCATCAACCAGTTCCGCCGCGCGCGCGAGAGCATGGCGATGGTGGTGGAGCTGGCCCGCGACGGCTGGCGGATCGTGCTGGTCCACGGCAACGGTCCGCAGGTGGGCGACGAGTTGACCCGGAACGAGGCCGCGCGCCGGCTGGTGCAGCCGCTGCCGCTCGGGGTGCTGGTGGCGGAGACGGCGGGCTGGATCGGCTACATGCTGCAGCAGTCGCTGCAGAACGCGCTCGCCGCGGCCCGGGTCCGGCGCGAGGTGGTCACCGTGGTCACCCAGACGCTGGTGGACCGCTACGATCCCGCACTCGGCCGTCCCACCAAGCCGATCGGCCACGCGCTCACCGAGGCCGAGGTCGCGCGGCTCCGCGAGGCGGACCGCGCGGTGGGCCGGGACGGGGCGGGGAACTGGCGCCGCATGACCGCCAGCCCGGTGCCGCTCGGCGTGGTCGAGCTGGGCGTGGTACGCACGCTGGTGGAGCAGGGCACCATCGTCGTCGCCGCCGGCGGCGGCGGTCCCCCGGTCTACGACGACCCGCTGCTCGGGCTCGAGGGCGTCGACGCGGTGGTGGACAAGGACCGCGTCGCGGCCATCCTGGCCTCGCAGCTCGGGGCGGACGTGCTGATGATCCTGACCAACGTGGACGCGGTGTTCGAGGGCTGGGGGACGCCGGCCGCGCGACCGGTGCCGCGGATGACCGTGAGCCAGGCGGACGCGCTGGTCGCCGGTGGCGGACTGGACGAGGGCGGGATGAAGCCCAAGGTCGAGGCGGCCGCCGCTTTTGCCCGGGACACCGGCGGACGCGCCATCATCGCCCGGCTGAGCGGCGGGCCCGCGGCGCTCCGCGGCGAGACCGGAACCACCATCACGAGGGACACGTGAACCTGCACGAGTACCAGGCGCGCGCGCTGCTCAAGGCCGCGGGGATCCCCATGTTCGAGGGCGACGTGGCCTCGACCCCGACCGAGGCGGAAGCCATCGCGCGGCGCATCGGCGGCACCGTCGTCATCAAGGCGCAGGTCCACGCCGGCGGGCGGGGCAAGGCGGGCGGCGTGAAGCTGGCCCGCAACCCGGCCGAGGCCATGGACGAGGCCGCCCAGATTCTCGGCATGACGATCAAGGGCCTCACCGTGCACAAGGTGCTCGTCGTGCCGGCCGCCGAGATCGCCACCGAGAGTTACGTCGGCCTGATCATGGATCGGGAGGCGCAGTGCCCCGTCTTCATGGTGAGCGCCGCGGGGGGCGTGGACATCGAGGAGGTGGCGGCCAGGACCCCCGAGAAGATCGTCCGGCTCCCGGTGGACCCGACCTACGGCCTGTTTCCCCATCACGCGCTCCGGCTCGCGTTCGTGCTCTATCGCGATTTCACCCAGGTGAAGGCCGCCGCGCGGATCATGGAACAGCTCTACGCCGCGTTCGTGAACAACGGCGCGTCGCTGGCCGAGATCAATCCGCTGGTCACCACACCCGACGCCCGGGTGCTCGCGCTCGACGCCAAGATCGTCATCGACGACAACGAGCTGTTCTGGCGCCCCGACCTCGGCGTGCTGCGCGACGACTCCGCCGAGGAGCCGAGCGAGGCGGCCGCGCGGCGGGCCAATCTCTCGTTCATCAAGCTCGACGGCAACGTCGGCTGCGTCGTGAATGGCGCCGGCCTCGCGATGGCCACGATGGACCTGGTGAAGTACTACGGCGGCGAGCCCGCCAACTTCCTCGACATCGGCGGCAGCTCGAGTCCCGAGAAGGTCATCAACGCGCTCAAGATCATCACCGCCGATCCGCACGTGAAGGCCATCCTGTTCAATATCTTCGGCGGCATCACGCGGACCGACGACGTCGCCAACGGCATCGTCGCCGCCACCCGGCAGTTCAAGGTGGACGTGCCGATCGTCATCCGGCTCACCGGCACCAACGAGGTCGAGGCGCTCCGGATTCTCGAGGGCGTCGGCATGCGCGCGCTGAGCGACATGGACCAGGCGGTGGAGCAGGTCGTGCAGCTCGCCCGGAACGCGGCATGAGTGCCTTCGTGGACCGGAATACCCGGCTGCTGGTCCAGGGCATCACCGGGCGCGAGGGGTCGTTCCACTCCCGCCAGATGCTGGAGTACGGGACGGCGGTCGTGGCCGGCGTGACGCCGGGCAAGGGAGGCCAGACCTTCGAGGGAACGGTCCCCGTCTTCAACACGGTGGACGAAGCGGTGCGCGCCACCGGGGCCAACGTATCGGTCATCTACGTGCCGCCCATGGCCGCGGCCGCCGCCATCGTGGAGGCGGCCGACGCGGGCCTCCCGCTGGTCGTGTGCATCACCGAGGGGATCCCGGTCATGCACATGAGCCGGACGATGCCGTTCGTCCGGAGCCGCGGCGTCCGGCTGATCGGGCCCAACTGCCCGGGGCTGATCGCGCCCGGGCCGCGGGCCAAGGTGGGGATCATCCCGGGCAACATCTGCAGCCCGGGCCGGGTGGGAGTGGTCTCGCGGAGCGGCACGCTCACGTACGAGGTCGTCAACCACCTGACCCGCGCCGGCATCGGCCAGAGCACCTGCGTCGGCATCGGCGGCGACCCGATCATCGGCACCAACTTCATCGACTGCCTGCGCGCCTTCCAGGACGACGCCGACACCGCCGCCATCGTCATGATCGGCGAGATCGGCGGCACGGACGAGCAGCACGCGGCCGCGTTCGTGAAGGAGCAGATCACCAAGCCGGTCGTCGGCTTCATCGCCGGACAGACCGCGCCCAAGGGCCGCCGCATGGGGCACGCGGGCGCCATCATCTCCGGCTCGTCCGGCACGGCGGAAGAGAAGCTCGCGGCGTTCGAGGTGGCCGGCATCGGCATCATGCGCCGGCCGGCGGACGTCGTCGGCCTCCTGCGGTCGAGGATGTGAGACTCACCGACCTCCTCAGCCCGCGCCGGGTCGTGGTGCCGCTGGCCGCCGCCACGCTGGAGGAGGGAATCCGTGTCCTGGTGGACGCCTGCGTGGCGGACGCGCGCGTGGCGGACGCGGCGCGCCTCCGGGAGGCGATTCGCCAGAGCTGGCCCGAGGACACGATGAGCCTCGGGCCCCACGCGTGGCTGCCGCACTTCCGCACCGACGCGGTGCCGGCGCTCGTCGTGGCCCTGGGGCTGGCGGAGACCCCGATCCCGCGGGTGGACCCCGAGGCGGGCGCCCGCGACGCGCCGGATCCCCGCATGATTCTCCTGATCGTGGCGCCGCCGGGAGACAACGCGGCGTACCTGCAGACGGTCGCGGCGTTCGCCCGGGCGCTCGCCCGGCCGGACGTGGCCGCGGGGCTCCTCGCGGCACGCTCGCCCGCGGAGGTGCTGGGGCTGCCGCCGCTCCGGAGCCTGGAGCTCGAGGGTCAACTGCTGGTGCGGGATCTGATGCGGGCCCAGGTCGTCGCGCTCCGGCCGGAGGAGACCCTCGACGCCGCCGCGGGCCAACTCCAGCGGCATGGGGTGGACGCGCTGCCGGTCGTAAGCGAGACGGGAGAGGTCGTGGGGCTCCTCTCGTACCGCGAGCTGCTCCGCAATCTGGTGCCCGGTTACGTGCAGCGGGTAACCGCCGGCACCGCACCGGCCGAGGCGCGGGCGCCCCTCGTCCGCGACGTCATGGCACGCTCGGTCCTCTGCGTCTCCGAGGACCAGACGCTGGCCGACGCCGCGCAGCTCCTTGCCACCCGCGACGTCGAGCGGGTGCCTGTCGTGAGGGAAGGCGTGCTTCGCGGGTTCGTCACCCGGGGCGATCTCGTGCGCCGGCTGTTGGCCGGCCGTTAACCCAGCCGCATCGTGGAGGAGTGAGTCGTGGCCGTTTCGCTGACCCTCGGCATTGTGAAGCCGGATGCCGTTGCCACCGGCAAGACCGGAAAGATCGTCGCGCACCTGCAAGAGGCCGGATTCACGCTCCGCGCCGCACGGCTCGTGCGGCTCACCCCGGAGCAGGCCGGCGCCTTCTACGCGGTCCACCGCGAGCGCCCGTTCTACCCGGACTTGGTGGCGTTCATGACCAGCGGCCCCTCGCTTCCCATGGCGCTCGAGCGGGCGGACGCCGTGGCCACGCTGCGAAACGTCATCGGCGCCACCGATCCGGCCGAGGCCGCCGCGGGCACCATCCGCAAGCTCTACGCGGAATCGAAGGGGCGGAACGCCATTCACGCTTCCGACAGCGACGAGAATGCGGCCCGGGAGGTCGCGTTCTTCTTCAGCGAAGGGGAGCTGGCGGGGTTGTGGGGGCGGGAGAGCTAAGAGGTAAGCGGTAAGAGGTGAGCGGTGAGAGGTAAAAGGTGGTTGGCGCGGCCGTCCGGCACTCCAGTCCTCAAAAGCCCCTGCTACCGCTTACCGCTCACCGCTTACCGCTCACCGCTCACCGTGGTTAAGATTCGCGACCCGATCCGTGCCTACCGCCCCCGCCGTCCCCGCCCTCCTCCCCCTCAGCCTGCTCGAGGCGATCCGGAATCTCGATACGCCGGTCGAGGATGGCCTCGACGAGCTGGCCGAGGAGATCGTGGTGCGCCGGCTGGGGCTGAGCCCGACGGTCGCCGCGCAGATCCAGCGCTACCGTTCCGCCGCGGTGCGCGACGGCACCGTGGAGCTGGACGAGGTGGTCTCGGTCATCCGGCTGGCCGGCCGCCGGCCCGATGCGGGGCTCGTCTTCGCCGACGCCGGACGGCGCGCGGCCCGCCATGCCGTCCGGTCGAGCAGCCGCTCGGCACGCACGCTGGCGCGGATGTCGCCGGGCAGGCTCGGCCGGCGGGCTTCGCTTCGCGCCGCCTCGCGGCTTGCCCGGCGGGTGTTCGGCGGCGAGCTCCGCTCGGCGCCGGCCGTCGAGGTTCGCATGGCCGATCCACTGTCCGTCGTGGCCGTCCCCGATGGCACCGCGTGCGCCTTCTACGGCGCGGCCTGGGGCGAGCTGCTGCGTCTGCTCACCGGATTCGAGGGCGCGGTTCTCCACGAGCAGTGCCGCGCGCGCGGCGCCGAAGCCTGCGTGTGGCGCACCGCGGCCGCGGAGGTGTACGAGTGATCCCCGACCGCGACGCGCTCCGCGCCGCACTCGACGAGGCGGGCGCCGACGGCTGGCTGCTCTACGCCTTCCACGGCCTCAATCCGGTGGCCGAGCGGGTGCTCGGGCTCTCGGGACTCAATACCAGGCGGCTGTTCGTGCTTCTGCCGCGCGAGGGCGAGCCGGTGGCGGTGGCGCACCGGATCGAGCCCGCGTCGGTCGAAGGGTTCCCCGGCCGCGTGCTCCAGTACGCCCGCTGGGAGGAGCTGCACCGGGCCCTCGAGTCCATCGTCGCGGGGAAGCGGCTCGCGATGGAGATCTCGCCGGAGGACGCCGTGCCCTATCTCGACCGGGTGCCGTACGGCGTGGT
>DASSBA010000130.1:0-1550 GCA_035699205.1 Gemmatimonadales bacterium
CTGACGCGGGATCAGGAGATCTCGACCCAGCAGGCTGCCGAAGTTCTCGGCTTGAGCCGGCCGACGGTGGTGAAGCTGATCGAGGAGGGTGAGCTGTCGGCGCACGTGCCTGGTGCTGTTCGCCGCAAGCTCCGACTAGCCGACGTACTCGCCTACCGCGAGGAGCTCCGGGCACGCCGTAATCTGTTCATCACCGAGAGCTCCGCGGAGTACGACGAGGCCGATGTCGATGAGGTTGCCGGGTTGCTGGAGCAGGCGCGTCGCCAGAAGTGACCGTCCGCGGGCTCTGACAGGCTAGGCCCATGTATCGCGCCGTGCTCGGCACCTGTGCATTGGTGCCGGGCCTACAACGCGACTTCCTGCTACAGCTGGCAGCCGAGGAGACCTACGCCCCGTTGTGGGGTTCCGGGATTCTGTTCGAGTTGGACTACGTGCTGGCAGGGCTGGACGCGAAGCGCGGCCGAGCGGACAGCGCAGAACGCCGACGGCACCTGTTCGAGCGGATGCGGCACGCGTTCCCTGGCGCAGAGGTCCACGCTCCGAAGGACCGCGTCTACGACTATGGCCTGGACGATCCCGATGACGGGCATGTCGCCCATGCGGCGATCCTGGGGAAGGCGGATGCGATCGTCACCGATGACTCCCGTGCCGGGTTCCGCGCCTCGGCGGCCCTGCGGGAGGCGGCAGTTGACGTGGTTGACCCGGCGGAGTTCGCGGCGAACACCGTCTCCGTCCGTTCCCAAGCCGGGCTCCGAGCGCTGACGGCGATGGCGGCACGGATGACCTCTCCCCCGCGGAGTCCGCGCGAGGTGCTGTTCGAGCTCCGGACCGGGTACGGGATGGATGAGGTCGCCGAGATCCTGGCACCGCGGCTCCGCGCCGACTGACGGACCAATGCCGTAGAGCATGCTGCCGCGATCACAAGCCGAGGTCGCGGCTGGTGGTGCTTGCGAGTGCCTCGAGAGGGCGGATATAGCGGGTGAGGAGGACGGAGAGGTCGCGGTGTCGGGTCTGGGCGGCGATCCGACCGAGGTGGACGCCGGCCTGGAAGGCGGTCGTGGCGTGGCCGGCGCGCAGTGAGTGGGCCGTGATGCGTTCTGCGGGCAGGCCGGCGTCGGCGGCGCGGGCGCGGAGCATCCGGGCGATGGCGTTGCCGGACAGTGCTCGGAGGCTGACGTTGGCGTAGAAGAGCCGGGTGAACAGCGGTCCGGGCTCGTCGCCGCGGTGACTGCGCCAGGTGGCGAGGGCTTGGATCGGGTCGGTCTCGGCGTGGTTGCCGTGGGCGACGCCGACAACGGCGCCTTCGGCGTCCTGGTCGGTCTTGGAGCTGCGCAGGTGCAGCAGCAGGCCGCCGGGTTTGGGTTCGATGTCGTCGAGGTTGAGGGCGACCAGCTCAGAGCGGCGCAGGGCGGAGGCGTAGCCGAGCAGGATGATCGCGGCGTCGCGGGCGCCGAGTGGGGTGGCGCGGTCGATCTTGTTCAGGATCTGGCGGACGTCGGCCGGGGTGAGGGGCCGGGCCTGGCGGACCGGGGCGACGCCGTAGGTGCGGC
>DASSBA010000131.1:0-25150 GCA_035699205.1 Gemmatimonadales bacterium
GTGGGCGCACCCTGGGTGCGCCCGTTGCATCAGGAGGGTAGTCGGGGCGGAGGCGGTACGTACGTGCACGCCAACCCACTCAGGAAAGGACACAAGGTACGGGGACCCCGGTCTTCGTGAGGTCAGTATAGCGGAGACTAGCGGACAATTGATCGAGCGGAGCGTCTGGTGGGCCATAGCGAGGCTTGCCACTTCCCTAGGGCTGTATTCTCGAAGGGGGGTGACGCTCATGTTGAAAGTAAACCTGCTCGCATCGGTTGCCTACTTCCTGGCTGGTATGTTCGGCAGGAGTGAAGGGTCGACCTGGCAGTAATTCCAAGTCCGGGGCCCCCAACCTTCCCTTTATGGCACGCGAGACTCGCGTTTACCTGTTTGTCCTCGCTACGACTGCCGCTGCGATACTCGCAGCTGTTTATGCATGGTCCTTTCGAACCCCGTTTCCAGGGTGGTGGCCTCTCACCACTTTCGTTTTTGTTGCCGGGTTACTCGAAAGTCTGAATACTAGGCTGAGAATCTCAGCCCGCGGCTCCACTTCCTTCATCATGCACATGGCCGCGGCACTCCTGTTTGGGGGGTTCTGGGCCGCCGCAGTCGCCGGTATCTCCACGCTCGCCGGCGAGCTCATCCGCAATAATACCCCGCTAAAGACTGTCTTTAATGTCGCCCAACGCGTCCTCGCGGTTTGTGCGGCTGTCGCCGTCTACATATTCTTCGGTGGGAGCTTGCCGCCAGCGTACCTGGATGTGCCCATGCTGCTGTCATCGCAGCCTGTGCAGCGCGACTTGGGGCTTTTCTTTGTATTCGCAGCAGTATACTTCGTGACGAATGCTGCTGCTGTTAACACCGCGATCGTCTTGAGCTCCGGGCGTGCCTTTCGCGAAGTGTGGAATCTCAATACTAGAGGACTGCTGGCATACGATCTAGGCGCCAGCGCGATCGGAGTCTTGGTCGCTTGGCTCTACGTTCGATTCGATACCTGGTTGGGCTTTGGCTCGCTTGGATTACTAGGCGTCATCGTACCAATCGTGGCAGTTCGCCATGTTTACGGTCTTTACCACCAGCTGGAGGACAGCGGGCAAGAGCTCTTGCAGGTGATGGTAAAGGCCATCGAGGCACGCGACCCCTACACATCTGGCCACTCGGTGCGCGTGAGCGAGATGTCCCGAGCCATCGCTGTCGAGCTCGGGTTGTCAGCGAGGGAGATCGAACAGGTGGAGACGGCGGCCCTCCTCCACGACGTCGGCAAGATTCACGAGGAGTTTGCTCCGCTGCTCCGGAAGGAGGGCCGGCTGACTCCGGAGGAGACAGCGGTCATGCAGACGCATTCCTCTCGGAGTGCGGAGCTTGTGGGCATCATTTCAAAGTTCAAGGGGTTTGTCCAAGACTCAGTCCGCCACCATCATGAGCGATGGGACGGCCAAGGTTACCCAGCGGGGCTCTCAGGAAAGATGATCCCATTGGCGTCCAGAATTATCCTGATCTCAGATACGATTGACGCCATGACTACAGACAGGCCGTATAGAAAGCGTTTGCCTTTGGATATTGTGATTGCTGAGCTTCAGAAATGCAAGGCGACCCAATTTGACCCCGAGCTCGTAGATGTAACGGTGAGCTCGGTTGCGGTGAGGCGACTGATTGTTGGGACGGTGCCTGTGTCCTTAGAGGTGGACCGTGTCCCCAACCGCTCGAGGAGGGTGAGCTGGCCAGGCCAGAGCCTCTGGAAAACGAGGGGCGCCTAGGCTAGCCTCTCGAAGGGCAGCATTCCGAGACTAATGAGTTGACTCTTGATCGCTGTCGGAAGTGTGTCGAGCCTTGACCGTAGCTCCTCTTGAATGCTTCCGCGCATCCCCACTGGCTGTCGGCTACGCAACGCACAGAGAATGTCAACCTGATCGAGTGCGTCATACTCGCTGACTCGAGCTGCCATCTCTCTCAAGATCTCAAAATGAGTGTCGCGGTCATCGCCGGATTCCTCGAGGATCGAGAGCCACCGTGCATACGGCCCGGCGAAGGCGGGGCTATGTAGCACAAACGATTGTTCTCGTAAGGCTGTCTGGGCGGTGGCTATCGCTTCGGATCGCTGCTTACAGAGAAGCAAGAGGTCTGCTTTCCAGAGCGACCAAGCCTGCAGCATCCATACGGGGATCGGTCCCACCAGCCTACTTTCCAAATCGCTGATTGCCTTGAGTGCTAGGTCGATTCTCTCGCGCATCGCGTGCGCGAACGCTTGCGAGTACCCTACTTGGATCTCCACGAATCCTGCGAAGTCAGGGCTGTTCGTCAGGGGAGCCTTACACGCCCACTCGAGCTGCTCGGAATATCGCCCAAGGCGGCCGCAGCATAGCGCCATGTTCCCCATGATGTTGGCGGCCTGCCGATCGTTCCCGAGTCGATTAGCCATTCCTAGCGCTTGCTCATAATGTGCCAAGGCCTCCACGTAACGGCCTTCTCGCGACTTGAGTGAGCCTAACCCACCCTGCAGTTGCGCCATAACGAGATTAGCCGCACCGCGACGAGTTAGTTCGTCAATTCCACCGATTGCCTGCAGAAAGCTGGCGGACGAATCGCCAATTTGATACAGCAGAAGGGCACGAGCCAGCGATAGCTGCCCCAGTGAGTCGGCATCTAGTTCTCCGGAAGGAATCGTATCCAGTAGGCCGAGGAGCTCTCGAGTCCGCTGATGGTTACTGGTCTCGCCTACGAGATATGCTAGCGCCCGCCCTGCCAGCGCCCGTGTGGGAGCATCCGAGCAGGATCGCACGATGCCCGCGAGTTGCAGCAGGTTTTCTTCGTGTTCTGCACTCGCAACAGGGCCGAGGCTTAGCTTGGCCAGTGCGGTTAACGCTGTGACCCTCTCGATTCTTAGGTCGCGCGCTGCTGGAGTCAAAGAGGATAAGAGCCCTAGGGATTCGAGTACGCGGCCTTGTTCGTGCAACACCTCCGCCAGTAGCATGGAGGCTTCCGCCAGAGTGTCGCCGGAAAGGCTGGGCAACGCACTTGAAAGAGCCCGTTCTGCACTCTGTGGGGCACCAGACCTAATCGCATCTCTCGCCCCACGCATTAGATGCGGCGTAGCTTCCGACGGCCGCCCAGCCCGCATGCAGTGCCAAGCGATCTCCAATCCCAAAGCTTCTATTCCGCGCTCCTCGGTATTGATAAGATGATCTGCAATGCTGCTATGGAGAACTCGACGCAATGGCGAGGGGACGCCCAGGTAGGCAGCTGTGCGCACAAGTTCGTTCACGAATTCCAGGCCTTTGCCCCCGTCGCGCAATACCCGGCGGGAAACCAACTCAGCCATGCCGGTCATGGTCTGGCCGACACTCAGATCCGCGATCGCGTAAAGCGCCACATCGTTGAGTCGGTGGCCGAGAATAGACGCAACATTCAGAACTCCGTGTGTCGCAGGCTCTAGCGCGCGTAGCAGCCGATCCAGCACTTCCCGGTAGATTTGTGGTGGTGCGCTTGCGCCTCCCAACTCTGCGGTCATTGCATCAACCGCTAAGGCCAGCGATTGGTCACCATTGGTCTCCCAGTCCTGATACAGGAGCTCAAGAACCATCGGGAACCCACCGGCAGCGCTCAGGAGTGCCCGTTTAGCCGAGGCATTCGGCTGCGCGGCGTCAGGTGGAACCAGCGCGCGTAGGAGGTCGCGACTCTCCTCCTCGCTCAGTGGTGACACCTCCAGCTCCCGGATTCTTATCCCGCGGCCGCTGTCCCGAAGCCGCCCCGCCTGCGGTGAGCGATGCAGTTCGCCCGGACGGGCAATCATAATCACCATAATCCGCTGGCCCTTGCCGCGTCGCATGATGAGGTGCAGCACGGCCAGGCTTGCCTCGTCGGCTAGATGCAGGTCGTCCACCACGAGGATGACGGGGTGTTCCTCAGAGATGGCGGTTAGCATGTCATGGAATGACTCCGTCAATCGAATGCGGGCGGTCTCACCCTGACTGTCGACAGGCGCAGGGATACTCGGAAATTTGCGACGGACTTCAGGCACTGTCCGCGCCAGCTCGGCCAAACTCTCCGGGGGTGTCGCAGACACGCCGGGCCGATCGAGCAGCCCGTGAATGAGGGTGCCGACGGTGGCGTAGGGGATTTCGCGCTCCAGGTCGTAGCACTGCACGCGACTGATCGCCGCTCCCTCGAGCCCTGCCGCAGTCGTGAGCCGCTCCACCAATGTTGTCTTACCGATGCCTGAGTCGCCCAGGACGAGCGGGTGCGCGGCAAGACCCTTGCGTATCTCCTCCCACGCCTCGTAGAGCACCCGGTACTCGATTGTTCGTCCGACGAATGGTCGGCCACGCCACTGATCTGTCGGTACGGTTGGAATCTCGATGAGTGTTGTACGCTCCCAGCCTCGCCGGCGTAGCCGGACCGCCATACCCTCGACCAGATCAGATGGTACCGCACCAAGCTCTTCAGCGAGTTTCTCCTTCCATTCCTCGAAGATCTTGAGCGCGGTGAGCCGGTCACCCGCTAAGGCGCGCGCCTCCATCTTGGCCCGGACCGCCTCTTCGCTCAGCTCGTCCAGTGCCAGCATCCGGTCTGCGAGCTGCTCGATCTGCCGTGTGGCTCCCGTACGCCGGCACCGATCGATCAGTACTACGAGCGCATCCTTGATTGCGGGGAGCAGACGCGCTTGCTGGCGATCTTTCCACAGTCCGAATTCACGAGCGCCAGGGATCTCGAATCCCTCCAGAAACGCCGCGACCTCCAGTGGCCCGCTGGTCTCCTCTCCAAGCACGTCCCCTGCGATCAGACGGTCGAGGTCTAACGACACCCGCCCCACTAGCAAGGCCACGTGATCGCGCGTCGTGTCCAGCGCTTCCACGCCAAGCCGTGGACGCAGAACCGAGAGCGCGGTGGCGAGAGAGTGGCGCGCCTCGGCCAACGGTGCGTCTGGCCAAAGGAACTCCGCTAGTCGGTCCCGTCTGTGCGCTCGCCGGCTCTCTACTGCTAAGAACACCAGCAGCGCTAGATGCTTCTTGGTCCGGAACCGAATGGGCTCCCCATTGGCGGCGAAGAGCGCCGGTTGGCCCAGGCACCGGAGATATCGGCTCGACTCCATGGCACACGCACCGTTGAGGGTAAGTCGAGAGTATGCCTCCGGGGCAACAGCTCGTCAACGCCCTCCCTGTGATGCTTGCAGGTGAGTTGAAGATCTGTAATCATCCGGTCGTCCCGGCTCCGGCAGCGGCTATCGTCCGGCCTCCGAGGCCAAGGCTCGGTACAAACGCCCCGAAGCGTGTCAGCACTCTGACTCACCTCCATTTCCATGTGGCGAGCCCGTTCGTCTACTTGGCGTCGTCGACTCGGCAGAACATGAGAGGGTCAATCGGCGCACACCCAATCTTGAGGTGAATTTGAGTGCGACATGACCTATAGTCTCCACGGCACGGCCAATCACGTGCGGGTCAACTAGTCCGCCCGCGTGAGTTTCACCAGAGCCCGTTTGCGTCTACCCCCTACTCCGCCTCCGGCCTCCCGAACATGAGCTGGATCAGCCCCCGGTCCTCCGGCCGCGCCAGAACGTACACATGGTCGCCCGGCTGCAGGATGGTCGAGCCCTTCGGCGGAATCAGGCGGTTGCCGCGGACGATCAGCGTGACGGACGAGCCGTCCGGGAAGTCCAGATCCTCCAGCGATGCCCCCGACACCACCAGCGCTTCGTCCACATAGAACGACATCAACTGGTCCTCGAGCGGCAGCCGCGACTCGATGGCGAGCACCGCCTGCGGCGCCGGCGGCTCCGACGACTGCAGGCCCAGCCGCCGCGTCACCCACGCCACCGTGCCGCCGGGCGCGATCGCGCTCGCCACGACGATGAAGAACACGATATGGAAGATCCGATCTCCGCCCGCCGCGCCCACCAGGACCGGATAGATCGCGAGCACGATCGGCACGGCGCCGCGGAGTCCTACCCACCCGATGTATACGGTCTCGCGCCACGGGTACGTGAACGGGAGGAGACACAGCCACACCACCAGCGGCCGCACGATGAACGCGAGCAGCAGTGCCAGCCCGAGTCCGGGACCCGCCACCTCGAGCAGCCCGCTCGGGTAGATGAGCAGGCCCAGGATGAGGAACATGCCGATCTGCGACAGCCACGCCAACGCGTCGTGCACCCGCAGGAGCCCGGATTTGTACGGCAGTGGGCCGTCCCCGAGCACCATGCCGGCCACGAACACGGCGAGAAACCCGCTGCCGTGGACCAACGTCGTCACGCCGAACGCCAGCAGCGCCAGTGCCAGCGTCAGCGCGGGGTAGAGGCCGCCAGTGGGGAGCGGGAATCGGGCGAGCAGCCAACGGCCGCCCAGCCCGATCCCGATGCCGAGCGCGCCGCCAATGATGAGCTGGAGCAGGACCTCGCCGATCCCGCCCAGGATGCTCGCCCGGCCTGGCTCGAGCAGGTTGGCGGTGAGCGTGATCGTGAGGATGACGGCCATGGGGTCGTTGAGCCCCGACTCGAGCTCGAGCGTCGTCCCCACCCGCCGCTTGAGCTGGAGACCGCTGCCGCGCAGCACCGAGAACACCGCCGCGGCGTCGGTGGACGAGACGATGGCGCCGAGCACCAGGGCCTGCGGCCAGGCGAGCCCCCAGAGATGCGCGGGGATGGCGAGCAGCCCGGCCGTCAGCGCCACCCCGACCGTTGCCAGCAACCCCGCGGGCGCCCAGGTGCGGCGGAGGCCCGAGAGCGGGGTGTTGAGCCCGCCGTCGAACAGGATGAGGGCCAGCGCCAGGGTGCCCAGCCGGAACGCCAGGCGGTAGTCGTCGAACGCGATCTGCCCGATCCCTTCCGAGCCGGCCAGCATCCCGACCACCAGAAAGAGCAGCACGATCGGCAGCCCGGCGCGATGCGACGCGCGGCTGAACAGGACGCTCGCCGCGATCAGCACGCCGGCGACGGTGAGTAGCAGCGCGATGCCGAGGGGTTCGCTGACAGGCATGGTGTCTCAGGTTACTCCGCGGCTGGCGCCACGCGCCAGGGGCGGGACATACTTGAGCCATGATCGAGCACCACTTCGCCGCCGTCCTGGCGATGATCGGCATCGTGATCATCGTCTCCTCGCTGCTTTCCGGCGCCATCGAGCGGTCGGGGCTGCCGGAAGTCGCCATCTTCCTGCTGGTCGGGATCGTGCTGGGCCCGTCCGGGCTTGGCCTGGTCGACTTCGGCCTCCACTCGCCGACGCTCGAAGTCATCGCCACGCTGGCCCTGCTGCTCGTGCTCTTCATCGACGCGATCGGCGCCGACATCGGCGAGATCCGCCAGCAGTGGCGGCTCGCGACGCTCATCCTGGGGCCCGGCACGCTGCTCCCGGCCGCGCTCCTGGCGCTGGCCGCGTGGCTCCTGCTGGACCTCTCGCTTCCCCTGGCCGCCATCCTCGGCGCCGCGCTCGCCTCGACCGATCCGGTGCTCCTCCGCAGCCTGGTCCGCCATCCCGATCTCCCGCCGTCCGCGCGGCTCGGGCTCAGGATCGAGAGCGGGATGAACGATGCCATCCTGCTCCCGGTGGTGGTGCTCGCGATGCTGGCGCTCTACAGCGGTGGCGAGGCCCCGGCGAACGGCGTCGCCCGCCATGTCGTGGGCCTCTTCCTGCTCGGTCCGGCGCTCGGCGCGCTGACCGGCTACGTCGCCATCACGCTGCTCGACCAGGTGCGCCGGCGGGTGGGCGTCCGCCGCGACTACGAGTCGCTCTACGCGCTCGGCGTGGCGTTCACCGCCTTCGCCGTGGCCGAGACGGTGGGGGGCAGCGGGTTCCTGGCGGCGTTCGCGGCCGGGCTCGTCATCGCGGCGCTCGACGTGGAGCTGTGCGACTGCTTCCTCGACTACGGCGAGGCGTCGGCCGAAATGTTCCTGCTGCTCACGTTCGTGGCGTTCGGGACGGGGCTGATCTGGACCGGCCTCTCGGTGGCCGGCAACTGGCGGATCCTGCTCTTCGCGGTGCTGGCGCTGCTCGTCCGCACGGCGGTGCTGTGGCCGGTGCTCGCGCGCGCCGGGATCGATCAGGGGAGCCGGCGCCTCATCGCCCTGTTCGGCCCGCGGGGCCTGAGCTCGCTCCTGCTGGTGCTGCTGCCGGTGTTCGCGCGGATCCCGGGTGCCGAGCGGCTGTTCGTGGTCACCTGCCTGGCCGTGCTGCTGTCGGTGGTGGTGCACGGTGGCGGGATCGCGCTCTACCTCAGGCGGGCCGGGGCGGCCGGCGCGGCGCCAGCGCCAGCCGGCGTGGCGGGACCCGCCGCGAGGCGCGCGCGACCGGCACCCTCGGTCCCGGACGCTGCGCAGGAGGAGCCGGACGCACCGGAGCGGATTACGATCGACGAGCTGCGGCGGCTGCAGCGCAGCGGAGCCCCCGTGATCGTGGCCGACGTGCGCACCGAGCGCTCCTACCGGGACGATCCGAACATCGCCGCCGGCGCCATCCGGCTGCCGCCCGACGACGCGGTGCGGCTGGCCCGGGAGCGGCGACTCGACCAGCACGCCACGCTCGTCCTCTACTGTGCGTGAAAGGACGAAGCCACAAGCGCCCGGGTGGCGCGAGAGCTTCGGCGGGCGGGATGGAACAAGGCGCGGGCGCTGACCGGCGGGTGGGCCGCGTGGCAGGCCGAGGGCCTGCCGGTCGAGCCGAAGGACCTGGCGGTCTGAGGCCTACTTCCCGGCGCCCGGCAACTGGATCATCGGCACCGCGGCGCCCGACACCTGCGGCATCTGGCCGTTCCAGCGCTTGCTCATCTCGTACTGCACCAGCGTCGGCGTGATGCTCTCGCTCAGCAGCCGGTTGGCCTTGGACTGCGCCTCGGCTTCGGCCAGGATCGCCTTGGCGCGGCCGACCGCCTTGATCGAGTCACCCTGGGCCTGGAACGTGTTCTTCTGCAGCTCGTTCTGCGCGGTGAGCGCCTGCTGCTGCATCACGTTCTTCTGGTTGATGGCCTCGATGACCGAGGGCGGCGCGCGCAGCTCGTTGATGGTGAACTGCTTCACCAGGATGCCGTAGCCCGAAAGCCGGTCCTCCAGCAGCGTGGTCACCCGCCCGGTGACCTCGGCCTTCTTGGGGCCGATGATGGACGCGATCTCCTCGTTGCCCACCACCTCCTGCAGCGACTGCCGGATCGCCTGCTTCACGTAGGTGTGCTGAATCGTGGCGATGTCGGTCCGGAAGGTCGAATACAGGGCCGGGACCCTGGTCGGGTCCAGCTCGAACGACATCGACACGTCCAGCGAGAGCGGCTGGCCCTCGACGCTGTTGACGTTGATCTCGTCGTTGCCCGGCCGGTCGCCCGAACGGGTGAGCACCAGCGTCTGCATGAACGTGGGGTACTCCTCGATTCCCGTGGTGAGCGGGTTGCGCGCGTGCAGGCCCGGACTGAGCGGCGTCGGATCCACGCCGCCGCCGATCCGGTGGATCACGATCCCCACGTGGCCCGGGTTGATGTAGGTCATCGCGGTCGGGAGCAGCACCAGCAGCACGAGCAGCCCCAGGGCGACCGCCGCCAGCCGGGCCAGCCGCTTGATCCCCGACCCGCCCGCCGACTCGAGCCTCCCCAGCCGTTCGCTCACGCTACTCATGTAACGCCTCCTTGTAGCACGCCGGGCAGATGCGGCTGCCGGACGGCAGCCGCACCATCTCCTCCTCCTGCTGCGGCCCGTGGATCGGACACTCGAGGTCGAGCGCCTGCTCGAGCCGGCGCCGGTTTGCGTCCTGCCGGAGCCGGAGCCCGAGCGGGGTCCAGCGTACCAGCGCGAAGTAAAGAAGGGCGGCCACCGTCGCGAGCAGCGCGACGAAGAGCACACCCTCCAGAATGATGCCGACCATGGGTCCACCAAATATAGCGAGCGGGCCCGGGCGAGGGTGAGGCACGGCGGTTGCCTTGAGTCCCCCGCAGCCCGGCCAGCCGCAAGCCTCCGGGTACTGCAGCTGCCGACGCCCCTGCGGCAACTCAAGGCACGACAAAGACTTCTGAAGATCCCTCTGAACTCTTCGCGGAGGCGGGTCCAATGCGCGTCACGCAATACGCAAGGTTTTCCCTGTCGGCCATGCTCCTGTCGCTCGGCCTCGCCGCCTGCGGCAAGGACAATGGCCCCAGCGAATTCGATCCCCAGGGAACCACCGCTGACGTTGCCGAGGCTCAGGACGCCTTCGTGTCGGCCCAGGCGTCGAGCTTCGCGGCGATCGGCGCCGACATCTCGACCGTGCTCAACGGCGCCCCGGTCGTGGCGAGCTCGGCCGCCCTCGCGCGTCCCGGTCCCTCGGCCGCCAGCGCGCGATACGCGCGGCAGCTGGTGCGCCTGCTGCCGGGCGCCGGCCCCAGGATTCAGGCGTCGGTCTCGGCGATCCCGTCGGGGGCGCTCGGGGCGACGTTCGTGTGGGACGAGGAGACCGATGCCTACGCCGCTTCCGACCTGAGTGGCGCGCCGTCCAACGGTATCCGGTTCCTGCTCTACGCGATCGACCCGGTGACGCTCCGGCCGGTCGAGCCCGTGGTCGAGGTCGGCTACGTGGACATCACCGACGAGAGCACGGCCGCGACGGCCGGGTTCCGGGTGAAAGTGGTGGACGGGAGCGTGGTCTACCTGGACTACGGCGTGTCCGCAACCGGCACCGAGTCGAGCGGCATCATCACCGTGAGCGGCTTCGCGTCCAACGGGAATGCGCGGGCCAACTTCACGCTGAAGAACACGATCAGCCAGAACTCCGGCGGGCTGCTGCTCTCGCTGGACTACCGGCTCAGCGTTCCGTCGCGCAAGACGAGCCTCGACTGGACGGCGACGTTCGCCAACATCTCGGATTCCGAGGTGGCGGTGACGCTGGATTTCGTGATCGCCGGGCCCAATGGCAGCGTGCGGCTGGTGGGGACCTACGGCGCCAACGGCGGCACCTTCACCGTGAAGGTGAATGGCGACCTGTTCGCGACCGTGAGCCTGGAAGGCAGCTCGGCGGTGATCACGGGTGCGAATGGCGCGTCGCTCACCGCCGACGAGGAGGAGACGCTGCGCACGATCCTCGAATACTACGACCACTCGCTGATCGCCTTCACGGAGCTGGTCGCGCCGCTCGACTGACGGCACTCCGACCCGCACGACGAAGGCCCGGCCAATCTCGGCCGGGCCTTCGTCATTCCCGCTCTCAGGAGGACGCGCCGAGCCAGCCCTTGCCGGCCACCAGCTCCCGCACGAGATCTTCGCTGGTCCGGTCGGCGGCCTCCGCCGCGAAGTTGGTGACGATCCGGTGCCGCAGCACCGCGGGCGCCACGCTGCGCACGTCGTCGAGATCCGCCATCGGCCGGCCGGCCATTGCCGCCCGCGCCTTGGCGCCGAGGACGAGGTACTGCGAAGCGCGGGGTCCGGCGCCCCAATCCACGTACTCGCGGATGAACGGCGGCGCGTCGGCATCCGCGGGCCGGGTCATGCGCGCCAGGGAGACCGCCGCCCGGATGAGGCTCCGGCCCACCGGGATCCGCCGGACCAGCGCCTGCATGGCCAGCACCGACTCGGCATCCAGCACCGGCTCCAGCCGCTCGCGGGCGGCGCCCGTGGTCTGCTCGACGATCGCCTCCTCCTCCGACCGGCTGGGGTAGCGGACCCGGAGCTCGAGCATGAAGCGGTCGAGCTGCGCCTCGGGCAGGGGATAGGTGCCCTCCTGCTCGATCGGGTTCTGGGTGGCGAGGACGAAGAACGGGTCCGGCAGACGATACGTCGTGCCGCCGGCGGTGATCTGGTGCTCCTGCATGGCCTGGAGCAGCGCCGCCTGGGTCTTGGGGGGCGTGCGGTTGATCTCGTCCGCCAGGACGATATGGGCGAAGATCGGTCCCTGCACGAACCTGAAGGCGCGCCGCCCGGTGGTGAGATCCTCCTCGATGATCTCGGTGCCGGTGATGTCGCTCGGCATCAGATCCGGAGTGAACTGCACGCGGTTGAACGAGAGATGGAGCGTCTCGGCGACCGTCTGCACCATGAGGGTCTTGGCCAGGCCGGGGACACCGATCAGCAGCGCGTGGCCGCCGCCCAGGATGGCGGTGAGGATCCCCTCGACGACGTCCTCCTGACCCACGATCCGTTGCGCCACCTGGCGCCGGAGCCGAGTGACGGCCTCGACCAGGCGCTGGAGCTGCTGCACGTCATCGTGCGGGGGAGAAGACGCGGATGCGGTGGCGGTCATCGCTTGAGATTACCCGGGTGCCATGATGGACGCCAGCGCCGGCTGGCGGCCTCCGGTGCCCGAAGCCAGTTTTCCGGGAGGAAACAACGCGTTTCACGCCGTTCGAAGGTCCGGTGTCTGCGGGGTTCGATGAGCTTGCGAAAAATTTCACAAGCGGGTAGCTTGGGGCCGTGAAAACCCCTGATCCGGGCTCCGGCAAGGATCCGGGGCCGATGCGGTACGCCGGGCTCGGCATCCAGTTGGCCGTGAGCCTGGTGGTGTTCGTCCTGATCGGCCAATGGGCCGACCGGAAGCTCGGGACCGGCGGGATCGTCACCATCGCGGCGGCCTTCCTCGGGTTCGGCGGCACGATGTACACGCTCATCCGCTCGCTCAACCGCAAGGATGGCGAGGACGAGTGAGCCCGGGCCATCGCTACCTGGCCGGTGTGGTGCTGGTGGCGGCCGGCGGGGCGGGCCTGACGGCAATGGTCCCGCCGGACCACCGAATTCAGGTGGGATGGGGAGTCACGGTCGGATTGGTGCTCCAGGCGCCGCTGGGGTGGTGGACGGTGCGGAGCATCGGGACCCAACGGTTCATGGCGGTCTGGGCGCTCGGCATGCTGACGCGGCTCACCCTCATCGCGGTGGCGGCACTGGTGCTGCTGCCGGTGCTCGGAGCGCGGGCGGGGGCCATGCTGGGGGCGATGGTGGGAGTCCTCGTGGCGCTCCTGTTGGTCGAGGGGCTCACGGCGCTTGGGGAACACTCGCGGGAAGACGAGCGATGACGCGATTCAGCCGCATGTGGGTGTCGACAGGCCTGCTCCTCGGGCTGGCGCTGGCGGCCGGACCGGCGCTGGCGCAGGAACACGGCAGCGGGGCTCCGGCCGCCGAGGCCGGCGGCGGGCACGAGATCGACATCCAGCACCACATCGGCGACTCGCACGAATTCGAGATCCCGTTCGTGGGCACCTTCGAGCTGCCGCGGTTCGCGCCGATTCACCTCGGCGGCGTCACGATCGATCTGTCGCCCACCAAGCACCTGGTCTTCATGCTGCTCTCGGCGCTCATCGTGGGCCTGGTCTTCGTGCTGAGCGCCCGGTCCATCGTCCGGTCGCAGACGCGGGGACGGCCCGCCACGGGGTTCGCGGGCGCCATGGAGGCGACGACCCTCTGGATCCGGCAGGAAGTCATCATGCCGACCATCGGCCCTCACGGCGACAAGTTCGTCCCCTATCTGCTGACGCTGTTCTTCTTCATTCTGACGATGAACCTGTTCGGCCTGATCCCGGGCGGGGCCACGGCCACGGGGAACATCACGGTCACGGCGGCGCTCGCGCTGATCGCGTTCATCGTGATCGAAGTGACCGGCATGCGCACGCTGGGGCCCAAGGGCTACATGGGCACGATCTTCTACCTGCCGCACGGACTGCCCGGGGGACCGGGGGGTGCGGTGCTCAAGGTCGTGCTGCTCGCCGTGCTGACGCCGATCGAGCTGATCGGCAAGCTGGCCAAGCCGTTCGCCCTGGCCGTCCGGTTGTTCGCCAATATGACCTCCGGCCACGTGCTGGTGCTCGCCCTCATCGGGCTGACGTTCCTGTTCCAGAGCTATGCCGTGGGCCTGGGAGCATCGCTCCTGGCCACCGGCGTCCTGCTGCTGGAGCTGTTCGTGGCATTCCTGCAGGCGTACGTGTTCACGCTGCTGACGAGCGTGTTCATCGGACTGATGCGGGAGGCGCATTGAAGACGGAAAGTTGGAAAGGGCGAAAGGCGGAAAGGCACACCGCTCGGGTGTACTCTCCGGCTCTCTCAGCTTTTTTCCGGGCGTCGAGCGCACGCGGCGTCCCGGTTCTGTAGTCCGCCGAATGGCGGACGATGCCCGCTGTCGGAGGCGGTTGCGCTTCCGACACCGGCGGGTTGCCACGGCGAGGTCGCCCCGGGAGAGGTGATCCACGCGCGGCGCGCGCAAGCGACTCTTGGTCTCCCGCTCACGCAAGGGAGCACGACATGCTGTACATTCTCGCTCTGGTGCAGGCGGTCGCGGCGGCTGGGGCGGACAAGGGCTACGGACTCATCGGCGCCGGTCTCGCAGCCGGCCTGGCCGTGGTGGGGGCCGGCATCGGGATCGGCCTGATCGGCGGCAAGGCCACCGAAGGCATCGCGCGGCAACCGGATGCCACGGCGCGCATTCAGACGGCCATGATCATCGCCGCGGCGCTGGTCGAGGGCGTCGCCCTGTTCGTAGCGGTGATCGCGTTCCTCATTCAGGGCAAGATTTCGTTCTAGGGAGGTTCGCAGGGATTACTTGACGGGAATCCGTCATCCTGAGCGAAGCGAAGGATCTTCTGCGGGAATGGTTCGAGCTGCTCCGAGACGATCCCTTCGCTGCGCTCGGGGCAGGCGCTTCGGTCGCTCCGCCCGTTCAGGATGACGAACCGGTCGAGTAATTCATACGGACGGTATCAGGCCGACCGGCGGCCCACCGATCGACAGGACACAGGAGACCCGGATGCTGCACGTATTGATGCTCGCCGTTCAGGAGGAACACACCTCCGGCCCGCTGACGGTCGAAGGCGGGCTGATGCTCTGGACGGTATTCATCTTTCTGCTGCTGCTGGCCGTGCTGAAGCGGTTCGCCTGGCCGGCGATCCTCGGCGCCGTCGAGGCGCGAGAGCATGCGCTCGAGCAGCAGCTCGCTGACGCCGAGCGGAGCCGGACCGAAGCGGCCGCCCTGCTGGCCGAGCACAAGCAGCTGGTGGCTGACGCCAAGGGCCAGGCCCACGGCATCGTGATCGACGCCAGGCAACTCGCGGAGAAGGAGCGCGCGGCGGCCATGGAGAAGACGAAGCAGGAGCAGCAGGAAATGTTGGCGCGGGCCCGGCGGGAAATCACCGCGGAGCGCGACCGGGCCATCGCGGACCTCCGGCGCGAGGCGGTGGACCTCTCGCTCGCGGCGGCCTCGAAGCTGATCGGCGAGCGGGTGGGCACGGAGACCGACCGCAGGATCGTGCTCGAATACCTGGCCACGCTGGACGGCGGCCATTGAGGTCCGAGACCATCGCCCGCAACTACGCCGAAGCGCTGTACGAGCTCGGCGAGCGGAGCGGGCAGACGACCCGCTACGCGGACCTGATCGACGCCGTGGCGGCGGCCGTCGAGACCACGCCGGCGGTCCAAGGCGTGCTCATGTCGCCGCGGGTGCCGAAGGCCGAGAAGGCGCGCCTGCTCGCCTCGGCGCTGCGGGACGTCCCGCGCGAGTTCGTGCTCTTTTTGCAGGCGCTGGTCAAGCGGGGCCGGCAGCAGCTCCTGCGCGAGATCGCCGACCAGTACGGCGGCCTGCTCGACGTCAAGCTGAACCGGGTGCGCGCGGCCGTGACCCTGGCCCGGCCGGCGGACGAGGCGCTCCAACGCTCGATCGCCGAGGCGCTGAGTCGGGAGCTGGGCAAGGAGGTGCTGCCCTCGTTCTCGGTGGATCCGGAGATCCTGGGTGGGACGATCGTGCGGGTCGGCGAGCGGGTCCACGACGGCTCGATCCGGCGCCGGATGACGAAGCTGCGGAGGCAGTTGCTGGCGCGGTAAGCGGACAGCCTCATCCCTCGCTCGTTTGGGATGACAGCCCGGAATCCCGTTCCGCCTTTCCCTCTTTCCACCTTTCCCTCTTTCCACCTTTCCCTCTTCTCTCACGCCGCCGTCCGGCGCTGTAACTCCCCGGCCGGCGCCCCGTCGCGGGTGACCGTCTGACCACCGCGCGACGCGAGCTGAATCCAGAGCACCGCCCCCAGGATGAGTCCCATCGCGGCAAGCATCCGCGGCGTCACCGGCTCCGCGAGCACGAGCCAGCCGAGCGCCACGGCCACCACCGGGTTCACGTATGCGTAGGTGCCCACGACGGTGGCGGACGCGTGCTCGAGCGCGTAGCCGTAGGCGGTGTAACCCACGATCGAGCCGAACACCACGAGGTAGGCCATGGCGCCGAGCCCGGCACCCTCGAGCCGCCAGGCCGGTCCCTCGCCCAGAGCCAGGCCGAGTCCGACCAGCAGGCCGCCGCCGACGACCATCTGGACCGCCGCCGCGGCGTAAGGGCTGGTATCCGTCGGATTCCGCTTCCAGTAGACACTCCCCAGTGCCCAGGACGCGCTCGCGAGCGTCAACGCGATCGGCCCGCTGAGGTCGGCGGTGACCAGCTCGTGGGGCGTGATGCCGGCCAGGAGCGCACTGCCGAGGAAGCCGAGCGCGAGCCCGACCCCGACCCGCCAGGTGAGCGCCGTCCTGCCGCCGGGCATCACCGCCTCAAAGAACGCCGCCCAGAGCGGCATCGCCGCCACGTAGACGCTCGCCGGTCCCGAGGCGACGAACTGCTCGGCCCAGACCACGATCGCGTTGCCTCCCACCAGCAGGAACACCGACGTCACCGCGAGCGTGCGCCAGTCCCGGGCGCGCGTGGGAAGCCGGACGCCGGCCAACATCGCGAGTCCGCCGAGCAGCAGCCCCGCCACCAGGAAGCGCACGCCCGCGAACAGGAACGGCGGGAGGTGCCCCACGCCGATCCGGATGGCAAGGTAGGTCGAGCCCCACAGGGTGCACACCAGCAGGTAGGCAATGAGTGCCTTGCCGCGGAGTCCGGCCATGTCAGTCCAGCTCCACGGGCGCGACGCCCGGCTTCTCGAACACGGAGGAGAGCACGATGGTCGTACGGGTGGCGACGGCCAGGCCCGGCTCTCTGAGCGTGCGCAGGATGCGCTCCAGCGCCTCGAGCGACGGCGCGGCGACCTTCATGATGTAGCAGTCCTCGCCCGCGACGTGGTGGCACTCGAGCACGCTCGGGTTGGCCTCGAGCGCGCGCACCGCCGGCTCGGTGCCTTCGGCATCGTTGGCGGGGTAGCGGACGGAGACGAAGGCGGTGATCGGAAACCCGGTTCGAGCCCGATCCAGCCGCGCGGTGTAGCCCAGGATGTAGCCGCCGTCCTCCAGGCGCTTGACCCGCTCCATGACCGCCGGCCGGGAGAGTCCGACTTCGTCGGCGATGGCCTGGTAGCTGGCGCGGCCGTCGGCCACGAGGAGCTGGAGGATGCGGCGGCTGATCGGATCGAGGGCGACGGTGGTCACCGGGTGCTCCCGTTGGTGATAACGACGACTAATTTCCGTCTTTTGCGACGTTTCGTCAATACGCTGACGTATTTTCAAGCTAATAGCACGGGTATGTACTTGATCTGCAGCGGATCGTCAGGAACCGGACGTGGCGGGTTCTCGGCGGTAGATTGGAGACGCGGGGCGGAGCCCCGCAGGGAGGCCCCTATGAGGAAGGATACGACCTGCGGCTGTACCTCCGGGTGCTGTGACACCGGATGCTGCTGCGGGACCAGTGCCTGCACCTGCGGCTAGCAGGGCGACAGGCGAAAGGGCCGGGGTTACCTCCCCGGCCCTTTGGTTTGCCCCCGGTCAGGTCCTGCCGATCTACTTCCCACCCTTGCTCGTGGCGGGGCAGCCCGGCACGTAGCGGTCGATGAGGATCTCGACCTGACCGGCAAGCGGCAGCCGCAGGAGACGAGAGGCCGGTGGGCCGGCGGCGCCGACGGGCTCGGATTTCGGTTGTTTAGCCATCGAAACGGCGACCTTGGCGTGAGTACGTTCAATATAGTGGTGCCGATGCTCCCGCAGGGTCCACCCGATCGCCGAGGGTGCCCGTGTCACCGTTATCTTCGGATATCCCAGACCTGGAGCGGCACATGACGGGCGAGCGGATGGACCGGGCAGACATCGTGGCGATCATGGCGGCCATCATCTACGCGGGCCGGACGGGCGAGAGCGGGCAGCCGCCGAACGAGAAGGTGTTCGGCGTGATCGCGCAGGCGGCGTGGGACCTGCACAAGGCCGTCGCCGGCGGCGACGAAGTACGCACCGGGAGAGCCGGATTCCAGGGACCGTGAGCGTGCGGGAGGCATAGCCCGACCGAGGCGGGCCCGCGTATGTTTCCGCCCGATTCGCATCCAGCCGCCCACCCCCGACCGCCGAGTCGTCCGTGATCGTCCTGGCCCTCCTCGCGCTCCAGCAGGCGACGCCCCCGTCGCCCACACCCTACTGGCAGCAGGACGTCGCCTACGAGATCACCGCCCGCCTCGACGAGCCGACCGGCGTGCTCAGCGGCGGCGAGCGCATCGTCTACCGGAACGCCTCGCCCGACACCCTCACCAGCTTTTCGCTGCACCTCTACCTCAACGCCTTCCGTCCCGGCTCCCGCTGGGCCGATGCCGACTCCGTCGAAGGCAAGCGGCGCTTCAATGACCTGAAGGACCCCGACTTCGCCTTCAATCACGTGCGCGACGTCCGCATCATGGGCCAGGCGGTCGAGCCCGTGTATCCCTTCGCGCCGGACAGCACGGTCGCGCGGTTCGCGCTCCCGCGCCCGCTCGCGCCGGGCGATTCGATGGCGGTGGCGATGGGCTGGGACGCGCGGCCGTCGACGGTCCCGCGCCGGCAGGGGCGGCAGGGCCGCCGGTTCGACTTCGCCCAGTGGTATCCCAAGGTGGTGGTGTACGACCGGTTCGGCTGGGAGGAGCATCCGCTCTATCCCGCCGGCGAATTCTACGGCGAGTTCGGGCGGTTCACGGTGGATCTCGACGTGCCGGAAGACCAGGTGGTCGGCGCCACGGGCGTGCCGGTGTGCGGGGACCCGGGCTGGGAGCGCGCGAACCAGATGGCCGGGCGGCCGGTCGAGTACCAGCGCGACTACTACGGCGCGTCCACGCCCTCGGCCGACGCATGCGACGGCGCGGCCCCCGGCCGGAAGCGCATCCGCTGGTACGCCGAGCGGGTGCACCACTTCGCGCTGTCGCTCAACCCGGCATACCGCTACGAGGGCGGGCACTTCGGCAATGTCGCCGTGCACGTGCTCTACCAGCCGGGCGACGACACCACCTGGGGCGGGGGTGTCGCGGTCCGCCGGACGGAGACGGCGCTGGCCTGGCTGGACCAGCTCTTCGGCCCGTTCGGCTGGCCGCAGCTCACCAACGTGCACCGGATCGAGGGCGGCGGCACCGAGTTCCCGATGATGGTCCACAACGGCTCCGCGGACCAGGGGCTCATCGTCCACGAGGTGGGCCACAACTACGTCATGGGCCTGCTGGCCAACAACGAATGGCGCGAGGGGTGGCTCGACGAGGGCTTCACCAGCTTCCAGACGAGCTGGTTCTGGGAGACGATGGGCCGGGAGAGCTACGCCGAAACCGAGGCGCAGGTGCTCGAGCTGGACCTGGACGACTACTCCGAGCCGCCAAGCCTCGTGGCCGAGGACTACCGGGACTTCACCTCGTACAACCTCGCCATCTACACCCGGGGCGAGCTCTTCTTCCACCAGCTCCGCGCGATCGTGGGCGATGAGGTAATGCACCGCATCCTCCGGACGTTCTACGCGCGCTGGAAATACCACCACGTGAACGAGGCGGCGTTCCGCGCGGTCGCGGAGGAGGTGTCGGGCCAGGATCTCTCGACCTTCTTTGCCCAGTGGCTGCACACGACCGAGCTCTACGACTACGCGGTCGGACGGGTACGGACCGGTCGGCACGGCGACGGGTACCTGACCCGCGTGGAGGTCGTGCGCAAGGCGCCCGGCCGGTTCCCGCAGGACGTGGCGGTCATCGGCGCGGGCGACACGGCCGTCGCGCGGACCGACGGCCTGGCCGAGCGGGAGTGGGTCGAGCTGGCAACGCGCACGCGGCCGCGGGCGGTGGTGCTCGATCCGCTGGTCCGCTCGCACGACTGGAACCTGCTGAACAACCGCCGGCTGCTCGGCTTCCAGTTCCCGCAGTCGCTCGCCCCGGTGCCCGGTGCGGACGTCTACCTCCACCGGTACTTCAGCACCCGCTCGCGCCGCGACCGCCTCACCGTGGGACTGCAGCCGGTGGCCTGGTACAACGATGCCGGCGGCGTCACGCTCGGAATCCGCAGCCGCACCGACTATCTGGGCCGGTTCGCGCAGGGCGTCAGCCTGATCACGGGAAGCACGGGCTGGGGCGTGGACGGTGGAGTGAAGGATGTCGACTTCTTCTTCCGGGCCCGCAACCCCACCTACCTCCGGGCAGCGAACCTCTCCGAGACCCTCGATGTCTACAACGTCGAAGGCCGCTTCGGCGCCACGGCGACGCTGGAGCGGAGCCGCCGCGCGCACCTGACGTTCGGCCCGACCTGGACTCACGCCCTCACCTTGCAGTGGGTGCAGCCCGACGATTTCCGCTATCTCGACCCCGGCTATTATGACGACGCGGGTACCGTCGAGCTGGGACTCTCTACCGGGGTGGCGATGCCGGCGGGCCGCTGGCTGCTCGACCTGCGCGGCTCGGTGGGCGGCGGCCTCGCCTACCACCGGGACGGACTGGCGGCGAGCGACCGTCCCGACCTCGACCCGTTCTACGCACGCGTGACACTCGAGGGCACCGCGCGGCGGCCGCTCGGCGGCCGGCTGAGCCTGGCGGGGCGGCTCTATGCCGGTCTGGCGGGCGGCCGCGAAGTGGCGGCCAAGCAGCGGCAGATCTACGTGCAGGGCGCCGACCCGTTGGAGCGGCTCGGCAACCCGTTCCTCCGCTCGCGCGGCTCGCTCCTGGAGGGCGAGGACGTCAACTACCAGCTGCCGGGCGGGGCGGGTGTCCGAGGCATCGATCCGCGGGTCTCCGCCCCGGCGCTGGTCGGAGTCAATCTGGAGCTCGAGCGGACGGTGCTGGCGCGGCCCAGCGCGCGGCTCTTTTCCCGGGTGGCGCTGGCGGCGTTCACCGACCTGGCGCATGGGATCGGCGAAGGGCTCCCGGCGCTCCCCGGCGGCCGCGTTCGCTTCGTGGGCGACGCCGGCATCGGGCTGCGAGCGGAGCACCGGATCGGGGACACGCGCTTCGTCACGCGGTTCGACCTGCCGCTGTGGGTGAACCGCGCGGAGCTGGCGCAGGACTCGTCGCCGGGAGACGATGCGTTCGCGTTCCGCTGGGTCTTCAGTTTTCAGCCGGGGCTGTAGGGGGAAGACGGAAAGGCGGAAGGACGGAAAGACGGAAAGACGCGCGAAGCGAGCTCGAACGCGGATCGGCGGCGTCCGCGCTTCCATGATTCCGCCTTTCCGCCTTTCCCCCTTTTCCGTCCTTCCGTCTTGCGCCTGTCCCCGCACTCCCCGAACGCCCCATCCCCTCTATATTTCCACCGTGCGTCCCACGCACTCCCGCCCGGAGATCCGATTGCCCGACGTCCCGTACCGAGTGGACAAGCCCTGGGGATACGAGCTCGTGTGGGCCCGCACCGACCGGTACGCGGGCAAGATCCTGCACGTGACCGCGGGTCATGTGCTCAGCTTGCAGTATCACCACCACAAGGACGAGACGATGCACGTGCTCGCCGGCGAGCTGATCCTCCGGACCCAACAGGGCGACGAGCTGGTGTCGCGGCCGTTCCGGGCCGGCGAGAGCGTCCACATCCCGCCCACGCTCGTTCACCAGATCGAGGCGGTGGTGGACAGCGATGTGCTGGAGGCATCGACCGCGGAGCTCGACGACCTGGTCCGGCTCCAGGACCGCTACGGAAGAGGCTGACCGCATGCAAGTGATCATCCCGCTCGCGGGCAAGGGCACCCGTCTCCGGCCCCACACGCACCTCGTCCCCAAGCCGATGCTCAAGGTGGCGGGCCGGCCGGTGATGGACTGGGTGATGGACCGGCTCGACGGGCTCGACGTGAGCGAGCTGATCTTCATCACCGGCCACCTCAAGGAGCAGGTGGAGGCGTACGCGCGGGCGCGCTATCCGATCCCGTCGCGCTATGTCGAACAGAAGGTACAGGACGGGACCGCGGGCGCGGTCAACCTCGCGCGGCCGTACGTGCGCGAGCCGGTGCTGATCGTGTTCGTGGACACGGTATTCGAGGCGGATCTCACGCTCATCAACCGCGCCGACGCCGACGGGATCATCTGGGCCAAGGAGGTCGAGGACTACCAGCGCTTCGGCGTCGTGGTCACCGACGCGGACGGTTACATGACGAAGATCGTCGAGAAGCCCGCGACGCCGGTCTCGAAGCTCGCCAACATCGGGCTCTACTACATCCGCGCGGTGGACAGCCTGTGGCAGGGAATCGACCACGTGCTGGCGCGGCCCAAGAACAAGGGCGAATATTTCCTCACCGACGCGTTCCAGTGGATGATCGAGCACGGCAGGCGGATCCTCACCGCCGAGGTGGGCGGGTGGTACGACTGCGGCAAGCTCGATACGCTGCTCGAGACCAACGCGATCCTGCTGGGCAAGGGCGCCGCCCGCCGGCGGGAGTTCCCCGGGGTGACGATCCACGATCCCGTGTACATCGAGGACGGGGTGACGATCGAGCGGAGCGAGATCGGGCCCAACGTCTCTCTCGAGGCCGGAACCCGGGTGTCGGACAGCCGGCTGGCGAACACCATCGTGGGCCGCGACGCGGTGCTCACCCGCGTGCATCTCGACGGCGCGATGCTCGGCGAGGGCGTCGTGGTCGCCGGCCTCACCGGCAGCGCCTCGCTGGGAGACCACTCCGAGGTGGCGGCGACGTCGTCATCCTGAGCGGGCCGAAGCTCCGCTCCCTCATTCCCTGGAGCCCGATGCCCTCCGTCGACGAGCTCTGCCGGTCCTACCTGGACCTCAAGTATCACTTCGACCCCGCCGCGGCCAGCTCGGCCGGCCTGGTCGCGCACGACGGGCGGCTCGGGCGGTTCGAGCCGGACGCCGTGCGCGAGCATGTCTCCGCGCTGCGCTCGGTGGCCGGCGCGCTCGAAGAGCTCGACGTGCGGGACCTGCAGGAGGAGATCGACCGCACCGCGCTCCTCGGCGAGCTCCGGAGCAGCGTGTTCCGGCTGGAGCACGAGCGTCCGCACCAGCGGAACCCGGTCTTCTGGATCAACCACCTGTTTCAGGGTCTGTACGCGGTGCTCGCGCGGAGCGACGGGGCGGCCGGCGGCCGCGCGCCCGCCGCGCTCGAGCGGCTCCGCGCCGTGCCCGGCTTTCTCGACGCCGCCCGCGCCACGCTGGACGAGCCGCCCTCGGTGTTCGTGGATTCGGCGCTGGCGATGCTCGGCGGCGGCGGCGAGCTGGTGGTGCAGCTGGCCGCCACGCTGGGCGCGGACACGCCCGATCTCCAGGAGGACCTCCGCACCGCGGCGGGGTCGGCGCTCGAGGGGCTCAAGCGGTTCGGCACCGCGCTGCGCGACGAGATCGAGCCCGACGCCGATCCCCACGCCTTCGCCATCGGCGAGGAGCAGTTCGCCCGCCGGCTGCACTTCGAGCACGCGGTCGTGGCCGGCGCCGCCGAGCTGTGGCGTTACGGGATCAGCCTGCAGGAGGAGACCACCGCCGGGCTCGTGGCGCTGGCGGCCGAGCTCGGATCGCGGCCGTGGCGCGAGCTGGTGGACACATTGCGCGACGATGCCCCCGCCGCCGACGAGCTGCTCGGCATCTACCGCGAGGAGCTCGACCGGGCGCGCGGCTTCGTGGTCGAGCAGGATCTCGCCCTCGTGCCATCCACGCCGGTGGACGTCGTGGCCACCCCCTCGTTCCTGGCCGCGCTCGTGCCGTTCGCCGCCTACGAGCCGCCGCCGATCTATCTCCCCGCGCAGCGGGGCCGGTTCTACGTCACCCGGCCCGATCCCTCGCTGCCGGCGGAGGCCGCGGCCCAGCAGCGGCGGGGCCACTGCCGGCACGGCATCCCGGCGATGGTGGTGCACGAGGCCTATCCCGGGCATCACCTGCAGCTCGTCACCGCGCAGGAGCTGGGGTCCGAGGTGCGGCGCCACCTGTGGACACCGGTGATGGTGGAGGGCTGGGCCCTCTACTGCGAGCAGCTCATGGAGGAGGCGGGCTACTATCGCACGCCGGAGCAACGGCTCTTCCAGCTCGTGAACCTGCTCTGGCGCGCGATCCGCATCGTGCTCGACGTCGGCCTCCACACGCGCGGGATGACCACGCGCGAGGCGGTGGACTATATGGTGAAGCATCTGCCGATCGAGCGGCGGAGCGCGGAGGCGGAAGTGCGGCGGTACTGCGCCTGGCCCACCTATCAACTCTGCTACGCGGTGGGACGCCGCGAGCTGCTGCGGCTCCGCGATGATTACCGGGAGGCGGCCGGCGCGGCCTTCGAGCCGCGGCGCTTCCACGACACGCTGCTGGGCTACGGCGGCCTGCCCATCTCCCTCGCCCGCTGGGGGATGGGTTTCGAGGAGCGCTCGTGAAGATCACCATTCTGACCTATCTCGACAGCGAGGACGAAAACTCCAAGGAGTACGATCCGGTCGTGCCTCAGGTCGCGCGCACGCTCCGCCGGCTGGGGCACCGGGTCTCCATCCTCGGCGTGCACGGCGATGTGAAGCGCCTCATCGCCGGCCTCTCCCGCCGGCGGCCCGAGCTGGTCTTCAACCTGATGGAGATGTTCGGCGACAACGTGTTCGGCGACATCCCCGTCACCGGCCTGCTCGAGCTCCTGGGCGTGCGCTATACCGGCAGCGGCCCCGGCGAGCTGTACCTGAGCCAGGACAAGGGGCTCACCAAGAAGCTGCTGGCGTTCGAGAGCATCCTCTACCCGCGCTACGCCGTCTTCTCGCGCCAGGCGGCGTTCGAAACCGGCGGCAACCTGCGCATGCCGCTGTTCGTGAAGCCGCTCCGGTCCGACGCGTCGCTCGGGATCGGCGGGAAGTCGCTGGTCCACGACGCGGTCGCGCTGATGGAGCGGGTCGCCGTGATCCACCGCGAGCTCGAGGATTCGGCGCTCGCGGAGGAATACATCGAGGGGCGCGAGTTCTACGTCGGCGTGCTGGGCAACGCCCAGCCCAAGGCACTCCCGCCGGTGGAGGTGGACTTCACCGGGTTTCCCGAGGGCGTGCCGAAGGTGATGGACAGCAAGGCCAAGTGGGACGAGCGGAGCAAGGAGTACAAGGGCACCAAATCCGTGGTGGCCAGCCTGCCCGACGAGCTGCGCGCCCGGCTGCAGAAGGTGGCGGTGGACGCCTACCGCGCGCTCCGGGTCCGGGACTACGG
>DASSBA010000132.1:0-9919 GCA_035699205.1 Gemmatimonadales bacterium
CCTGGCCGCCGCGCTCGAGGCGCCGCTCGGCGAGGAAGACCGGTTGCTGGCGGTGTGGGTGAGCCACTGCGTGCCGCGGCACGAAATCGCCGGCTGGCTCGGCATCAGCCCGAAGGCGGCGGCCAAGCGGATCGAGCGCCTCCGCGGGCGCATGCAGCTCGCCGCGCTGCGGTACATCGAAGGGGTGGACGGGAATGAGCGGCGGGAGCTGCTCACCTTTCTCGGGCGCGCCACGCTGTCGCCCAGGCCGGCTGCCCTCCTGGAGGCGATCCGGGGCGTGATGGAGGAACCGGTCCCATGATCGACCGGAACGAGTGGGAGCGTGATGCGATCGCGTGGCTGGCCGGCCGCTGGATTGATGGACGGCCTGGCGCCACGCCCATGGACGCGCGGCTCGCGCGGGCGGCGGCCGGGTTCCGGGCGTGGCGCGCCGCGGCCGACCGGGAGGCCGCGGCCGAGCGGTTCGCGCGGCGTGTCATCGAGCGGATTGCGGCGTTGGGGCGCGGCCTGCGCCGCGTGGAGCACGTCCCCGACCCGGTGCGCGCGAGCGTCGCCGGCCCGCTCGCGCGGGCGGTCACTGCCGCCCGCGGCACCCAGGCCGCGCCGCTCGCGGAGCTGGGCGTGGCCGCGGGCAGCGGGCGCGAGCTGTTCGACGAGCCATGCGACACCTGGGTGGCGCTCCCGGATGCGCTGCCGCCGAGCCGCTACCTCGCGCTGCGCGTGGTGGGCGACAGCATGACCCCGCTGCTCCACTCGGAGGATGTGGTGCTCGTGGACCTGGACGGCGCGGTGCATCCGGGCGCGGTGGCGGTAGCGCGTCACCCGGAGCATGGCTACGTGGTGAAGCGGGTGACCCGGGCACCGGGGCCGGGGCGGGCACTCTCGCTGGAGTCGCTCAACCCGGCCTACCCGCCGCTCCGGCTCCGGCCGGCCGCGGGCGCGCTGCTGGGTCCGGTGGTGCTCCGGTGGTGCGCGCACGGCGGAGCGAAACCCGGGGTTGCCCCCCGTCCGTAGTCAGGGCATCATCCGCCCGGCTCGATGGCCGGCAACCACCCTGATCGGAGCACGCGATGGCTTTCGGGATCAGCAACCGCTCCCGCCTATCCCTGGCCGCGGTCATCCTCGTCTCCGCCTTGTCGGCCTGTTCCAGCGGCCGGTCCGCTCCCGGCACCCCCGCGCCCGCCACGACGCATGGGAGCAACGCCGGCTCCGCCCCGCGCGCCATGGCGGTGCCCAGCCTCGCGGGGTACGATCTGGCGCTGAGCCGCGGCACGCGCAGTCCAACCGGCGCGCCGGGTCCCCGCTATTGGCAGCAGTGGGCGGATTACAAGCTCGAGGCTGAGCTCAATCCGGTGTCCAAACGGCTCACCGGAAAGGGCGTCATCACGTACTACAACCGCTCGCCCGACACCCTCGGTACGGTCTACTTCCAGCTCCTGCAGAACATCTTCGCCCCCGGCTCGCGGCACAACACCAACGTGCCGTGGTCGGTCGAGGGGATCGAGCTCGACCGGGTCGCCGCGGAGGGAACCGAGCTCGCGGCGGCCGGCGGCGAGGGCCCGGGCTACGAGGTGAACGGGACGATCATGCGCATGCGGCTGCCCAGGCCCATCCCGCCGGGCGGCAAGGCCGACTTCACCTTCGAGTGGAAGCTCAGGGTGCCGCCGGACGGCGCACCGCGCGGGGGCCAGGACGGCGAGGTCTACTTCATCAACTACTGGTACCCGCAGCTGGCGGTATACGACGACATCAACGGGTGGCAGACCGACCAGTACCTCGGCACGGCCGAGTTCTACATGGGCTACGGCAACTATGACGTGAGCCTGACGGTGCCGGCCGGATGGCTGGTCACCTCCACGGGCACCTTGGAGAACCCGGGACAGGTACTGAGCGGCCAGACCCGCGCGCGGCTCGACTCGGCGCGGTCCGCCACCGGTGTCGTCCATGTCGTGACCGACCTCGACCGGGAGCCCGGCCGGTCTACCGCGGCCGGCACGGGCGGGAAGCTCACCTGGCGGTTCCGCGCCGACAGCGTGCGGGACGTCGCCTGGGGCACGTCGGCCCGGTATCTCTGGGATGCCACCAACGCGGTGGTGGGAGACGCCACGGGTGACGGCCGCCCCGACACCACCATGATCGGCTCGTTCTACCGTCCGGAGCAGACGGTGAGCCACTGGGACCAGAGCGCACGCTACGCCCGCTTCTCCATCGAATTCTTCTCCCGGTATCTCTGGCCCTATCCCTACGCCCACATGACCGCGGTGGACGGCCCCACCTCGTGCGGCGGGATGGAGTATCCGATGATGACCTGCATCGGCGGCCAGTGGGACACGCTCGGCATGTACGAAGTGACGACGCACGAGATCGGGCACATGTGGTTCCCGATGATCGTGGGCTCGGACGAGAAGCGGTTCGCCTGGATGGACGAGGGGCTCACCCAGTTCGACCAGTCGCAGTCGATGGACGAGTTCTTCAAGGGCTTCGACGACGAGGAGCGGAACCGGAGGGGGTATCTGGACCTCGCGGAGGCGGGCGGCGAGGTGGAGTTGATGCACCACGGCGACCGGTACCCGAACTATTCGGCGTACGGCGTGGCCAGCTACTACAAGCCGGCCACGGTGCTGGTGGCGCTCCGCGGCGTGCTTGGGCGCGACCTCTTTCATCGGGCGTTCGTCGAGTATGGCCGGCGCTGGCGGTACAAGCACCCGTCGCCCTACGACTTCTTCGCGACCGTCGAGGACGTCGCCGGCCGCGACCTGTCGTGGTTCTGGCGGACCTGGTTCTTCGAGACCTGGCGCCTGGACCAGGCCATCGACACCGTCGCCGCGGTGGGCGACTCGCTCGAGATCGGGATTTCGAACCGGGGCCGGGCGCCGATGCCGGTACACCTGGTGGTCACCCGGGCCGGCCGGGCCGACAGCCTGGTGGTCCCGGTGGACGTCTGGCTGGGCGGAGCCAAGCGGACGACCGTCCGGGTGGCCCGGGAGCCGGCGGTGCGGAGCATCGAGATCGACCCGGCGCGGGAGTTCCCGGACGCGGATCGGTGGAATCAGCGGTGGCCTAGGTAGGACGGAAGGAGTCCGTCCTTCCGTCTTCTCAGCCGTTTCGCCATCGTTACCTTACACCCCATGTCCCGCCTCCTCATCGTCGCCAACCGCCTGCCGATCACCGTCACCCCGACCGAGACGGGCGTCGAGGTGCAGCGGAGCATGGGCGGGCTGGCGACCGGGCTCATGCGACCCCACGAGCAGTCGGACGGGCTCTGGATCGGCTGGTCGGGGGCACCGGGGGACCTCGATCCGGCGCGGCAGGCGCTGCTCGACGAGGAGCTCGCGGGCATGCGGCTGGTGAACGTGCCGCTCACCGCCGACCAGGTCACCCGGTTCTACGAGGGCTTCTCCAACGGCGTCCTCTGGCCGCTGTTCCATTATCTGCTCGATCAGATGCCGTTGCACGTGAGCCACTGGGATGGCTACGTCGAGGCCAACGAGGCGTTCGCCGACGTGGTCGCCGCCCACTACCGCCCGGGCGACCTCATCTGGGTCCACGACTACCAGCTCCTGCTCCTGCCCGGGCTGCTCCGGGACCGGCTGCCGGCCGCCAGGATCGGGTTCTTCCTCCACATCCCGTTTCCCACCGAGGAGCTGTTCCGGACGCTCCCGGCGCGCGACCGCCTGCTCCAGGGAATGCTCGGTGCCGACCTCGTCGGCTTTCACACGCCTGCCTACCTCCGCCACTTCGCTACCTCGCTGACCGACATCCTGGGCCACTCGGTCGAGATCGACCGGGTGCAGGTGCCGGGGCGGGAAGTGCGGCTCGGGGTCTTTCCGATGGGCGTGGACGCGGCCTCCTTCGCGGCGCTCGCCGCCGATCCCGCGGTCGAGGGCGAGGCCCGCGCGATCCGGGGCGACGGCAGCGTCCGGATCCTGGTCGGGGTGGACCGGCTCGACTACACCAAGGGCATCCCGCGGCGGCTCCTGGCCTACGAGCGGATGCTCGAGATTCACCCCGATCTGCGCGAGAAGGTGCGGCTGGTCCAGGTGGCGGTGCCTTCGCGCACCAACGTGGGGGCCTACCAGGACTTCCGCGCGCTGGTGGACGGTCTGGTCGGCCGGATCAACGGCGCGTTCGGCACGCCCCGCTGGGTCCCGGTGCACTACATCTTCCGCGGGCTCTCCGAGTCGGACCTGGTCGCCCTCTATCGCGCGGCCGACGTGATGCTGGTGACGCCGCTCCGGGACGGGATGAATCTCGTGGCCAAGGAGTTCATCGCGTCTCGCGTGGACGGCGACGGCGTGCTGGTCCTGAGCGAGTTCGCCGGCGCGTCCTGGGAGCTGCCCGAGGCGCTCCAGGTCAACCCGTACGACGTGGACGGCGCGGCGGAGGTGTTCTACCGCGCGCTGGGGATGCCGCGAGAGGAGAGGCGGGCCCGACTCACCCCGCTCCGGATCCGGGTGCAGACGTTCGACGTGCACCGCTGGGTCGCCTCCTTCCTCGAGCAGCTCAGCGAGCTGACGCCCGCCGGGGCGCGCTCCGGCCCCGCCGCCGGCGCCGCTGCCGTGCATCGCGCGCTCACCTGCCGGCTGGCCGAGACCGACTCGCTCCTGCTCCTGCTGGACTACGACGGCACGCTGGTGCCGTTCACGCCCACCCCCGAGCTGGCTCGGCCCGACCGCGAGCTGCTGGCGCTCCTGCGCGCGCTCGCCGGCCGGCCCGAGACCGAGGTGCACGTGGTGAGCGGCCGGCCGCAGAATACCCTGGAGGAATGGCTGGGGGATCTTCCGATCTGGCTCCACGCGGAGCACGGCTTCGTATCCCGCGACCCGGAGACGCGGGAGTGGGTGCCGGCGGCCGAGCTCGGCGGGAGCTGGCGGGAGCCGGTGCTCGGGATCCTGCGCGAGATCACGCAGCGAACGCCAGGCTCGCTCGTCGAGATCAAGGCGGCGGCCCTGGCCTGGCACTATCGCATGGCCGACCAGGAGACCGGCGCGCGGCGCGCCAACGAGCTCCGGCTCCACCTGAACCAGCTCCTCAGCAACCAGCCGGTCGAGATCCTGGCGGGGAACCGGGTCATCGAGATCCGCCCCTACGGGGTCCACAAGGGGCGCATCGTGCCGCCGCTGGGTCCTGACCGCCAGGCGGCCACCACCATCCTGGCGGTGGGCGACGATCGCACCGACGAGGACCTCTTCGGCGCGCTGCCACCGGAGGCGATCACCATCCGGGTGGGTCCCGGCACGACCAGGGCGCGGTTCCGGCTGGACGGCGTGGCCGCGGTGCGGCGGGTGCTCCACTCGCTGCTCGAGGCCGGCATCGCCGCGGTGCCCGACCAGCGGTGACCCGCATCGAGACGCTGGCGGTGCATGCGGGGCACTCGCCCGATCCGGCGACGGGCGCGGTGGCGGCGCCCATCCACCTCTCCACGACGTTCGCCCGCGAGCCCGACGGCAGCCTCCCGCATGGGTTCCTCTACGCGCGAAGCGACAACCCCAACCGGCACCAGCTCGAGCTCGCGCTGGCGGCGCTCGAGGGGGGCGCCGCCGCGCTCGCCTTTGCCTCGGGGATGGCGGCCACGGCGGCGGTGTTCCAGTCGCTGGCGCCGGGTGACCACGTCGTCGCGCCGCTCGACGCGTACTACGGCACGGCGAAGCTGCTCGGCGACGTCATGGCCGGCTGGGGACTGTCGAGCACGCTGGTGGACATGGCCGATCCGGACGCGGTGACGGCCGCGGTCACGCCGCGGACCAGGCTGCTCTGGATCGAGACACCGTCCAACCCGACGCTCGCCGTCACGGACATTGCCCGGATCGCGGGCATCGCGCATGCGGCCGGTGCCCGCTGCGTCTGTGACAACACCTGGGCCACCCCGGTGCTGCAGCACCCGCTGGAGCTCGGCGCCGATCTCGTGATGCATTCGACGACCAAGTATCTCGGCGGTCACAGCGATCTCACCGGCGGCGCGCTGGTGGCGCCCGCGGAGGACGACTGGACGGCGCGGCTCCGCACCCTGCAGGCGCTCGGCGGGGCGGTCCCGTCGGCGTTCGACTGCTGGCTGCTCATGCGCGGAATCCGGAGCCTGCCGTGGCGGATGCGGGGGCACTGCGAGAACGCCGCCGCGGTGGCCGCGTTCCTCGCCTCGCACGAGGCGGTGGAGGTGGTACACTTCCCCGGCCTCCCGTCCGATCCGGGCCACGCGGTGGCCGCGCGGCAGATGCGGGGGTTCGGCGGGATGGTGTCGGTGCAGGTGAAGGGGTGCGCGCCGGCGGCGCTCGAGGTGGTGCGGCGGGTGCGGCTGTTCACCCGGGCGACGAGCCTGGGCGGGACCGAAAGCCTGATCGAGCACCGCGCGTCGGTGGAGGGACCCGGGAGCCGCACGCCGCCCGGGCTGCTGCGGCTCTCGATCGGGCTGGAGCACGCGGAGGACCTGCTCGAGGACCTCGGGCAGGCGCTCCGCGGCGCTTACTGTCCGGCCAGCGCCGCGGGCTGAATCTTCCGGATGGCGCGCTTGGCCGCCGAGGCGATCTCGTCGTTGGTCTCCTCGTCCATCATCTTCTTGAGCCGAGGCACCGCGGCGCTTGCGGCCGGCCCGATCTCGCCGAGCGCGACGGTGACCGGGAACCGTACGGCCCCGGACGGATCGTCGAGCGCCTGGATCAGCGCGGGCACGGCGGCGGCGGCCGCGGGGCCCATGCCCGAGATCTCGTAGGCCGCGGCGTTCCGGGTCTGCGGCGCCGGCGCCTTGAGGTCGGCGACCCATTCCGACAGGGTCCGTCCGTCCGCCACCGGCTCCTTCTTGCCGGTCTGGCCTTGGGCCACCGCATTGGTGGTCAGGAACAGCACGGCCGCGGCGAGCGCACCCAGAATTCGATTGAGCATGAAGCCTCCTGCGAGGGTCATTCGGCGGAGCGCCAGCGCGCTCCCGTGTCGGAATATAAACGCCTTTCCCATCCACCCGACGACTCATGAGCCGCCGCCGCTCCGCCACCGCACTCTGCCTGTGCCTTGCCGCCGGGCTTCCCGGCCGCGCCTCCGCCCAGGCGGACATCGCGACCACCTATCGTGCCGCGGCCGACAGCCTGATCCGCGGCGCCACGGCCGACAGCTCGGCCTACCGGCGGCTCGGCCGGCTGGTGGATACGTTCGGGCCGCGGCTCAGCGGCTCGGCGAGCCTCGAGGCGGCCATCGACTGGGTGCTCGACGCCATGAAGGCCGACGGACTGGAGAACGTGCGCGGCGAGCCGGTGATGGTGCCGCGCTGGGTGCGGGGCGTGGAGTCGGCCGAGCTGGTGAAGCCGCGACGGGCCAGCCTGGCGATGCTCGGCCTCGGCGGAAGCGTCGGCACCCCGAAGGGGGGAATCACCGCGCCGGTATTCGTCGTGGGCTCGCTCGAGGAGCTCGAGCGCCGGCCGGCGGCGGCAACGGGAAAGATCGTGCTGCTCGACGTGCCATTCACCGAGTACACGGCGACGCGCCACGTCCGCACCGACGGTCCCTCCGCGGCCGCCCGCGCGGGCGCCGTGGCCTGCCTCATCCGCTCGGTGGCGAGCTTCTCGATGCGTAACCCGCACACGGGCGCCACCCTCTACGACTCGACGGCGGCCAGGATCCCCGCGGCGGCGCTCAGCGTGGAAGACGCGATGATGCTCCACCGGCTGCAGGACCGCGGCGAGCCGATGGTGGTGACGCTCCGCATGGGCGCTCGCACCCTCTCCGACGCGCCGTCGCGCAACGTGGTGGCCGAGATCGTGGGCCGGGAGCGGCCGGACGAGGTGGTCGTGCTCGGCGGGCACATCGACTCGTGGGACGTGGGGCAGGGCGCGATGGACGACGGCGGCGGATCCGTGGCCGCGTGGGAGGCGGTGCGGCTGATGCAGCGGCTGGGCCTCCGGCCGCGGCGCACCGTGCGGGTGGTGCTCTGGACCAACGAGGAGAACGGGAGCCGCGGCGCCGAGGCCTACGCGCGGACGCATGCCACCGAGCGGCACGTCATGGCGATGGAGTCCGACAACGGCGTGTTCAACCCGCGCGGGTACGTGCTGGGCGGCTCCGACTCGGCGGCCGCGGTGGTGCGGCAGGTGGCCGCGCTGATGCAGCCGATCGGCGCCACCGGCGTGCAGCGGGTCGAGGGCAGCCCCGCCGCCGACACCGAGCCGCTTGCCGCCGCCGGGGTGCCGGCCATGGAGCTCGACGTGGACGGCTCCCGCTACTTCTGGTATCACCACAGCGACGCCGACATGCTCGACAAGCTGGACCCGGGCGAGCTGGCGCGCTGCGTGGCGGCGATGGCGGTGATGGCCTATGTGGTGGCGGATCTGCCGGAGGGGCTGTGGGCGGAAGGGCTGAAGGGCGAAAAGACGGAAAGGTAGAAGGGCGGAAAGGTGGAAAGGAGCCGGGAGCCGTCCTTTCCGCCTTTCCGCCTTTCCACCTTTCCCCCTCCGAAACCCTCGCCCGACCCCTCCCGTAGACCCATGTACCCATGCTCCTCCCGCTCCTCCTCCTGATCGCCGACACCGACCCCGCCGCCATCTACAACGGGCGCGCGGGGCGCCTGGACGTGCACCTGCCGCGCCTGGAGGCGGAGGTCACGATCGACGGCGTGCTGGACGAGCCGGCCTGGTCGGCCGCGTCGGTGCTGACGGGGTTCTCCCAGTTCACTCCGGTGGACGGGCTGCCCGCGGCCGACTCGACCGAGGTGCTCGTCTGGTACTCGCCGAGCGCGATCCACTTCGGCGTGCGAGCCTTCGAGACCCACGGCCAGGTGCACGCCACCCTGGCCGACCGGGACCGGATCGGCGCGGACGACAACGTCCAGATCCTGCTGGGCACCTTCGACGACGGACGCCAGGCATCGGTCTTCGCCGTGAACCCGTTGGGCGTGCAGTCCGACGGCGCGCTGGTGGAGACCGGGTCCACCAGCGGCAACGGCTTCAACAACGCGGTGGTGCGCCGTGAGTCGGCGGACCTGAGCCCCGACTTCGTGTTCCAGTCGAAGGGCCGGCTGACGGCATACGGCTACGAGATCGAGATCCGGATCCCGTTCAAGAGCCTGCGCTTCCAGCCGGCGCGGGAGCAGCGCTGGGGAATCAACGTCACCCGCCAGGTGCAGCACTCGGGGGTGGAGGACTCGTGGGCGCCGGCCAAACGGGCCAGCGCGTCGTTCCTGGGGCAGTCGGGCCACCTGGTCGGGCTCACGGAGCTCAGGCGCGGCCTGGTGCTCGAGTTCAATCCCTCGGTCACCTCGAAGACGACAGGTGCCCCGGGCGCGGGCGGCTGGGAGTATACGGGCGGCGGGCCGGAGCTGGGCGGCAGCGTGCGCTGGGGCGTCACCAACAATCTCAACCTCAACGCCACGGCCAACCCCGATTTCTCCCAGGTGGAATCGGACGCCGGGCAGTTCCTGTTCGACCCGCGCGACGAGCGGTTCTTTTCCGAGAAGCGGCCGTTCTTCCTCGATGGCATCGAGCAGTTCACCACGCCCAACCAGCTCATCTACACCCGGCGGATCGTGCAGCCGGTCGCGGCGGCCAAACTCACCGGCAAGGGGCTCGGCACCGAGATCGCGCTCCTGTCGGCGGTGGACGACCGCGAGGTCTCGTCCACCGGCGATCGCCATCCGGTGTACAATCTCCTGCGGCTCCAGCGTGACGTCGGCCCGCAGTCCCGACTCGGCATGGTCTACACCGATCGCGTCGAAGGGGGCGACTACAACCGGGTGGCGGGCGCGGACGCCCGGCTCGTCTTCGGCGAGGTCTACAGCGCGCTGCTGCAGGTGGCGGGGAGCCGGACGCGCGCGAGCGGCGCCACGACGACGGCGCCGCTCTGGCTGGCCCGGCTGACGCGGAACGGCCGCACCTTCGGGGTCCGCGCCATCCTGAGCGGCACCGACCGGGAGTTCCGCGCACTGAGCGGCTTCCTTCCG
>DASSBA010000133.1:0-3553 GCA_035699205.1 Gemmatimonadales bacterium
GGCTCGCGCCAAGGTGGACAGCATCGTGAGCGACAAGGTCGAGCCGGTGAAGCAGCGCATCGCGGCGGTGCAGGCGGACGCCACGAGGCGGGTGGCAGCGGAGCAGCAGCGGCTGGACCAGGTGGAGGCGGATCTGCGGAAGCAGCTCGAGCGCCTCACGGGCGGGCTGGCGCCGGGGATCAAGCTGCCCAAGATCAAGCTGTGAGCGCCGGCCGCGGGTGACGAGCTCCTCACAACCGGCGAGCTGCCCGTTCCGGATCCGATGATTGGCCGCTTGCTTTCCCGGGGATAAGATTAGACCGACCCTCCCATCAGCGGAGTCCCGATGCGCATCGGAGTGCCCAAGGAGACCGCCCCCGGCGAGCGGCGCGTGGCGCTGGTGCCCGAGTCCTGCAAGAAGCTGAAGCAGGCGGCCTACGACGTCGCTATCGAAGCCGGAGCCGGCGAGGCGGCGGGCTTCCCGGACGCCGCCTACCACGAGCTCGGTGTGGCACTCGAGTCCGATCCGGCGAGCCTCCTCGGCGCGGCCGACCTCGTGCTCAAGGTCGGTCCGCCGGCCATCGATCCCGGCCGAGACGAGGTGGCCTGGATGCGTCCCGGGGCGGTCTACGTCGGTTCGCTCATGCCGCTCCGCCACCTTCGGGCGGTGCGCGCCCTGGCCGGGCGGGGCGTGACCGCCTTCGCCACCGACGCCATTCCGCGCACCACCCGCGCCCAGAGCATGGACACCCTCTCGTCGATGGCCAACATCGCGGGGTACAAGGGGGTGCTCCTCGCGGCGGTGGAGCTCAACAAGTACTTCCCCATGCTCATGACCGCGGCCGGCATGGTGCCGCCGGCCCGGGTCTTCGTGATCGGCGCCGGCGTCGCCGGGCTCCAGGCGATCGCGACCGCCAAGCGGCTCGGCGCCAACGTCACCGCTACCGACGTGCGGCCGGAGGTGAAGGAGCAGATCGAGAGCGTGGGCGGGAAGTACGTCGGAATCGAGCTCGCGGAGAGCGCGGCGGCAGGCGGCGGCTACGCCAAGGAGCTCTCGGAGCAGGATCGGACCCGCCAGCGGGAAATTCTGGCGGCGCAGGTGGCGCAGTCGGATGTGGTGCTCACCACGGCGCTCATCGGGGGCGTGTTCGCCCCCCGGCTCATCAGCGCCGACATGGTGCGGGCCATGCGGCCGGGTGCCGTCATCGTGGACCTCGCGGCCGACGGCGGCGGCAATTGCGAGCTCAGCCGGCCCGGCGAGACCGTGACGGTCGGCGGCGTGAGCATCCTGGCGCCGCTCAACCTGCCCGCGTCGATGCCGCTCCACGCCAGCCTCCTCTTCTCCCGCAACCTCACCGCGTTCGTGCAGGCATTCACGAGGGACGGCGCCTTTCAGCTCGATCCGGGCGACGACATTCAGCAGGGCGCGCTGGTCACCCACGCCGGCGAGGTCCGGCACGGGCGAACCCGCGAGGCGCTGGCCAAGGAGGGCGCATGATTCCGACCGAGGCGGCGGCCGCGGCGCCGCCCCCCGATTTCTGGTCCCAACTGTACGTGTTCGTCCTGGCGTCGTTCATCGGGCTGGGGGTGATCCGGCGGGTCTCGCGGCTGCTGCATACGCCGCTGATGTCCATCACCAACGCCATCTCCGCCATCGCCGTCGTCGGCTCGATCATCGTCACCGGCTCGGACTATCCGCCGGGGATCCGGCTGCTGGGCGCGGTGGCGCTGTTCGCATCGATGACGAACATCGTCAGCGGGTTCCTGATCACCGACCGCATGCTGAAAATGTTCAAGACCGACACGAAGCCCCGCGACGGCGGCCACTCATGAGCCACGGCTTCGTCCAGTTCTCGTACATCATCGCGACAGCGCTGTTCGTCCTCGCGCTGCACTGGATGAACACCCCGGCCACCGCTCGGCGCGGCGTCCTGGCCGGCGTCGTGGGGATGACGCTCGCGGTGGCCGCCACCTGGGCCCAGCCGGTGGTGGTGCACCACGGCTGGATCATCGTGGCGCTGATCGCCGGGGTGGCGGTGGGCGTCCCGCTCTCCCTGGTGCCGCTCACGGCGGTGCCCCAACGAACCGCGCTGTCGCACGCCTTCGGCGGGCTGGCAGCCGGGCTGGTGGGGACGGCCAAGTACTACCTGTGGTTCGGTGAAGGGCCGGAGAACCTCACGGCCTACCGGATGGTGGCCATCATCGTGGAGATCATCCTCGGCTTCCTCACCTTCACCGGCAGCCTCATGGCCACCGGCAAGCTGCAGGAGGTCAAGTGGATCCCGCAGCGGCCGGTAACGTATCCGCTGCAGAACGTGACCAACTTCGCGCTCCTGGCCGTTGCGGTCGTGGCGGGCGTCGCGCTCATTCTGCACCCGGCGGCGCCCTGGTCGCCGGCGGTGTTCCCGGTCATCATCGTCCTGGCGCTCCTGTTCGGCGTGCTGCTGATCCTGCCGATCGGCGGCGCCGACATGCCGACGGTGATCGCGATCCTCAACGCCTACGCCGGCCTTTCCGCCGTGGCCATGGGGTTCGTGCTCGACAACAAGCTCCTGATCACCGCGGGCGCGCTCGACGGCTCGAGCGGGCTCATCCTCGCCATCATCATGTGCAAGGCGATGAATCGGTCGTTCGCCAACGTGCTGTTCGGCGCCTTCGGCCAGGTGCAGCAAGTCAAGACGACGGGGGAGGAGAAGGTCTACAAGGCGGAGACGATCGAGGGGGCGGCGCAGATCCTCGAGCAGGCCAACCTGGTCGTCATCGTCCCCGGCTACGGGATGGCGGTGGCGCAGGCACAGCACAAGGTGCGGGAGCTCTACGACCAGCTCAAGAAGCGGGGGATCACGGTCAAGTTCGCCATCCATCCCGTCGCCGGGCGGATGCCAGGGCACATGAACGTGCTCCTGGCCGAGGCGGACATCCCCTACACCGACCTGGTGGAGATGGACGAGATCAACTCCGAGATGCCCCAGTGCGACGTCGCCCTGGTGGTCGGGGCCAACGATGTGGTCAATCCGGCCGCCCGCACCGAGAAGACCAGTCCGATCTACGGGATGCCGATCATCGATGCCGACAAGGCCCGGACGGTGTTCGCGATCAAGCGCAGCAAGAACCCCGGCTTCGCCGGGATCGACAACGAGCTGTACTTCTCCGAGAAGACCTGGATGCTGTTCGGCGATGCCAAGAACGTGCTGGGGGAGCTGGTCAAGCAGCTTTCCGGGGGCGGCGGTATGCACTGACGCCGCCAGTCAGCAGTAGTATGGCACGAAACTACTGCCACATCTGCAGGGCTGTGCCGTCCGGCTGCGCCCCTCCCGCTAGAACTGCGCAACTACCAATACTGCATTATTTTACCTAAGGTGTTGATTTTTCGCATCTTAGGCAATATATTGGCGCGTCTCAATTCTGGTCGGTCCCAGTTTCCTTGAGATACATATACTGTGTGGGGGACGGGAGTCCTGGAGGAGGTGTCCAGCGTGACAATGAAGGCACGTGCCAAGCGTCGCCCGGTGCGACCGGCGCAAATCGCTCGGGCAATCGATGAGGGCCGCGAAAGCCTCGACCTGTACCTCGA